>NZ_JBNZCE010000004.1:0-169781 GCF_050589265.1 Actinoplanes sp. G11-F43
CCCAGCTAGACTACTGGGTTGATAGGCCGGAGATGTAAGCACGGTAACGTGTTGAGTTGACCGGTACTAATAGGCCGAGGGCTTAACCACCCTATACTTTGTGTTCTGCGTCCACTGTGTGATTCACAGCAAACGAACGACCACCCCCGAGAGATTGGGGTTGCTGGTTTGTTCTGCTGATGGCTGTTTCGGTGGTCATAGCGGAGGGGAAACGCCCGGTTACATTCCGAACCCGGTAGCTAAGCCCTCCAGCGCCGATGGTACTGCACTCGGGAGGGTGTGGGAGAGTAGGACGCCGCCGGNTGCGTCCACTGTGTGATTCACAGCAAACGAACGACCACCCCCGAGAGATTGGGGTTGCTGGTTTTTTCTGCTGATGGCTGTTTCGGTGGTCATAGCGGAGGGGAAACGCCCGGTTACATTCCGAACCCGGTAGCTAAGCCCTCCAGCGCCGATGGTACTGCACTCGGGAGGGTGTGGGAGAGTAGGACGCCGCCGGACTCAACTTGTGGAAAGGCCCACCCGGGTTATCGGGTGGGCCTTTCTGCATTTCCGGAGAAGTCAGCGGGAGGCAGCGGCAGCGGCCGGCCGGGCACGCCGGTATGCTGGGTTCGGGCCGTGACTGGCGCGTTCGGATGGTTGACCATCGGGGAGCGGCTCCGTCGAGACGACGACATGCCGTGCGCCTGGGCCTCTTCGCTACGTGATAGGGAGGTCCCATGTCTGCTGAGTTGAACGCCGAGTCCACCGCTTTCCGGTCCGCGCTCGATGTGGTCCGGACGGTCGACCCGCGAATCGCTGACGCGATCGCGAAGGAGCTCACCGACCAGCGCGAGTCACTGAAGCTGATCGCGAGTGAGAACTACGCTTCTCCGGCCGTCCTGCTCGCCATGGGCAACTGGCTCTCCGACAAGTACGCGGAGGGCACCGTCGGCCGTCGGTTCTACGCCGGCTGCCAGAACGTCGACACCGTCGAGTCCATCGCCGCCGAGCACGCGAAAGAGCTCTTCGGCGCGCCGTATGCGTACGTGCAGCCGCACTCCGGCATCGACGCCAACCTGGTGGCCTACTGGGCGATCCTGGCCGACCGGGTCGAGGTGCCGTATCTGAAGAAGTTCGAGAAGCGGCAGATCAACGACCTGACCGACGCCGAGTGGGCCGAGCTGCGGCAGGCGTTCGGCAACCAGCGGCTGCTGGGCATGTCGCTGGACGCGGGCGGTCACCTGACCCACGGCTTCCGGCCGAACATCTCCGGCAAGATGTTCGACCAGCGCAGCTACGGCGTGGACCCGGCGACCGGCCAGATCGACTACAAGGCCCTGCTGGAGAGCGCCAAGGAGTTCAAGCCGGCGGTCATCGTGGGCGGTTATTCGGCGTACCCGCGGAAGGTGAATTTCGCGAAGATGCGGGAGATCGCCGACGAGGTGGGCGCGACCTTCATGGTCGACATGGCGCACTTCGCCGGGCTGGTCGCCGGTGGTGTCTTCACCGGGGACTACAACCCGATCCCGCACGCGCACATCGTCACCACCACCACCCACAAGAGCCTGCGTGGCCCGCGTGGTGGCGCCGTCCTCTGCCAGCCGGAGCTCGCGCCGCAGGTGGACCGGGGCTGCCCGATGGTGCTCGGTGGCCCGCTGCCGCACGTGATGGCCGCCAAGGCGATCGCGTTCGCCGAGGCCCGCCGGCCGGAGTTCGCCACCTACGCCCAGCAGATCGTGGCCAACAGCCAGGCGCTGGCCGAGGGCCTGCTGAAGCGGGGTGTGCAGCTGGTCTCCGGCGGCACCGACAACCACCTGGTGCTGCTGGACGTGCACCCGTTCGGCATCACCGGCCGGCAGGCCGAGCAGGCCCTGCTGGACTCCGGCATCGTGACGAACCGCAACGCGATCCCGAACGACCCGAACGGCGCGTGGTACACCTCCGGCATCCGGGTCGGCACCCCGGCGCTGACCAGCCGTGGCCTGGGCGTCGCCGAGATGGACCAGATCGCCGAGCTGATCCACTCGGTGCTGTCCGCGACCACCCCGGCCGAGGGTTCGAAGGCGAAGTTCACCCTGGACCCGGCGCTGTCCGACCGGATCAGCAAGCAGGCCACCGAGCTGCTCGCCCCGTTCCCGCTCTACCCGTCGGTCTCTCTCGGCTGACTCGGGACGATCTCCGCTGAGCCCGCCGTGACCCGGTCACGGCGGGCTCAGTCGTGTTCCCCAGAAGATCAAGGACCAGGAACCGGAGCAGCCCGTACGGGCTTCGTGGTCGAGGTCAGACCGTGTGCCGATCTGTGGCTTGAATCGAGCCGCAAGTCGGCACACGAACGGAGCCCCCGCCGCCGGGCGGCCGACTTCCTCACGCCGAGATTCCTCACCCGCCGAGATTCCTCACCCCCCGAGATTCCTCAACCGCCGCGATTCCTCAAGCGCCGCGGGTGGGCGTCGATCTGGACCGTATGTGGTTCCGCCGAGCCCGCCCGCGAGCGCGGAGCACCTCACACCTGTTCGCGACGTACGCCGCGGCCAGTCTGGTCCCGGTGCTGGCTCTGGGCGCGCTGGTGTTCCGGGACTACCACCAGGACGCGGCCGAGCAGGGCCGGGCGCAGGGGCTGGCGCAGGCCGGTGTGATCACTCAGATGGTGATCGCGCCCGCCTTGAACAGCGGTGGCTCGCCGTCGCTGGCGGGCGCCGACCTGAGCCGCCGGGGGCTGACCGCCGAGCAGGACGCCCGGATGCGGGAGGCGACCGGGCTGGCCGTCTACAACGGATCGGTTCAGCATCTGCGGCTGCGCGGTTTCACCGGCCGGGTGATCTTCTCCGACGACGGGTCGACGAGCAGTGGGGTGCCGACCACCGATCCGGATTTCCAGGCCGCGGTGAACGGGGAGTCGCGGGCCCGGGTGATCACCGGCCGGACCACCACGATCCGGGTGATGCAGCCGATGTTCGCCAACGCCACCGGGCAGTCGGTGGGTGTGGTCGAGGTGTATTTGCCGTACCAGGAGATCGCCGCCCGGCTGGAGCAGCAGATCAACCAGACGTTCTGGCGGATCGGCGCCGGGCTGGCCGCCCTCTATCTGGTGCTGGCACTGCTGGCCTGGGTGACCACCCGGTCGTTGCACCGGTACGCGGCCGCCCAGCGGTACGACGCCCAGCACGACGCGCTGACCGGGCTGCCGAACCGTGGTGCGTTCCGCGGCTGGGCCGAGGAGCGGGTGCGGCAGGCGGCCCGGGACGGTGGCCGGGGTGCGGTGGTGCTCGTCGACCTCAACCGGTTCAAGGAGGTCAACGACACCCTCGGCCATCACGCCGGTGACGAGCTGCTGCGTGAGGTGGCGGCCCGGTTCCGGGAGAGGCTGGGCCCGCGGGACATCCTGGGCCGGCTGGGCGGTGACGAGTTCGCGCTGCTGCTGCCGGGCCGGGACGCCGACGAGGCGGTGGCCTTCCTGTCCGGGGTGCGGGACCGGCTGACCGAGGAGATCGTGCTGGACGGGGTCTCGCTCAACATCGAGGCCAGTTTCGGCATCGCCCTCTACCCGGAGCACGGCCACGACCTACAGGAGCTGAAGCGGCGTGCGGACGTCGCGATGTACCAGGGCAAGCGTGGCACCGTCGACATCGTCGTCTACTCCGGTGAGGGCCAGACGCATCAGTGGCTGGTGGTGCAGGCGGAGCTGCGGCACGCCCTGGAGCGTGACGAGCTGGTCCTGCACTACCAGCCGAAGGTGGGTGTGGCCGACGGTGATGTGCGCGGCCTGGAGGCGCTGGTGCGCTGGCGGCATCCGGAGCGCGGGATGGTGCCGCCGGGTGACTTCCTGCCGGCCGCCGAGCACTCCGGCCTGATCGTCCCGCTCACCGAGTGGGTGCTGCGGCGGGCGCTGGCCGACCAGGTCGGCTGGACCGCGGCCGGGCAGCCGTGGGCGGTGTCGGTGAACGTGTCGGCCCGCAATCTGGAGGTGCCCGGGTTCCCGGCGCTGGTGGCGGATTTGCTGGCGGAGACCGGCACCCCGCCGGGGCGGCTGATGCTGGAGGTCACCGAGACCGCGCTGGCCGGTGACGCGGGCACGGTGGAGCGGACGATCGGTGAGCTGGCGGCGCTCGGGGTGGGCATCTCGGTGGACGACTTCGGGGCCGGGTACACCAGCCTCTCGCATCTGCGTGGTCTGCCGGCCACCGAGATCAAGATCGATCGGGCGTTCGTCATGGATGTGGCGCACGACCCGCAGAGCCGGGCCATCGTGCGGTCGGTGATCGAGCTGGCGCACGGTCTGGGCAGCCGGGTCACCGCCGAGGGGGTGGAGACGCCCGAGGTGTACCGCTGGCTGATCGAGGCCGGTTGTGACGAGGCACAGGGCTACCTGATCGGGCGTCCGGTCCCGTGGCCGCAGGTGGCTCCCGAGTTCGTTGTTCCCGACGTCGAAGGGGTAAGCCGATGAGGGTCCGTGGTCTCGCCGTGCTCGGGATCGTCGTTCTCCTGGCGACCGGCGGTTGTACGCGTGCCGAGCCGGTCACCGCCGGTGGGCTGGACGAGGTGGCCGCCGTGACCAGGGACGCGGCTCTGTACGAACGGTTGCCGGGGACCGTACGGGACAGGGGTTTCATTCGTTTCGTGACGGACGCCAGCTATGCGCCGATGGAGTACTTCGCGGCTGACGGCCGTACCATAATCGGGTTTGAACCTGATCTTGCGGCGGCTCTGGGCAATGTGCTGGGGATCCGGGTGGAGATGGTGATGGGTGATTTCGCCACCTCGCTGGACGAGGTGAACGACGGCACCTATGACGGGGTGCTGTCCGCGATGACCGACACCGGGCAGCGGCGCGAGCGGGCCGACTTCGTGAACTACTTCAACACCGGCACCTCGATCCTGGTGCAGCGGGGCAATCCTCGCGGTATCCACACCCTGCTCGACCTGTGTGGCAACTCGGCCGCCGTCAAGAAGGGCACCTATCAGGAGAAAATGCTGCTCACGCTGCGCAAGACATGCTCCGACCGGGGGCTGACCATGCACAGTGTGGCGACGAACGCGGACGCCCTGGTGGAGTTGCGGACCGGGCGGGTGACCGCGGCGCTGCAGGACTTCCCGCCCGCCTCGTTCGTCTCGACCGACGAGCGGACCAGCGCGTTCTTCCAGCTGGCGTCGGAGGAGCAGTACGAGCCCGGCCTGTTCGGCATCGCGGTGGACAAGGGCAACACCGAGCTGCGGGACTGTCTGCGGGACGCGTTGCAGCGGCTGATCGACTCCGGTGTCTACGCCGATCTGCTGGCCCGCTGGGAGCTGACGGCGAGTGCGGTGCCGGCCGCGACGGTGAACGGCACATAGAAATACATGGCTCACTACACACTTGAGTAGTAAGCTACACGCGTGAGTAGTGACAGTGACCTGACCGCGCGTGCCCGGATCCGGGACGCGGCGATCGCCCTCTTCACCGAGCGGGGCATCGCCGGCGCCACCATCCGGGACATCGCTCAGGCCGCCGGCGTCTCCTCCGGGCTGCTGCGGCACCACTTCGGTTCCAAGGAGGGGCTGCGCGACGCCTGCGACGAGTGGGCGCTGAGTCAGATCGCGCAGATGCAGATGCGGTTCATCGACAACCAGGCGCTCGGCGCGGTGCTGCCCGAGGCGCTGGTGTTCCAGCACTATCTGGTGCGGTCCCTGATGGACGGTTCGGCCCGTGGCGCGGCCATGTTCGCCTGGGCGGTCGAACGCGGCGAGCAGTGGCTGGCCGAGACCGATCTGCGGACGTCCGACCCGCAGGCCTTCGCCGCGGTCCTCGGCGCGCTGAAACTGGGCATGTTCCTGATGCGCGACCAGTTGAGCGCGGTGCTCGGCGAGGACGTCAGCGAGCCGCACGGCCATCTGCGCATGACCCGGGCCTCGGTGGAGATCTTCAGCCAGCCGCTACTCACCCCTGAGCAGGCCGATCGCACTCTTCAGGAGCTCGATCGGCTGGAGCGTTCCTGGACAGGAGAGAAGGGGCCATGGCAGATGCCATCGATGCCGACGGACTGATCAAGCGATTCGGGGCGGTCACCGCCCTGGACGGCCTGGACCTGACGGTCCGGACCGGGGAGGTGCACGGCTTCCTCGGGCCGAACGGGGCCGGCAAGACCACCACCATCCGTGTGCTGCTCGGCCTGATGCGGGCCGACGGGGGCTCGGCCCGGCTGCTCGGCGGCGACCCGTGGGCCGACGCCACCGCGCTGCACCGCCGGCTGGCGTACGTGCCGGGTGATGTGACGTTCTGGCCCAACCTCACCGGCGGTGAGGTGATCGACCTGCTCGGGCGCCTGCGCGGCGGACTCGACACGGCCCGCCGCGACCGGCTGATCGAGCGGTTCGAGCTGGACCCGCGCAAGAAGGGCCGGGCCTACTCCAAGGGCAACCGGCAGAAGGTGGCGCTCGTCGCGGCGCTCGCCTCCGATGTGGAGCTGCTCATCCTGGACGAGCCCACCTCCGGGCTGGATCCGCTGATGGAAGAGGTCTTCCGGGAGGTGATCCTGGAGGAGAAACGGCGCGGCGACCGCATCGTCCTGCTGTCCAGCCACATCCTCTCCGAAGTGGAGGCGCTCTGTGACCGGCTGACCATCATCCGGGCCGGCCGGACGGTGGAGACCGGCACCCTCGACGACCTGCGGCACCTGACCCGCACCACGATCCGGGCCGAGCTGACCGGCCCGGTGAACGGGCTGGCCGATCTGGCCGGGGTGCACGACCTGACCGCCGGGGACGGCCGGGTCGCCTTCGACGTGGACGCCGACGCGCTGGAACCGGCGCTGCGCTCGCTCGTCGACGCCGGGGTGCGCAGCCTGGTCAGCCAGCCGCCGTCGCTGGAGGAGCTGTTCCTGCGGCACTACACCGGGGAGCGAGCCCGATGACCGGGACGTTCGCCCTGCTCCGGCTGGTGCTGCGGCGGGACCGGATCGTGATGCCGCTCTGGGTGCTCGGTCTGGGCCTGCTGCCCGCGGTGTACGTGACCGGCTTCGACACCCTGTTCAGCACCGTGGCGGAGCGGATCCAGTACGCCCGGATCAGTGCCGCCAACGCCGGCTTCGTCGGGCTGTACGGCCCGCTGCGCGGCGACAGCGTCGGCGAGCTGGTGGTCTGGCGGGGCGGGTTCGTGCCGGTGCTGATCGGGCTGGCCGCGCTGCTCACCGTGCTGCGGCACACCCGCGCCGACGAGGAGGCCGGGCGCACCGAGTTGATCCGGGCCGGGGTGGTCGGGCGGTTCGCGCCGCTGGCCGCCGCGGTGCTCGCCACCGTGCTGGCCTGCACGCTGCTGGGCGTGCTGGTGGCGGTCACCCTGATCGGGCAGGGCCTGCCTGCTGCCGGTGCGGTGGCGCTGGGCGTGGTCTTCGCCGTCACCGGCTGGCTCTTCGCCGGAGTCGGTGCGGTCGCGGCGCAGCTCAGTGGCAGCGCGCGCGGGGGCCGTACGACAGCGGTCCTGGTCCTCGGGGTGTCCTTCGTCCTGCGGATGGGCGGCGACGTGTCGGCGCTCGGTGACGGCGGCCTGTCCTGGCTGTCCTGGCTGTCCCCGATCGGGTGGGTGCAGCGGATCTTCCCGTTCGGGGCGAACGACTGGTGGCCGGTGCTGCCCGCGATGGTGGCCGTGCTGGTCACGGTGGCCCTCTCGGGGTATCTGTCGACCCGCCGGGACCTCGGCGGCGGTCTGCTCGCCGGGCGGCTCGGACCGGCTTCCGCGGCCACCTCGCTGCGCTCGCCGTTCGTGCTGGCCTGGCGGCTGCACCGGGGTCTGCTGTTCGGGTGGACCGCCGGGTTCGCGGCGCTGGGGCTGGTCTTCGGCGGGGTCAGCGGCAGCGTGGTGCAGCTCGCCGGGGACTCCAGCGCACTGGGTGAGATCTTCACCCGGCTCGGCGGCAGCGACGCGATCATGGACGCCTACCTGGCCTCGATCGCGCAGACCTCGGCGCTGATCGTCGCCTGCTACGCGGTCCAGGCCGCGCTGCGGATCCGCGACGAGGAGCAGAGCGGGCACGCCGAGGCGGTCCTGAGCACCGACGTCAGCCGGTGGGCCTGGGGTGCCGGCCATCTGGTGTTCGCGCTGGCCGGACCGGCGGTGGCGCTGACCGCCGAGGGACTGGCCGCCGGTCTGGTGACCGGGGATCCGGGGTCCGTGCTGCCCGCGGTGCTGGCCCAGCTGCCGGCCGTGTGGGTGCTGGCCGGGGTGACCGCGCTGCTGGTCGGGGTGGTGCCGAAACTGGCCGGCGCGGCGTGGGCGGTGGTCGCGGTGGCGCTGGCCATCCTGATCGTCGGGCCGCTGCTGCGGGTCGATCAGTGGGTGCTCGACCTGTCACCGTTCACCCACGTGCCGCATCTGCCGGGGGACCGGTTCACGGCCGTACCGCTGCTGGTGTTGACCCTGATCGCGGCCGCCCTCGGCGTCGCCGGGCTGCTCGCCCTGCGCCGCCGGGACGTCCCGGTCTGACCGGAGACTACGAGGCGTAGATCGAGTACTTCGCGGTCCAGCGGTTGGCGGTGCCGAACGAGGACGGCCAGGTGCCGAAGGCCCGGGGCTGGCTCCACGCGCCCTGGTCGATGCCGCCGGTGTCGTAACTCAGGTTGTTGTCGCCGTTGGTGTTGTACATCAGCCAGTACGCCGTGTTCGGCGCGAGTGTCGCGGCGACCGGCCTGCTGTTCCACGAGTTCGCGGACAGCGTGCCGGTCGCACTCGACGCGACCAGCGTGCCGGGTGCGCCGTTCACGTCGCTGTAGATCGCCACCTGGTACTGGTCGGCCGGCGCGGCCCGCACCGTCTTGAGGTGCACGGAGATCTGGCTGATCGTCAGTGCGGTGGCGCCGTTGACGAACCGGGAACCGTTCATGAAGTTCGCCGCCCCGGTGTCCAGCGAGCCGCCGACCTGGTCGTAGCCGAACCGTGGCGCGCTCGGGTCGGCGGTGGTGAACGAGAACCGGTGCTCGTCGGCCAGAGCGTTGCCGGCCGCGTCGGTCACGCCGGTCCGGACGGTCACCGTGTACGAGGTGGCGGCGGCCAGTGCCGCACCCGGTGTGATCGTCGCGGTCTGCGAGCCCGGGTCATAGGTCACGGTCCGGTTGACCAGGGTGTTCCCCGGGCCGCGCAGTTCCAGCCCGGCCGGTGTGACGGTGCCCGCGGCCATGCTCTCGCTGAACCGGACGGTGACCGGCGCGTTCGGTGCGACTCCGGTGGCGCCGTCGGCCGGGGTGGTCGAGGTGACCGTCGGCGCGGTGGTGTCCGGGCCGGTGGTGGCGTAGATGGAGAACTTCGCGTTCCACCGGCTGGACGTGCCGAACGTCGCCGGCCAGGTGCCGAACGCGGTGCCGGTGCTCCACGCGCCCTGCCCGGTGGTGCCGGTGTCGTAGCTCAGGTTGTTGTCGCCGTTGGTGTTGTACATCAGCCAGTACGCCGTGTTCGGGGCGAGTGTCGCGGTGACCGGCCGCGTGTTCCACGAGTTCGCGGTCAGTGTGCCCGAGGCGCTGGTGGCCAGCCGGGCGCCGGGCGAGCCGTCGTCGTCGGCGTAGATCGCGAGCTGGTACTGGTTGTTCGGCGCCGCCTGCACCGCCGTCGAGTACACCGACATCGAGCTGACCGCCGCCGCGGTGGATCCGGTGACGAACCGGGAGCCGTTCATGTGGTTCGCCGCGCCGGTGTCCACCGACGCCCCGACCTGGGTGTGCCCGATCCGCTGCGCCGCCGGAGCGGTCGTGTACGTCGCGGTGTAGGTCGTCGGCGTCGTGGGCGCGACCAGGTCGTGGGTCTGCGCCCCGCCGTCGGACCAGGACGCGAAGGTCGAGGAGCCCTGCGGTGACGGTGCGGACACCGAGTTGGTCGAACCCTTGATCACGGTGCGGGTGAACGGCGTGGTGCCGGACGTCGAGCCGACGGTGAGCTGGAGCCCGGACGGCACGGTGGCGAAGTCCAGGTCGACCGTCTCCGGATCCAGCCGGCGCTGCACCGTATGGGTCAGGCCCTCCTGGTCGGTGGCCGTCAACCCCAGCTCCAGATAGGACGGGTACTCGTGGTCGGGCGCCTCGAACGACCCGGACGCCACCCCGGTCCAGGTGCGGATGGCGTGCTCGTGGCAGTTGTCCGGCGCGGAGCAGTGGTGCATGACCAGATCCCAGTCCAGACGCGCCGCGGGCAGGGCGCCCTGCTGCGGATCGGTGGCGTGCCCGGAGAAGCCGATCGTGTCGCCGACCTTCCAGGTGGTGCCCACGGCCGGCGTGTCGATGATCGCCGTCGGGGCCTCGTTGCCGGGCGTGACGGCGACGGTGCTGGTGCCCGTCGCGTTCAGGGTGTCGGTCACGGTCAGCCGCGCGGTGTACGAGCCGGTCGTGGTGTAGGTGAACGTCGCCGTCGGGGACGTCGAGTCGGTCACCCCGTCGCCGGTGAAGTCCCAGGCGTACTTCAGGCGTCCCTCGTCGGCCGGATCCGGGTCGGTGGAGCCGGTGCCGTTGAACGTGACGGTCAGTGGCGCCGGGCCCTGTGTCGGGGTCGCGTCGATGACCGCGGTGGGCGGCTGGTTGCCCGGGAAGTAGCGCACCCGGCGGATGGTGCCGCCCAGGTCGGCGTAGTACAGCTCGCCGCCCGGCCCGACCTCCAGGTCGACCGGGGAGGCCGCGTCGGACATGAACGTCTGCAGGTTGCCGGCCACCGGCAGGCCGCCCGGCGTGGACGGCAGCGACGCCCAGACGCACCGGCGCGAGTAGTCGGCGAAGAAGACCGCCCCGCGGTACGCGGCCGGATAGGCGCCACCGGACGTCGGATAGAACGCCACGCCCGTCGACGAGGAACTCCCGGTCGGGCAGGCCTCGCCCGCGACCAGCTTGGACGAGTGGTTCCAGGCGACGAACGGTGCGGTGTGCGTACCCGCCGGGGCGGTGTAGAGGCTCTCGCAGATCGGCAGGTTCGCGTTGTCGTACCCGGACTGGCGGGCATTGCCCTCCCAGCACGGCCAGCCGAAGTTGGTCACCCCGGCGGTCGGGTTCACCACCCGGTTGACCTCCTCCCAGGTGGTCCAGCCGGTGTCCGAGATCCAGGTCTCGCTGGTGCCCGGCCGCATGGTGATCCGGTACGGGTTGCGCAGGCCGTTCGCGACGATCCGGCGGGTGTCCAGGTCCGCCGAGCCGATGTTCGGGTTGCCGGGCGCGGCGGCGCCGGTGGCCGGGTCCAGCCGCAGCAGCGTGCCGTCCAGCTGTGTCTCGTCACCCGGGGTGCGGATGTCCTGGGCCCGCAGCGCACCGCCCTCGTTGACCGGGTCCGCGCACGGGTTGGTCGGGGCCCCGGAAGGGAACTGGCCGTAGTCGACCGCGCTGAAACTCGCGCCGTCGCCGGCCGCGACGTAGAGCATGCCGTCCGCGCCGAAGGCGATGTCACCGACCGAATGGCTGGGGAACTGCTGACACCAGTCGTGCAGCAGCACCTGCTCGGTCCCGGTTATCGTGTCGCCGTCGGCCCGCAGCCGGGAGAGCCGGCCGGTGACCACACACCGGCCGTTGTTGGCGTTGGCGCACACGTCGTTCCAGACCGGGGCGGTCTGGCCGGGCGGCGCGTCGTAGGTGTAGAGCACGTAGACGTACGGGTCGGCCGGGAAGTTTGGCGCCAGCGCCATGCCGAGCAGGCCCCGGTCCCACTGGTTGTGCACATTGGCCGACAGGTCGGCGAACACCGTCGGGGTGGTGTCGGCGAGGTCGTCGAACACCTTGATCCGCCCGCCCTTCTCGGCGACGAAGACCCGCTCGTCCGCGGCGAACTCCAGGTCGACCGGTGAGCTGAGGCCGCTGAAGACGATCTGCTCCTGGAAGCCGCTCGGCAGCGTCACCGCTGCCGCCGGTGGTGGGCCGACGAACCACGACATCGCGATCACGGTCATGGACGTGATGAAGCCGCCGAGCACACGCCGAAGCACGGGTGTCCCCTCCCCGTTGAATGACAGAAATAGACCTACATCGCTCCGCTGAGTAATGGCGATCCTAAGGGGACGGTGGGGCCGGACGGCGTCGGCTGTCCGACTCGACAGTCCGCCGACCGGTCAGAACCGGCCGTACGACCGGATGATGAACGTCGATGTGAGGCTGACGCGCGGCACGCCCGGATGCTTGCATGCACCGGTGGATCTCGCTGCGCTCGGCCGGTGGTGCGCCCGACGGCGACGGCCCGTCATCGGTGCCTGGCTCGTCCTGCTCGTCGCCGGGCTGGTCCTCGGCGGCCAGGTGTTCGACCGGCTCGGCACCGTCGACAGCCTGCCCCCGGACGCCGAATCACAGGTCGCCGACCGGCGGATCGACCAGTTGCAGCCGGAGGGGCCGGTGGTCGTCGCCGTCGTCGCCGGCCGCGATGTGTTCGATCCGGCCCTGGTCGCGGACGTCACGGCGGTCGCCGAAGCGATCCGGGCGATGGGCGGCGTCACCGAGGTGGAGGACCTGTACGGGGCGCCGGGCGGCCGGATCGGCGCCGGCAACCGGAGCTCGCTGATCCGGGTCGAACTGGACCGCGGCCTGCCGGACCACCGGCGGGAACGGGTGGAGGACGCGGTCGCCGAAGCGTTGCACCGCATCGACGCGCCCGAGGTCCTGGTCGGCGGCGAGAAACTGGCCGAGCGGGCCTTCGCCGAGCAGGCCATCGCGGACGCGGCGTTCGGTGAATCGGTGGCGATCGCCGTCCTGCTGGTGGTGCTGGTGCTGCTCCTCGGCGGGTTCGTGGCCGGTGCGATCCCGTTCGTGACGGCGCTGGCCACGGTGGCCGTGACGATGCTCGGCCTGTTCGGGCTGACCGTTTTCACCGAGCTGAGCCAGTTCACCGTCAACGTGCTCACCCTGCTCGGCATCGGGCTGGCCGTCGACTACGCGCTGCTGATGGTGTCCCGGTTCCGGGAGGAGCGCGCGGCCACCCCCGACGCCCCGGTCGCCGAGCTGGTCGCCCGGACCGGTGCGACCGCCGGCCGTACCGTGCTGTTCTCCGGGCTCGCCGTGGCCGCGGCGATGGCCGGTCTGGCCGTGTTCGCCGACCCGCTGCTCGGCGCGATGGCGCTGGGCGGCGCGGCGGCGGCCCTGTCGGCCACCGCGGCCGGGCTGACCGTCGTACCGGCGCTGATCACCGTGGCGCACCGCCGCATCCCACCCACCCGGCGCCGGGCATCCGGCGGGGTGTTCGCGCACCTCGCCGCGTTCGCGCAGCGCCGGCCCGCCCCGGTGGCGTTCGCCGTGGTGGCCGGCCTGCTGGCGATGTCGTTGCCGTTCCTGTTCGCCGTCGAGTTGGAGAATTCCGACGCCCGAGCGCTGCCTGCCTCGGCCGAGGCGCGCCGGTTGCAGGAGGCGGTGCGCAGCGACTTCAACGCCGGTCAGGCCGACCCGGTCGTGGTGGTGGTCGACACCGACCCGGCCGGTGCCGCGGTCCGGGACTTCCTGGACACGCTCGGCACGCTGGACGGCGTGCTGCGGGTGGCACCGCGCCCGGACATCACCGCCCCGGCCGCGATCGTCGACGTCACCCCGGAGGACGGGACGTCCCGGGACGTGGTGCGGGCGATCCGGGCGCTGACTCCGCCGTTCCCGGTGCTCGTCGGTGGTCCGGCCGCCGAGTCGGCCGACTACCGCGACTCGGTGGCCGCCCGGTTCCCGGTCGCGCTGCTGATCGTGGTGCTGTCCGCGGCCGTGCTGCTGTTCGCGCTGACCGGTTCGGTGGTGGTGCCGGTCAAGGCGCTGCTGATGAACGCGCTCACCCTGCTCGCCACCCTCGGGGCACTGGTCGTGGTGTTCCAGTGGGGCGTCGGCGACACACTGCTCGGCTTCGACTCGTGGGGCGCGATCGACGTCACCACACCGGTGCTGCTGTTCGTGTTCGTCTTCGGGCTCTCGATGGACTACGAGATGTTCCTGATCGCGCGAATCAGCGAGGAGCGTGCCGTACGCGCCGGGATCGTCAAGTCCGGGCCGGTGGTCGCCGCCGCGGCGCTGTGCAGTGGCGTGGTGTTCGCCGGGTTCCTGCTCGGTGACCTGATCGCGGTCAAGGAGATCGGCTTCGCGATGTCGCTGGCGTTGCTGCTGGACGTCACGGTCGTGCGCGGGCTGCTGCTGCCGGCGCTGATGAGCCTGCTCGGCGAGTGGAACTGGTGGGCGCCGGAGTGGCTGCGCCGGCCGCACGAGCGCTGGTTCGCGCCCGTGCGGCCGACCGCAGAGGCTAGTGACTGCCGGGACGCTTCGGCAGCACCAGTTCCTCGTGGTCCAGCTCCCGGTTGAGGACCCGCAGGTTGTCGTCGCTGAGCCGGCCGGCGTCGCGCCAGCGCAGCAGCTCCTCGCGCTCGGCGTCGATGACCGCCTGGCGGACCATCAGCGCCGCCTCGTACTGCGGCGACGACGGCACCTCCTGCGACTCGACCTGCTCCAGCAGGTCCAGCCGGCGCCGGTAGCGGTCCAGGCGGACCTGGAGCTGCTTGCGCATCTGCTCGATCGCCTCGTCCTCGACGTTGTCGTGCTGCTCCTCCTGGATGTCGTCGAGCCGGTTCAGAGCCGCCTGGACGGCCGCCGAACGGGCCTCGTTGCGCAGCCGGGCCTTGTCCTTCTTGTCGGCGCGCAGGCCCAGCCAGCGGACCAGCGGCGCGAAGGTGAGGCCCTGGCCGACCAGGGTGACCAGCACGACCACCAGGGCGCAGAAGACCAGCAGCTCCCGGTTCGGGAAGTCCTGCGGCAGCGCGAAGATGGCCGCCAGGGTGATCACGCCACGGGTGCCGGCCCAGCTCAGGGCGGTCACCTCCCGGCCGTTGATCGGCGCCTCCTTGGCCGAGTCCTCCGTGTCGTCGTCCTGCTGGCCGCCCAGCCGCAGGTGCAGCTGGCGGGGCAGCAACTGGGTGATCACCAGCCAGAGCGGGCGGATCAGCAGCACCGCGCCGAGCGTGATCGACAAGGCGATGGTGATCTGGGTCCAGGAGTAGTTGCCCAGCGCGCCCACGATCGCCCGGACCTGCATGCCGATCATCAGGAAGACGACGCCCTCCAGCAGGAAGTCGATCAGCCGCCAGACCGCGCTGGTCTGCAGACGGCTCGCACCGGTGGTGTACCGCGGGGTGTCGTGCCCGACCATCAGGCCGGCCACCACGACCGCCAGCACGCCGGAGAGGTGCCAGTGCTCGGCCACGAGGAAGGCGGCGAGCGGCGTGATGATGGACAGCGCGTTGGCGCTGAGCGGGTCGGAGCGCAGCGGGCGCAGGAACCGCACGATGTAGGCGACCGCGACACCGATCAGCACACCACCGGTCGCCGAGATGACGAACTGGCCGACCGCCGACGGGAACGAGAAGTCGCCGTTCTGCTGGGCGGCGATCGCCACGGTGAGCAGGGTCAGCGCGGTCGCGTCGTTGAGCAGGCCCTCACCCTGGATCAGGGTGATCAGCTTGCCGGGCAGGCCGGCTTTACGCCCGACGGCCAGTGCGGCGACCGGGTCCGGCGGGGCCACCGCCGCGCCCAGGGCGACACCGGCGGCGAGGGTGGCGCCGGCCACCCAGTAGGAGAAGCCGACACCGATGAGCAGCGCGGTGATCAGGACCAACACCACGGAGAGACTGATCACCGTACGCATGTTGCGCCTGATGTCGAGCAACGAGGAGTCCAGTGCCGCGTTGTAGAGCAACGGTGGCAGGATGAAGTACAGGATGATGTGCTCGTCCAGGATCAGGTTGTGCCCTGGCAGGTACGAGTAGACGATCCCGACCACCGTGAGCAATACAGCGGCGGGGAGGCCGGTCTTCTCCGTGACCCAATGGACCAGGATGATCACCCCGACGGCGCCCAGGGCGAATAACAGGATCTCCTCGTAGCTCATACGATCATTCTTGCGGCTGCTCCAAGCCGAGTTGGTCGCGGGCTGCGGTCAAAGCGCCGCGATTCTCCTCGATCACCGGGGTCGCACCCTCGACGATCCGGCGGACGGCCGGGTCGGTGCTGACCGCGAGCACGATGCCGGCGAGCTTGGCGGCCCGCTCGTAGTTCGCGATCTGGGTGGTGACGAACAGCGCGTCGAAGTCGGCCGGCGAGGCTGCTCGGTACTGCTCGGCGAGCTGTGTCTGCTCCGAGTTCGGCTCGTCCGGCAGGTTCACGTCAAGGCGCTTGGAAACGGCCCTGACCTGGTAATCCAGCTTCTTGTGGTAGTTCGCGAACCGCTTGCCGAGACGGCGTACGACCGGGCTCTCGCTCTTGCGGGCGGCCAGCTTGCCGGCTTTGATCTGGGCCAGGTTCCCCTGGTGCGCGGCGATCAGGAACTCGGCTTCCGGGCTGGCCGGGCGGGCGGCCACCGCGGCGCTGCCGGGCAGGACCAGCAGAGCTGCGAAACCCAACGTAAAAATCATGTGACGCAAAGACATATTCGCAGCATAAGTGGGACAAGTCGGTCGTAAACGCGGCGCGCCCGGCCGTCTCCGAGACGGCCGGGCGCGGTGATCAGAAAACGATCAGTAGCGGTAGTGCTCCGGCTTGTACGGGCCCTCGACGTCCACGCCCAGGTACTCGGCCTGCTTCTTGGTCAGCGTGGTGAGGCGGACACCCAGCGCCTCCAGGTGCAGCCGGGCCACCTTCTCGTCCAGGTGCTTCGGCAGCACGTAGACCTGCTTCTCGTACTCGCCCGGCTTGGTCCACAGCTCGATCTGCGCCATCACCTGGTTGGTGAACGAGTTCGACATCACGAAGCTGGGGTGACCGGTGGCGTTGCCCAGGTTCATCAGGCGGCCCTCGGAGAGCACGATCACCGAGTGACCGTCCGGGAAGCGCCACTCGTGCACCTGCGGCTTGATCTCCACCTTCTCGACGCCCGGGACCTTGGCCAGGCTGGCCATGTCGATCTCGTCGTCGAAGTGGCCGACGTTGCCGACGATCGCGTTGTGCTTCATCGCCGCCAGGTGGTCGGCGGTGATGATGTCGGTGCCACCGGTGGTGGTGATGAAGATGTCGGCCTCGCCGATGACGTCCTCGATCCGGACCACCTGCATGCCGTCCATCGCGGCCTGCAGCGCGCAGATCGGGTCGACCTCGGTGACCACCACGCGGGCGCCCTGGCCGCGCAGCGTCTCCGCCGAGCCCTTGCCGACGTCGCCGTAGCCGCAGACCACGGCCAGCTTGCCGCCGAGCATCACGTCGGTCGCCCGGTTCAGGCCGTCGACCAGCGAGTGGCGGATGCCGTACTTGTTGTCGAACTTGCTCTTGGTGACCGCGTCGTTGACGTTGATCGCCGGGAAGAGCAGCGTGCCCTCCTTGGCCAGCTTGTAGAGCCGGGCCACACCGGTGGTGGTCTCCTCGGTGACACCCTTGATCTCGGCCGCGATCTTGGTGAACCGCTGCTTGTCGGCCGCCAGGCTGCCGCGCAGGGTCTCCAGGATGATCGAGTACTCGTGGTTGTCGTTCTCGGTGGTCGCCGGGACCGCGCCCGCCGCCTCGAACTCGACACCCTTGTGCACCAGCAGGGTGGCGTCACCGCCGTCGTCCAGGATCATGTTCGGGCCCTGGCCGTCGCTGAACTCGAACAGCCGCATGGTGGCCCACCAGTACTCCTCCAGCGACTCGCCCTTCCAGGCGAAGACCGGGACACCGGCCGGGGCCTCGACCGTGCCGGTCGGGCCGACGACGGTGGCGGCGGCCGCCTCGTCCTGGGTGGAGAAGATGTTGCAGGACACCCAGCGGACCTCGGCGCCCAGCTCGACCAGCGTCTCGATCAGCACGGCGGTCTGCACAGTCATGTGCAGCGAGCCGGCGATCCGGGCGCCACGCAGCGGCTTGCTCTCGCCGAACTCCTTGCGCAGCGACATCAGGCCGGGCATCTCGTGCTCGGCGAGACGGAGCTGGTGGCGTCCGGCCTCGGCCAGCGAGAGGTCGGCGACGGCGAAGTCGAGACCGTTGACGGATCGAAGTTTGTCGCTCATTAAAAGAGGGCTCCTCCCTCACAGGAGGCGCCCTTGAGTCATCGTGAGCCCGGCCGAGCGTGGCGGACGTCGTTGTCCGTTGCAGCGCCTCTCGGCGGACCCGGCCAACTTTAGCCGCTGTCCGGCAAGATCACATCCGCCTGAGTGATCCGTCAGTGTCCGTAATCACATACGTTCCGTCGCCGAGTGGTGACATATCGTACTCATCAATGGTTGAAATGCCCATTTCGCCGGTTACCGAACCGGAGCTGGTGTCGACCGTGAAGTGCTTCCACCACATCTCCCCGGTCTCCTCGCCCTCGCCGCTGACCACCACGATCGCGGTCTCCGCGGTGAGGAAACCACCGGCCCACTCGACGCCGGCCTCGCCGAACTCCCAGTCGCCGAACGCGGACAGCGGAACCCGCAGAACCTCCGCGAAATCGCTCACATCGTGGAAGGCCACATCCTCCTGCTCGTGATCCACCGTCATGATCAGACGCTGATCCGGGGAGACGTCGACCGGCACCCGGTTCGACCATTCGTCGAGCCGGGCCACCGGGCCGTCCGGGGTGGCCACGAAACACCAGGTGCCGTCCTGGCCCTCACCCACGTCCAGCAGCATCCGGTCGTCACCCAGCGGATGATGCGAACCGCCGTGCCCGGAAGTGGGCAGACCGTGCCGGGCCAGCGGGGTGCCGGTGGCCGCGTCCAGCACCATCCACAGGTCCTCACCACCGCGGCCGGCCTGCACGTTCGGCAGGTAGAGGAAGAGCGACCGGTCGTCGGTGGAGAAGGCCAGGTCGGCCCGGGCATAACCGTCACCGGCACCCACCTCGAACCGCCACAGCTCACCGCCGCCGGTGTCGACGCAGCTTACGAACTCCTCGGTGGCGTAGGCCAGGCGATCCCGGGCGGACGCCACGGCGTAGGCCTGGACCTGCTCGGCCGGGAAGGTGTGGACCAGTTCGAGCGCGGTGTCGTAGACGTCGACACCGTGCTCGGAGATTCGGGAGATCACGCGCACGGGCGTCAGCGTAGTTCCCGCGTCCCGTCCGGGCGGGTCAGCACGTAGCGGCCGGTGCCGAGGACCTCGATCGCGTACTCGTCGCGGGCCTCGACGTCCAGCTCACCGAGGACCGCACCGGTGCGGGCGCCGACCCGGTAGAACTTCCACCACTCCTCGTCCTCGTGCTCCTCGTCCTCACCCCGTACGACAGTGATCAGGGTCTCGTCGTCGACGAATCCGGGACTCCACTCGACGTAGACCTCGTCGTCCTCGTCGAAGCCGAAATCCGCGACGGTGAGCCGGAACAGCACCTCACCACCGGGGAACGTGTGCACGGCAAGGTCCGCCGAGCCGTGGTCGACGGTCACGAACCGGGTCTCGTCCGGCGCGACACCGCACAGCGAACGGTCGTTCCAGCCGTAGTCGCGCGGTTCGGTGCCCGGCCCGGCCAGATAGATCCGCAGGCCGTCCTGGCCCTCGCCGACCTCCAGCAGCATCCGGCCGTCACGCAGCGGATACTGGTCGCCGCCGTGGCCCACGGTGGGCAGCACATGCCGGGACCGGAGCTCCCCGGTGGCCGCGTCCAGCACGATCCACTCGTCGTCGCCGCGATCGGCCATCGCGTTCGGCACATAGACCCAGACCAGGGCGTCGTCCGCGGACAACGCGACGTCGGTGTAGGCGACACCCCGCCGTGGGCCGCGCTCACCGAGGTCGAAGCGCCATTCCTCGCGCCCGTCCGGATCAGTGCGCAGCACGGCCCGGTCGGTCGCGTAGATCAGCCGGTCGCCCGTACTCGTGACGGCGTGTCCCTCGCTCCCCGGCTCCCGGAAGGTGCTCCGGGGCGGGACGGTGAAGGTCCGCACCGGGGTGAGCTCGGCGTCGTAGACCTCGACCAGGTGGTTCAGCTTTCGGGAGAATACGCGCACGCGGGCAGTTTAAGGGGTGCGAAAACCTTCCTTAGACCCGCAAAAACCCCTCATTCTGTACGGCGTGAAGCACCCGCACCGGATCCGGGAGATCGCCGAGCGGGCCGGGGTCAGCCCGGCCACCGTGGACCGTGTGCTGCACGACCGTGGTGGGGTGCGGGAGAGCACCGCCCGCACGGTCCGGCAGGCGATCGCCGAGCTGGAACGGCGGGAGCCGGCGCCGGCCCACGCCCCGGTCGTGATCGACGTGGTGCTCCAGACGTCGGCGCGGTTCGGCGCCGCGGTGTGGGCGGCGGTGGAGGCCGAGGCCCCGGAGTCGGCGCCGGTGCCGATCCGGGCCCGCCCGCACCTGTCCGACGACGCCGCGGCGGCCCTGGACCGGATCGACCGGGCCGGCTCGGACGGGCTGATCGTGCTGGCCCCGCCGGTCGCCGAGGTGACCGCGGCGATCGACCGGCTCGGTGTCCCGGTGGTCACCCTGAACCACGAGCTGCCGGCCGGCCGGCGGATCGCGCATGTCGGGGTGAACGGGTTCGACGCCGGGGCGACCGCGGCGTACCTGGTGGAGCGGTTTCTCGCGGACCGGGCCGGCGACGTCCTGGTGATCAACGGGAACGGTGAGCGGGAGGCCGGGTTCCGATCGGTGATCCAGTCCCGGCGGGTGGTGTCGGCCCCGTCGTCGCCGCGGGGGATCCTCGCCGGCCACCCGTCGATCCGGGCCGTCTACTCGGCCGGGAGTGGGGGCAGCGCCGAGGTGCCGGCCGCGTTCGCCGCCCTGCACCGCAACTACGACGTGTTCGTCGCGCACGGTCTGGACCGGGAGACCGCCACCCTGCTGCGCGAGCACCGGATCTCCGCGGTGCTGCACCAGGACCTGCGGGCCGATCTGCGGCACGCCCTCCGGTCGATCCTGCGGGCACACGGGGTGCTCGGCGGCCCGGTCCACTCGCTGCCGTCGGCCGTGCGGGTGATCACGCCGTTCAACATGCCCCGAGAGTTCACCTGCTGGTAACTAAACGCGTGCCACCGGTCACCGATTGATCCGGCATGACAAACGACAGTGGGCTCGGGCAGTGGTGCCGGAACCTCAAGGTATCCACCAAAGTGCTCACCGTTGCCGGTGTGGCCATCGCCGGAACCGTGGCGACCGGGACGATCGGTCTGGTCGGCATCAACCAGGCTGGTGGTGGCGCTGCTGCTGGCGATCGTCAGCGCGATGTTCGTGGCCCGGCTGATCGTGCAGCCGCTGCGCCGGGTCGGCCGGGTGCTGGATCAGGTGGCCGAGGGTGACCTGTCCGGCGACCCGAAGGTGGACCAGCGGGACGAGGTGGGGCAGATGGCGGGCGCGCTGCTGCGGGCCACCGGCACCCTCCGGCAGACGGTCACCGACCTGGCCCTGAACTCGCGCAAGCTGGCCGACGAGTCGGAGACGCTGGCCCGGACCAGCCGGAACAGCGCGTCCAGCGCCGACCAGGGTGCCCAGCAAGCCGCCACGGTGGCCGACTCGGCGGCCATCATGTCGGCGAACATCCAGACGGTCGCAGCCGGTGCCGAGGAGATGGGCGCCTCGATCCGGGAGATCAGCGAGAGTGCCACCCAGGCCGCCCAGGTCGCGTCCCGGGCGGTCGACGTCACCGCCACCACCAGCACGGTGATGGCGAAGCTGAACGAGTCGTCGGCGGAGATCGGTGACGTGATCAAGACGATCACCGCGATCGCCGAACAGACCAATCTGCTCGCGCTGAACGCCACCATCGAGGCGGCCCGCGCCGGTGAGCTGGGCAAGGGGTTCGCGGTGGTGGCCAGCGAGGTCAAGGAGCTGTCCCAGGAGACCGCCCGGGCCACCGAGGACATCGGTCAGCGGGTGGCCGCGATCCAGGCGGACACGGCCGGCGCGGTCGCGGCGATCGGTGAGATCAGCGAGATCATCGCGCGGATCAACGACTTCCAGACCACGATCGCCTCCGCGGTCGAGGAGCAGACGGTGACCACGAACGAGATGAGCCGCAACGTCAGTGAGGCCGCGGAGGCCGGCAGCCGGGTCGCGGACACCATCAACGCGGTCGCGTCGTCGGTGCGGGAGACCACCTCCGGGGTGGCCGAGGCCGATCGGGCGGCCACCGATCTGGCCGGGATGTCCGGGGATCTGCGCCGGATCGTGGACAGGTTCAAGCTCTGATTTTGCATTTGATTGCAAGAGATAGGCAGAACTGCGAAAGACATGGACAGAGGCTTGTGAGTTAGATCACCGGACATCTATCGTCGGCTCACCGTCTCTCCCATGGAGCCTTCGATGTCCTTCGACATGAGGCGGATCAGCGCTCCACCGCGCTGGTCCGCCGTCCTTCTCGGCGTGGTGGTCGGCGTGACCGGCCACACGCTTCCGGCATCGGCCGCGAACAAGCCGGTGGTCACCCGGGCCGCCCTCGACCCCGCCCTCACCGCCGGCCGCGGCGCGAACGTCGCCTTCCTGGAGCAGGAGGCCGAGAACGCCGCCACCAACGGAACGGTGATCGGGCCGGACCGCACCGCCTACACCCTGCCGTCCGAGGCGTCCGGGCGGTCCGCGGTCACCCTCGACCCCGGCGAATGGGTGGAGTTCACCCTGCCGAAGGCCGCGAACGCGATCACTGTGCGGTACAGCATCCCGGACTCGGCGACCGGGGGCGGAATCACCGCGCCGCTGACCGTGAAGACCCGGCTGGGCACCCGCACCATGACGTTGACCTCGGAATACTCCTGGCTGTACAACCAGTACCCGTTCACCAACGACCCCGGGGCGGATCTGCTGCACCCGGACTGGTGGATCACCGAGTGCCAGTGTGTGCCGGCCGAGACCACACCCACCCCGGTGATCACCAAGCCGTTCCGGCCCGCGCACTTCTACGACGAGCAGCGGCTCCTCCTCGGCCACACCCACCGGGCCGGTGACACGGTCCGGCTGATCGCGCGGAACGTGCCGACCACCATCGATCTGCTCGACTCGGAGCTGGTCGGGCTGCCGAAACTGGACCTGACCGGGGTCAACGTGCTGGCGTTCGGGGCCGACCCGACCGGCCGGCGGGACGCGGCACCGGCCATCGAGCGGGCCATCGCGTACGCCAAGAAGGTCCATCGCCGGGTCTACCTGCCGCCGGGAGTCTTCCAGGTGAACCGGCACATCGTCGTGGACGACGTGACGATCACCGGCGCCGGCAACTGGTACACGACGGTCAAGGGCCGTTCGGTGGCGCTGAGCGAACCGGCGCCGGACGGCTCGGTGCACACCGGCGTCGGGTTCTACGGGAAGCCCGCGGCCGAGGGCGGCAGCCGCAACGTGCACCTGTCCGGGTTCGCGATCCAGGGCGACGTCCGCGAACGGATCGACACCGACCAGGTCAACGGCGTGGGCGGGGCGATGAGCGACTCGACCATCGACGGCCTGTACATCCAGCACACCAAGGTCGGCCTCTGGTTCGACGGCCCGATGGCGAACACGAAGGTCACGAACAACGTGATCGTCGACCAGATCGCCGACGGCCTGAACTTCCACACCGGGGTCCGGAACTCGCTGGTCCGCGGCAACTTCCTGCGCAACACCGGGGACGACGCGCTGGCCGCCTGGTCGGAGACCACCACCAACACCGGCAACGTCTTCGACCGCAACACCGTCCAGACGCCGACCCTGGCCAACGGCATCGCGATCTACGGCGGCCACGACACCACCGTCTCGAACAACCTGATCGCCGACCCGATCCGGGAGGGCAGCGCGCTGCACGCCGGCACCCGGTTCGGCGCCGAGCCGTTCACCGGTCACCTGCGGTTCCGGGACAACACCACGGTGCGGGCCGGCACGCTGGAACTGAACTGGCGGATCGGCCTCGGCGCGATCTGGTTCTACGCGCTGCAGGGCACCATCGCCGCGGACGTCCGGGTGACCGGCGACCACTACCTGGACAGCACCTACAACGCGGTCATGCTGGTCGCCGACTGGCCGGTCAAGGACCTCTACTCGATCGACGGGATCACGTTCAAGGACATCCGGATCGACGGTACGGGCACCAGCGTGCTGAGCGCCCGGGCCGGGGGTTCGGCCTCGTTCGAGAACGTGGACGCCCGCAATGTGGGGGCCGCCGGCGTCAACAACTGTGGCCGCTTCCTGTTCACCCCGGCCGGATCCGAGTTCGGTCTGACCGATCTCGGTGGCAACGACGGCGGCTGGCTCGGCCCGTACCTGCCGAACGTGATCACGTGTGACGACCGCCCGCCGGTGGTGCCGCCGGCGCCACCGTCGCCCTGGTGACGACCGCACCGCAGCGGCCGTGCCGACCACAGAGTGTCGTCACGGCCGCGCCGGGTAATGCCCGTACGAGCAGTTGGTTTTCGGGTGTACTGCTTGGGTAGCCTGGGCGGCGCTGTTGGACTGCCACAGATGGGAAGTACGTTGAGCCGAACACTGTTGGTCACCGGTGGTGCCGGATTCGTCGGTAGCTCCTTGATCAAGTCGCTGCTGAACGACTTCCCGGACGCCGCGGTGATCTCGCTGGACAACTATTTCACCGGCACCCCGGAGAACCACGTCAACGACCCGCGCGTCACCTACATCGACGGGTCGACGGCAGACATCGCCAAGCTGTGGGCCGACCGCGGTCTGCCCGCCCCGGAGCTGGTCTTCCACCTGGGTGAATACTCGCGGATCCCCCAGTCGTTCGAGGATCACGACCTGACCTGGGACTTCAACCTCCTCGGCACCAAAGAGGTGGTCAAGTTCACCGCCGGCCACGGCGCCAAGCTGATCTATGCCGGATCCAGCTCGAAATTCGGCAACGACGGCGAGGACGAGAACCTCAACCCGTATGCCTGGACCAAGGCCAAGAACATCGAGTACATCAAGAACTACTCGAACTGGTTCGGCCTGGACTACGCGATCGCCTACTTCTACAACGTGTACGGGCCGGGCCAGATCAGCCAGGGCAAGTACGCCACCGTGATCGGCATCTTCGAGCGGCAGTACCTGTCCGGCGAGCAGTTGACAGTGGTCTCCCCGGGCACCCAGACGCGTGACTTCACCCACATCGACGACATCGTCCGGGGCCTGGTCCTGGTCGCCCGCAGCGGCTCCGGCGACGGCTATCTGCTCGGCACCGGCTCCGAGTGGCCGCTGGCCGAGGTGGCCGAGATGTTCGGCGCCGGGTTCACCCTGATCCCCGAACGCCGAGGTGAGCGCGTCCGCGGGCAGGCCGACACCACCAAGGCCAACAGCCTCGGCTGGCACCCCGAGAACCGGCTCGACGAGTACATCGCCGGCTTCGTGGCCGCGAACCCGCGCCGATAAATTCATCACCGAGTTTCCGGTTCGGCGATACATAAACTGCCGCTGGAGGGGAATTCGGGCCCTCATGCGGAACGGGATCAGTATCGTCGTCGTCTCCGGCCACGCCCCCCTGGTGCGCGGCCTGCAACAGTCACTGCCGGAGGCGACCGGCGGACGGGCCGCCGTGACCGGGGTGGATGACGGATCGGACGTGACCGGCCCGGTCCGGGACGCCGAACCGGACGTGGTCCTGGTCGACCTGCGACCACCGGCCGGGGTCGCCGCCGTCACCGCGGCCCGCGCCGCCGCCCCACGAGCCCGGATCCTGGCCATCGGTGGCGATGACCCGTCGACCACGATCGAGGCGCTGCGGGCCGGGGCCTCCGGGGTGCTGCCCCGCGGCGACGAGGCGATCCCGCCCCTGCTCGCCGCGCTGGAAGGCTGGGCGGTCGTGCCCGTCCCGCTGCTCACCTCGCTGGTCGAGCGATCCGGCCCGGCGGGCGACCAGGTGACCAACCCGGTGACCACCCAGCTCGACGACCACGACCGGCGACTGCTGCGGTTGATCGCCACCGGCTCGTCGACAAGCGAGATCGCCGGGCTGCTGCACGTCTCGGACCGTACCGTCAAGCGGTTGACCGCGGCGCTGCTGCGCAAGCTGCACGTCTCCAGCCGTACCGAAGCGGCTGCTCTCGCCGGCAGCGCCGGCCTGGTCTGACCGCCTATCCGGTGGCGCGTGGCCGCGTCGACACCGCCGACAGCGGCGTGGCCACGTCCTCCAGCGACTTCCCCTCCGCGTCGATGCCGATGACCGCCTCGACGACACCGCCGATCGCCATCACCCCGGCGCCGATCAGGAACCCGAGGAACAACTTGCCGGGATCCTCGCCCTCACCGATCAGCCAGCCGTAGAAGACCGGCCCGATCGCGCCGAAACACTGGGCGATCGCGAAGAACACCGCGATCGCCTGGGCCCGGATCTCCAACGGGAAGATCTCACTGACCGTCAGGTACGCCGAACTGGCCCCCGCCGACGCGAAGAAGAAGATGACACTCCACGCGATCGTCTGGGTGGTGGCGTTGAGCGCGCCCGCGTCGAACAGGAACGCGGTGATCGCCAGCAGGAACCCGGACAGCAGGTACGTCCCGGCGATCATCTTGCGCCGCCCGACGGTGTCGAAGAGGCGTCCGATGGTGAGCGGGCCGATCAGGTTCCCGGCCGCGAACGCCACCATGTAGAGCGGCGCCGTCTTCTCGTCCACCCCGTAGAACGTGGTCAGCACCAGCGTGTAGGTGAAGAAGATCGCGTTGTAGAGGAACGACTGCGTGATCATCAAGGTGGCGCCGAGCGTGGACCGGGCCGGATACAGCCGGAACAGCACCCGCAGCAGAGACAGATAACCGTGCGCCCGGGTGGGCCGGATGTCGATCGCCTTCGACTCGTCCAGCGGGGCCAGCGTCTGACCGGACGCCTCGGCGGCCCGCTCGATCCGGGCGATGTTCTCCTCGGCCTCCGCCTCCCGGCCGTGCATGACCAGCCAGCGCGGGCTCTCCGGCAGGTGCCGGCGCAGACCCCAGATCGCCAGGCCGATGATCGGGCCGAGCAGGAAGCCGATCCGCCACGCCCAGTTCAGGTCGATGTTGTTGAGCAGGATGTACGTGCCCAGGGTGCCGATGATCGCGCCGCCCCAGTAGGTGCCGTTCACCCCGATGTCCACCCGGCCGCGATACTTCGCCGGCATCATCTCGTCGATCGCCGAGTTGATCGCGGCGTACTCGCCACCGATGCCGGCTCCGGCGATGAACCGGGTGAGATACAGGAAGATCAGGGCGGCCGTGCCGTTGCCCCAGGTGAGCGCGGTGAGCGCGTTGCCGGACAGGTAGACGGCGAGCGTGACGATGAACAGGTTGCGCCGGCCCAGGGCGTCCGAGAGCCGCCCGAAGAAGAGCGCCCCGAACACCTCGCCGAGCAGGTAGACGGTGGCGATCAGGCCGACCTGGGTACTGCTCAGCGCCAGTGTCTCCTGTTCGGACAGAACCGGCCCGAGCGAACTGGCGACGGTGATCTCCAGCCCGTCGAGGACCCAGGCGGTCCCCAGGGCCATCACGATCCTGGTGTGGAACGGCGACCAGCTCAGCCGGTCGATCCGCGCGGGAATGAGACTGCGGATGGTGGTCTCTGATCCGCTGGCCATAGACGGACCTCCATTGCTGGGATGTCCTTCGCGACTACCCAGCAACCTCCCAGCTATTCCTCAAAATGCAAGGTCGTCACGACGCGGGGCCGGACCACCGGCCCGGCCCCGCGTCGTGCGGCCGCCGTGTCAGCGGCCGGTGGTCTCGCAGTTCAGCAGCTCACCGGTGGCCTGGCCGTAGTCCAGCAGGCAGGCGTCGGCGCCGTCGCCGCCGTCCAGGGCGTAGCGGTTGTACGCCTCCGGACCGCCGTAGTACAGCGTGTCGTCACCGGCCTCGCCGAACACCTTGTCGACGCCCGAACGGGAGCCGTCGTTGGCGTACAGGGTGTCGTCGCCGCCACCACCGCGGATCACGTCCGCGCCGCCCGAACCGTAGATCACGTTCGCGCCGCCGTTGCCGGTCAGCACGTCGTCGGCCCAGCCGCCGTACAGGTTCTCCACGTCGGCGCCGATGGTGTCCCGTTCACCCGCGGAACCGTCATCACCGGTCTGGCCGTCCAGGTCCGCGCGCACCGGGACGAGCCGGCCGCCGTAGTTGACCCCGTCGACACCACTGCCACCGGCGGTCAGGTCGCTGCCGAAGCCGCCGGTCAGGTCGTCGTCGCCGGCCCCGCCGGACAGCTTGTCGTTGCCGTCGTCGCCGGTCAGGTAGTCGTCGCCGCCCAGCCCATACAGGGTGTCATCACCGTAGCCGCCGAGCAGATTGTTGCTCATCCCGTTGCCGGCCAGCCAGTCGTCGCCGCTGCCGCCGTACAGGCCCTCCACGTCGGATCTGATCGAGTCGCCCTCGCCCGACTGGCCGTCGTCACCGGACGCGCCGTCCGCGTCGGCGGCGACACGCCGGGACCGGTACCCGTAGTTGACCCAGTCGTAGCCGGATCCGCCGTGCATGACCTCCCGGGCCGTGCCGTGCCAGGCGCCCTGATGGAACTCGTCGCTGCCGGCGTCGCCGTACAGCACGTCCCGCCCGGTCGCCTCGTCGAAGCTGTCGTCATGGGGGCCACCGTGCGCCACGTCGTTGCCGGCGCCCGTATCGATCCGGTCGCCGCCCTCCTGGCCCCAGATCGTGTCCCGGCCCGGTCCGCCACGCAGGTCGTCACGGCCGGGACCGCCGTACACGACGTCGTTGCCCTCGGCCGCGTAGACGTAGTCGTTGCCGCCGTTGCCCCAGATCGTGTCGTTGCCGTCACCGCCGAAGAGATTCTCGCTGCGCGGGCCGCCGATGATCTTGTTGGTGCCGCTGCCGACCCGGATTGACAGCCCGAGGTCGCTCTTGTTCACCACGGTGTCGTTCTTGTCGTACGTCGCGATGCTGCCCCAGGTGGGAGCGCCGGAGGTGGTGCAGCGGACCCGGGTCTTGTCCTTGCCGGCCTGCTTGCAGCCCTTGCCCGGTTTGATGGTGACCCGGTCGTCGATGGTGACCGTGTTGCCGGAGCGGGTGATGGTCACGTAGTTGACCTTCTTGGCCCCGGCGGTGAATTTGATCTGGGTGCGGTTGACGACCTGGGCGGTGCCCACCGGCGCGGCCTGAGCCGGGCCGCCGACGAGCAGACCACCGAGAACCGCGGCGGTGATGGCGCCGGCCCGCAACGCTGTCATCGAGCTGCTGCTGTTCTTCATCGCGCGACGTACCCGCCGTAGCTGACGCGGAAGTCGTGGGTGAGGAACCGGCCGCTGGTCACCGTGGCGCTGCCCAGCCCCGAAGACCCGCCGAGGAACCGGGTCACGCTTCCCGAGCCGAGACCGGGCCTGTCCCCGCTGTGCACCTCGCCCGGGCTTCCGACCAGCGCGTCCAGCCCGCCGCCGCCGTCGAGGTTCAGCAGGGCCACGGCGGTACCGAACTGGTCGTCGCGTTCGGGGCTGTCCGGCACCCCGGCCGACGCCTGACTCAGAGTTTGCGACTTGGCGCCGGTCAGGCCCTTGGCGGAGCCGCGCAGCAGCACGACGGCCCCGGCCCCGTTGTTCTCCCCGGGGATCCCGGCCAGCACGTCCGCGCGACCGTCGCGGGTCACGTCACCGATGGCGATGCTCCCACCGAAGCTGTCACCCTCCTCGGCCGCGCCGGCCACCCCGGCGCTGTTCTGGGTGATCACGATGGCGCCCTTGGCCGACAGGCCGGTGGAGCGGCCCGGAATGCTGATCACCGCGCCGGCGGCGCTGTGCCTGCCCACCTGCGCCCCTACGCCGGAGACGACCTCGCCGTACCCGTCGCCGGTGACGTCCCCGACGGCGAGGTCTGCTCCGAACGACCAGAGGGAGAGATTGTCCAGGTTGCGAGTCCTGACGACGTGACCCCCGCTGAGCGCGGTGACCTTCTTGAGTGACACTCCGGAGGCGGAGCCCCAGAACTGGGTGATCGTCCCGTTGCCGAACCCGCCGTCCGGTGCCTTGCCCGGCGCGCCGACGACCAGGTCCTGATAGCGGTTCTTGTCGATCCGGCCGATCGCCACGCTGGAGCCGAACTCGTCGCCGCCCCTCGACGCGCCGGGCACCCCGGCGGTGCTCTGGCTGATCCAGCGCGCGCCGGTGGCGGTGACGCCGCCCGCCCCGCCCTTGAGCACGACGACCGCGCCGGCCGACTCCTGCTTCCCGATCGTCTTCAGCGGAATGCCGATGGCCAGGTCGTCCCGGCCGTCACCGGTGATGTCCCCGGCCGCCAGCGAGGCACCGAACCAGTCCGAGTCGGCGGAAGCGCCGGGAATGCCCGCGGTGCTCTGGCTGAAGTGTTTCGCCCCGCTGATCCGCAGCCCACCGGAACCGCCCGGAACGACCCAGACGCCACCCGCCTGGTATCCCATGTTGCGCAGGTCGGGCTCGGTGTAGTCGCCGATCGCCAAGTCGTCGTACCCATCGGCGTTGAAGTCGCCGACCGCCATCGACCGGCCGAGCTCGGAGCCCGGGTGACCGGGGATCTCGGTGCGCAGGACTTCGCGGTACGCGGTGGACGAGTAGGTGACGGCCACCCCGGCGTAGCTGAAGACGGCGACGTCGTCGCGGCCGTCACCGTCGAAGTCGGCTCTGGTGGGGCCCTTGCCCTTGGCCGCCTTCACGGTGACCGGGGTGCGTTCGGACAGCAGCCGGATGCCGTCGCGGACGGTCTCCGTGGTGGTCGGCGCGGCGCTGGCGGACCCGCCGGTGGTCATCAGGATCGTGGTGGCGGCGATCGCCGTGGCGATCACGGTTCGCGTGTTGCTCATGGGTGCTCCTCGAAGCGTAGGAGCGCAGATTACGCATCGACGCATCTACCGATGTGCCTCTCGGGGCCACCGGCGGATCACGATTCAGCGACGATCCGTCTGCGTCACGACGTACCGGGATCGGATCGTCCTGAACCGGGTGGTTTACACCTGCCTGTCGCCTGATCGCGGCCTGCTCCCGGCCCGGTCGGGCCGTCTATCTTGTGGGGCAGGAGGTGGGCAGGATGTCAGAGAAGTCCTATGCGGACACGTTCGACGCCGGGACCGCGGAGTGGCTGCGCGCCGGCGGGGCCGGAATGGAACACGTGGAGATCTCCCGGTTACCCGACGGCGGTGTGGCCATGCGCAACTCCAGCGACCCGGACACGGTCCTCTTCTTCACCCGGGCCGAGTGGGACGCCTTCACCGGTGGTGTCGGCGACGGCGAGTTCGATCTCTAGGCCGGGTCCAGGGCCAGGGCGTCGAAGATGAAGTTCGGGCTCAGGAACGTCGCACCGCTGCTGCCGCTGACCACCGAGACGGACAGGGTGTTCGCGCCGGTCTTCAAGGCGCTCGCCGGGATCGTGTAGGTGTAGGTGGTGTTGAGGCCCCGCCACGTGCCCCGGGTGACGTTGCGGGAGTTCAGGTTCACCGGAGTGGGGGAGGCCGACGCGGGCGACGAGTAGTTTCCGATGCTGACCGCGGGACGGCCACCGGCGAAGGTGGAGGTGGTGGCGATGCGCAGCTTGACGCCGTTCGCGGGCACCGACGCCAGGGTGAAACCGAGCGCCATCGGTGAGTTGACCGCCTTGAACGCGGCCATCGGGAACTTCGCGGCCCCGTTCGCCACGCTGTAGGAGCTCGCCTTCCACGGCGACATGCGCGCGTCGGACGGGTGCATCGTCTCGATCCGGTCGGCGTTCAGGAAGCCGGCCGGGGTGCCGTCGAACGTGCCGAGCTGGAACAGGGTGCCCGCGGCCGGGACGCTCCCGGAGATGGCCAGGGCCGTGGTGGCGCCCGCCGGCACGGTCACCGACCGGGTGCCGACGGCCAGCTCCCCGGCGTACAGAGTGGCGGTGTAGGTCCCGGGTTTGATGTGCCCGATCACGAACTTCCCGGCTTTCACCTGGCCCCAGTACTGCCCGGTCGGGCCGGCCAGCGCGACGGTGGCCCGCAGGCCGTTCCAGCTGCCGGTGGCGGTGCCGCTGACGCCGCCGCGCTGCGCGTCGGAGAGCATCCCCGGGATGAACGACGCCAGGAAGTCCATGCTGCGTGCGGTCGGCGCGGAGCCGTCGGTGAGAGCGAGGGCGTACGGGCCGTGCAGGCCCAGCCGCAGCGCCTCGGTCTGCTGGTGTCCGCTGAACATGTAGTGCGTGATGTTGACAGCGCCACCGGTGTCGTTGACCTCGATGTCCCGGAAGAACGGGCCGCCCGAGGTCATGTCGGTGTAAGCGGGCAGGATGAACGCCCCGTGCCCGGTGCCACTGGCGCCGAACGGCTGCTGGGTGATCAGCCGCTGCGAGCTGTAGAACTTCGACGCGGTCCGGCCGGCCGCGTTCGCGAAGACGTCCGAGCCCTCGACGGTGGTGCCGAACCCGCCGGTCTTCGCTCCGGCCGGAGAGGTGGTCAGCAGTGACGGCTTCAGCCGGGCGATGAAACGGGCCTCGCCGGGATTCAGCGCCTTGGTGATGTTCGTGGCCATGTAGAGGGTGTTGTCGTTCTTGCGGGCGAAGTAGTACTGGGTCACGCCGATCGACGTGTTCGCCACGCTCACCAGGATCGAACTGCCGTTGTTGAAGGTCTTGCCGGTCACGGCCGCCGACGACCAGCCGGACTGGAACTGGCCGGCGGCGAATCCGGCGGCGGCCAACTCGGTGCCGTTGTGCTTCAGCGACGTCACGTTGCCGTTGCCGCCGTTGATCGTGAACGCCAGGCCGGTGCCGGTGTCGAAGCTGACATTCGCGGCGGCGTTGGCCCAGGGCTGACCGACACCGAGCAGTCCGGCACCGGCGAGAACCGCGGCCGAGGCGAGGCCGGCAGCGAGGGCTTGACGACGTTTACGCGACATGTGACCACCTAGGAGAGCTGTTGCTGACGTCGGGTAGGTGGTCCGGCGGCGCACAAAGGTTGCCCTCTTCTCAGAAATCGTCCGCGGCGTTGACTCCGATTTCCGGGCGCTCCTAGATTGACGGCGCTTCGACTTCCACCATTTCGACGGTTTCCCCATCCGGGCATCGCTGTGCCCGGGTCCGTGGAGAGGATCCGCAATGTCCGAGAAACCTTCCCTGCTGCGGCGCTGGCGGGCCGGCGTCCTGACCGGCGTCGTCACCATGGGCCTCGGTGTCGGCGCGGTCGTGGTGACCCAGCAGGCCAACGCCGCGACGATCGACACCAGCGCGTTCTACGTGCTGAAGAACCGCAACAGCGGCAAGGCGCTGGAGGTCTTCACCCAGTCGACCGCCGACGGCGCCAAGGTCACCCAGTGGGCCGTCAACAACGGCGCCTGGCAGCAGTTCAAATTCCTGGACATGGGCAGCGGCTTCTATCGCCTCCAGGCCAAGCACAGCGGCAAGGTCGTCAACGTGCGGAGCGCCTCCAAGTCCGACGGCGCCGCGGTCGTGCAGTCGACCGGCGACAAGAACGCCACCAGCCAGCAGTGGACCGTGCAGGACATCAGCAGCGGGTACGTCCGGCTGATCAACCGGAACAGCAGCAAGGTCCTGAACATCACCGGCTCCTCCACCGCCGACGGCGCGGCCGCGGTCACCTCGACCGGCAGCACCAGCGCGAACAGCCAGCAGTGGCAGCTCGTCAAGGTCGGCGCGTCGTCCGGTGGCGGCACCACCACCCCGGCCACCCCGGCCACCCCGAGCACTCCGACCGCCGCGTGGCCGTCCGCCACCAGCACCAAGCCGGTCAGCTCGACGATCCCGGTCTCCGGCACGCTCGACGGCAAGAACGTCCGGTACGTCGGCAGCGGCGCCCTGGGCGGCAGCGGTCAGGACGAGGGTCAGGACCCGCTGTTCAAGCTGGCCGACGGTGCGGTGCTGAAGAACGTCATCCTCGGTGCCCCGGCCGCCGACGGCATCCACTGTTCCGGCTCCTGCACGTTGCAGAACGTGTGGTGGGAGAACGTGGGTGAGGACGCGGCCACCTTCAAGGGCGGCGCGTCGGCGAAGTACATCGTGGACGGCGGTGGCGCCCGCAGCGCCGACGACAAGGTGTTCCAGCACAACGGCGGCGGCACGCTGACCATCAAGAACTTCCAGGTCGCCGACTTCGGCAAGCTCTACCGCTCGTGCGGCAACTGCTCCACCCAGCACAAGCGTGCGGTGGTGGTGCAGAACGTGGTGGCCACCGCCCCGGCCGGCAGCCTGGTCGGCATCAACCAGAACTTCGGCGACACCGCCACCCTCTCGGCGATCACCGTGGTCGGCAAGAAGAGCCTGGACATCTGCGTCCGGTTCACCGGCAACAACACCGGCAAGGAGCCGACCAAGGTCGGCACCGGCCCGGACGGGACCTTCTGCAAGTACTCGACCTCGTCGATCACCTTCAAGTGAGCTTCACTCCGGGGTGAGAGAGGGAGGGCTGTGGCGCGCGAGCCACGGCCCTCCCTCACTCGATCGTGACGGTCGCCTCGGTGACACCCCGGGCCCGGGCGACCGTGCCGGCCTCCGCCTCGACCGCGCCGATCCGCGCGGGCGTCAGCGGGGCGAACGGAGAGACGGTCAGATCAACCCGTTCCCTCTTCAGGGCGGCCCGCCACACCCCGGCGATCTCGCCGTCCAGCAGCAGCACGCCCGGGTTGCCGAGGATCCGCCACACCTGCTTCTGCCGGTCCTTGGCGGGCACCAGCAGGTCCCGGTCACGGGCCTGGAGCAGCGGATCCATCGCCGGGAGGAAACGCACCCCGGCCGGTCGCGGCGCCGACTCCAGCAGACCGGTGGCACCGGCCGGCAGCCAGGCCCGCCGGCCGTCCACCCGCACCTCGGCCAGATCGGCCGGCCACACCCGTTTGAGCACCGTGGCGGTGGTGCCCAGATACTTCGCCACCTCACCCGGGCCGGCCGGGCCGAGGAAGCGCAGGTAGGTCTCGATCAGGCGGCCGGCGCCGGCGTTCGCGGCCGGGATCGGTGGCGCGCCGGGGATCGGGCCGAGCGTCGCGTCCCGGCCCCGGGAGATCACCTCCACCCCGCCGGCCAGGCCGGCCTGCTGCCAGACGTTGCCGGCCACGTGCCGGGCCGCGCAGGCCGCGCAGTCGTACGTCACCTCGACCGGAACCCGCCGGCTCACCTCCGTGCTCGCCTCGCCGCGCGGAATGGGCCGGGTGACCACGGCCCGGAACGCCTCGGCGGTCGCGGTGAACGCCCGGACACCCAGCGCGGGCGCGTCCGGGATCTGCCCGCTCCGCATCCGGGCCGCCGCGTCGTCGTCACCGATCGGCCACAGCTGCTCCACCAGGGCCGGCAGGTCGGCGCGCCGGTGCAGGTGCGGGGCGCCGCGGGCGGCCCAGACGGTGATCAGGCGGTCGTCGGCGCCGACGTCGGCGGTGGTCCGGGCGGCGAGGGCCACGTGGGGGGAGCCAGGTGTGTACTCCTGCACACCCAGGTCGAGCAGCGGCAGGTCGGCGGGCCGGTCACCGGTGCGTCCGGCCAGCCCCTGCGCGGCGACCCGGTAGGCCATCACCCGCTCGCGATCCACCTCGATCATGGTCGGACACCCCCTCACCGCCGACCGTACCGCCGCGAGGCGACGTTCCTCCGGCGATCGTCGCGGGTGTCGGCGCGCCCCTCCACGTACTCCCAGGTGTCCAGGTGCACCGGACCGTACGGCCCGGTCTGCTGGATCGCCGGCTCGGCGGCCGGGCGGTACCCGCAGCGACGGGCCACCGACGTGCTCGCGGTGTTGCCCCGGTCGATCCGCAGCAGCAGCCGGCGCAGCCGCAGGTTGTCCATCGCGAACGCGGTGAGCAGGGAGAGTGCCGCCGAGGCCAGGCCGCGGCGGCGAAAGGGCAGGCCGACCAGATAGCCCAGCTCGGCCTCGTGGGCGTCGGCCCGCACGTTGAAGAGCAGCACCTCACCGAGCGGCCGGCCGCCGTCGGTGGTGATCGCGAGCTGGATCCGGCTGCCGTCGAGCCGGCCCCGGTGGGCACGCCGCAGATAGGCCAGCCCGGCCTCCACGTCGAACGGCGACGGCCGCAGTGTCCAGCGGGCGATGTCCGGCTCGTCCAGCAGCGCCACCAGATCGTCGAGATCCTCCCAGCGCCACTCGCGCAGGACGATGCCGTCCCCCGTCAGCCTCAGCGGGTAGGGCAGCGGGCTGACGGTCACCCCTGAATCGTGCCGGTAATTGCACCTTTAGTGCTAGTGGTCTTCGATGCGATCCGGGTCAGATCCTTGATACCGCTTTCGGCCGTTTCGGGTTAGGCCTCACCAGCGGTGATCTCCAATCCGGCGGCGCGCAGCCGGTCGACGAGGGCGTCGCCGATGCCGGTGGCCGGGGTCAGCACCCCACCGTCGGACTCCGGCAGACGATCCCGGTCCAGGGCCAGGGCCAGGGCGGATTCGCCGAGCATGACAGCCGTCGCGGCATACCCGGGATCGCCTTCGGCCCGGACCCGGGAGCGGTAGCGCGCCCCGGTCGTGGTGGTGGCGAAGATGTCCACGGTGAAGTGTCCATTGCGGCGGGTGGCCTCGTCCGGGCCGGTGCCGGGGGCGGGCAGGAGCCGGTCCAGCACGAACCGGACCGGCGGCACGGTCAGGCCGACGACCAGGCCGGTCATCAGGATCTTGGTGGCCCGGGCGAGGACCGGGGAGGCGGCGGAGGTGCCGACGCTCATCACCTCGCGGTAGCGGAACCCGCGGCCGTACGCCCACCCGCGCAGCGCGTTGCTCCGGCGCACCACCCGGGTGTTGTAGGAGGCCATCACGAACGGCGCCAGATGCCCGCGCAGTGTCGGGTGCACCGCGGAGCCGGGCAGGGTGAGCATGTCCGGCTGGCGGCCCAGGTCGGGTTCGGCCTCCCGGTCGGGGCTCAGCGAGTACGGGCTGGCGCCGATCCGCCGCAGCCGCCGGTCCCGTTTCATCTCGTCGATCTGGTGCCGCATCGAGTCGATGGTGCCGCCGCTGATCCCGCCGCGCATGCTGGTCACGACCAGTGTGGTGTCGGTGAGTTCGCCGGCGCCGTCGGCGCGGACCCGCTCATGCAGGACGTGCACCCCGATATCGGACGGGATCGAATCGAAGCCGCAGGAGTGCACGATCCGTGCACCGGTGCGCCGGGCGGTCTCATGGTTGTCGTCGATGCTGTCCCGGGCGAACAGCACCTCACCGGTCAGATCCACGTAGTCGGTGCCGGTCTCGGCGCAGGCGCGGGCCAGTGCCCGGCCGAACTTCGCGTACGGCCCCACGGTGGTCACCACCACCCGGGTCCGGGCGGCCATCGTGGTCAGGGCCCCGGTGTCGTGCGCGTCGGCGACCACGATGGGCAGTTTCAGGCCGAGCCGTTCCAGTCGCTGCGCGGACCGGCCGGCCAGCGCGAGCCGGGTGCCCTCCGGGGCGCTGCCGGCCAGATGCTTCGCCACCAGCGCTCCGACGAAACCCGAGGCACCGTAGACGATCACGTCGAACTCGCGCTGTCGATCGCTCATGGCTGCCGATTGTGCACCCTCCGTGGAGGGTTGGGTACCCGGCGCGGCGCGCCGGGATCAGCACGTTATCCACACAAAGGAAGATCAAAGCAGCTAATTTGTGACCAACAACTCCATTGCGACGGCCCGCACCACGCGGGCACCGCCGACCGGTAACGCCGAGTCCTGCCGCCGGTCGCGGATCTACACGAAACAGGCACGGAGCGGGGGACCCACACGTTCCTCGGCGCTACGGCGCCTCGGGGTGAAGCCGCCACGCGCGGCCGGGCACCTCTGCCCGAACCCGACAGCTGACCTCGCAGGCGTGGAGGAGAAAGCTCATGGTTCAGACAAGTGCACAGTTGAAGCGCGTCATCGGACTGACGATCGCGTGTGTCGCCGGAAGCGCCGTGCTGTCCGGGCCGGCCTCGGCCGTTCCCGCCGACATCAACTGGGACGCGATCGCGCGCTGCGAATCCGGTGGCAACTGGCGCATCAACACCGGCAACGGCTACTACGGCGGCCTGCAGTTCAGCCATGGCACCTGGCGGGCGTACGGCGGCGGCCGGTACGCCAGCACCGCCAACCGGGCCAGCAAGTCGGAGCAGATCCGCATCGCCGAGCGGGTGCTGCGCGGGCAGGGCATCGGCGCGTGGCCGACCTGCGGGCGCCGGCACGGCTACCAGCCCGCCTCCCGGGCCAAGAAGCGCACCTCGCACGTCCGCAAGGCCTCGAACGGCTCGTACGTGGTCCGCCGCGGCGACACCCTGGCCGGGATCGCCGACCGGTACGACGTGCGGGGTGGGTGGAAGGCGCTCTACCGGGCCAACGCCGGCACCCTGCGCAGCCCGCACCGGCTGGTGGTGGGGCAGCGCCTGAAGCTCTGAGCGAAGCCGGCCGGCCGCTCCGCGAGTGCGGGGCGGCCGGTGCGCGCATGGTGGGCCCGGCGCGACTTGAACGCGCGACCTACCGCTTAGGAGGCGGTTGCTCTATCCACTGAGCTACGAGCCCATGCTGATCTGTGCTGAGGGTACCAGGACGGCTCGGCTCCGGAGGTTGACGTACTCGATGTGGCCTGATCCGCCGATCCGTGCCGGTTGACCGATTTCGTCATCGGCATACCATTCCGCGCGGGAAGTTTTCCGGGGCGTGTCGGTGGATCTACATTTCGGCGACCGTACAAAAGCGAACAATGAACGGCGGGAAAATCCTCACTCCAATGTGCAGGGCATGACCTTTCCGTTACCTATCCGATTGTCTTTCGTCACCCGAACTACCTACGCTCCGGCGGATCTACTTCGTTCGGAGGGTCCACCTCGATGCGTTCCTACATACGCAGCGTGGGTGTCGCCGGACGGTCCATCCCCGTACCGAGCCCTGCCGGGTTCCGTGCGCTGGGTGCTGCCGTCATGGCGACCGCGCTTGGTCTCAGCCTCACCGGCCCGGTTTCCGCGGCCACCGATGTGCCGTTCATCAGCGAGATCCACTACGACAACGCCGGTGCCGACACCGGCGAGGCGATCGAGATCCAGGCCCCGGTCGGCTATGACCTGAGTGGCTGGAAGATCTACCTCTACAACGGGACCGGCGGCGTCACCTACAACCCGACCACGACGCTCAGCGGTGTGGTCCCGTCGTCCGGTGTGGTCGTCACCGAATACCCGGTCAACGGTCTGCAGAACGGTGACCCGGACGGCGTCGCGCTGGTGCAGCCGGACGGCACGGTCAGCGAGTTCATCAGCTACGAGGGCACCTTCACCGCGACGAACGGCCCGGCCGCGGGCCGGCTCAGCGTCGACATCGGAGTGGCCCAGACCGGCTCCTCGCCGGCCGGCCACTCACTGCAGAAGATCGACGGCAAGTGGACCGGGCCGGCGGCGAACAGCTTCGGCAAGGTCAACACCGCGCCGGCCACCCCCGAGGAGCCGGAGGAGCCGGGCGAGCCCGGCGCCGGCTGCGAGACCGCCGTCACCCACACGATCGCCCAGGTGCAGGGCACCGGTTCGGCGACGCCGCTGGCCGGTCAGGTGGTCACCGTCGAGGGCGTGGTCACCGCCGACCACCGCACCGGTGGCTACAACGGCATCTACATCCAGACGGCGGGCAGCGGTGGGGACCGTCCGGTCGCCGCGGGCACCCCCTCCGAGGCGATCTTCGTCTACCTGACCAACAACGCCGCCAACCACCCGTCGGTGGCCATCGGTGACACGGTCAAGGTGGCCGGCACGGTCAGCGAGTACAACTCGCTCACCCAGATCACCATCGGCGCGAAGGCCGACGTGGCGGTCTGCGCCACCGGCGCCACCCTGCCCACCCCGGTCCCGCTGACCCTGCCGCTGTCCGACGAGGCCCGGGAGTCCGCCGAGGGCATGCTGGTCGCCCCGGCCGGAACCTTCACGGTCTCCGAGGTCTACAACACCAACCGGTACGGCGAGGTCGTCCTCGCGGCCGGCGACACCCCGGCCCGGATCCCCACCGACGTGGCCCGGCCCGGCAGCCCCGCCGCCCTGGAGCGCAAGGCCGCCAACAAGGCCGGCCGGATCCTCGTCGACGACGGCCGGACCACCAACCTGGCCGAGGCCGGCCTGCCCCCGGCGTACATGGCCAAGGACAAGCCGCTGCGGGTCGGTGACTCGGTCCAGAAGTTCGGCCCGAGCGTGCTGGCCTACGGTTTCAGCGAGTGGCGCCTCCAGCCGGCCGAACCGGCGGCCCCGGGCACCACGTTCGCCGCGACCAACCCGCGGACCAGCGCCCCGGTCAACGTCGGCGGGGACATCAAGGTCGCCAGCTTCAACGTGCTGAACTACTTCGTCCACTTCGGTGGCGACGCGCGCGGTGCGGCGAACGAGGCGGCCAAGGAGAAGCAGGAAGCGAAGATCGTCTCGGCGATCAGCGCCCTGGACGCCGACGTGGTCGCCCTGATGGAGATCGAGAACTCGGTCCGGTTCGAGGCCGTCGAGACCCAGCTGGCGCTGAAGACCCTGGTCGGCGAGCTGAACGCGGTCGACGGCGCGGGCGTGTGGGACTACGTGCTGTCGCCGGCCGAGCTGCCCGGCGCGTCCGCCCAGGACGTCATCACCAACGCGATCATCTTCAAGCCGGCCTCGGTCACCCCGAAGGGCCCGTCGAAGTCGATCAACGACGAGTCGGTGTGGAACAACGCCCGCGAGCCGATCGCGCAGACGTTCACCGCCGGCAGCATCGACTTCACCGTGGTCGCGAACCACTTCAAGTCGAAGAGCACCTCGGTCACGCCGACCGGTGACAACGTGGACACCGGTGACGGGCAGGGCGCCTACAACGGCGACCGGATCCGGCAGGCGGAGGCGCTGGCCGAGTTCGTCAAGGACCTCGGCGACGACAAGGTGATCCTGCTCGGTGACTTCAACTCGTACGGCCAGGAGGACCCGCTCCAGGTCCTGTACGAGGAGGGCTACTCGGACGCGCGCGCCGCGTTCGCGCCGGACAAGTCGTCGTACGTCTTCGGCGGCGAGTCCGGTTCGCTGGACCACGCCCTGGTCACCGGCGAGTTCGCGAAGCGGATCACCGGCGTCGACATCTGGAACATCAACTCGGTCGAGTCGTTCGCCTTCCAGTACGACGGCTACGGCCCGTTCTACGAGGCCGGCCCGTTCCGCTCCAGCGACCACGACCCGGTGGTCGTCGGCCTGAACACCGCCGCCGAGCCGACCACCGTCGACCTGCAGCTGCTGAGCATCAACGACTTCCACGGCCGGCTCGAAGCCCCGTCCGCCGGCAACGGTGGCGCGGCCCAGTTGGTCGGCGCGGTCAACAAGCTGCGCTCGGAGAACCCGAACACCGCGTGGGTGTCGGTCGGCGACAACATCGGCGCCTCCACCTTCATCTCCGCGATCGACGGCGACAACCCGACCCTGGACGCGCTCAACGCCGGTGGCCTGAACGTCTCCGCGGTCGGCAACCACGAGTTCGACAAGGGCCTCGCCGACCTGCTCGGCCGGGTCGAGGAGCGGTCGAACTTCCCGCACCTGGCGGCCAACGTCTACAAGGACGGCGAGCGGGTCCTGCCCGGCTACGTCGTGCAGGAGATCGGCGGCGTCAAGGTCGGCTACATCGGTGTGGTGACCGAGCAGACCGGTTCGCTGGTCAGCCCGGACGGCATCCGGGGTGTGGAGTTCCGCGACCCGGTCGCCGAGACCAACGCCCTCGCCGCGCAGCTCTCCGACGGCGACGCGGCCAACGGTGAGGCGGACGTGCTGGTGCTGCTGGCCCACGAGGGTGCGGCCACCGCGAACATCGGCTCCGCCGAGGCGCTCGCCGCCGACCCGGTCTTCGGTGAGTTCACCACGGTGAGCGCCGAGATCGACGCCATCTTCAGCGGGCACACCCACCAGCCGTACGCGTTCCAGGTCCCGGTCCCCGGCACCGACCGCACGCGCCCGGTGATCCAGGCCGAGGACTACGGTCTGCGGCTGGGCAAGGCGGTGCTGACCGTCGACAAGGCCACCAAGTCGGTGACCGCGTCGACGTCCGAGCTGCTCACCGTCACCGGCTACCCGTCCGACCCGGCGGTCGAGCGGATCGTGGCCGACGCCAAGGTCAAGGCCACCGAGCTGGGCAAGCAGGAACTCGGCAAGATCACCGGCGACATCAAGCGGGCCTACAACCCGGAGACCAACGCCGAGGACCGTGGCTCCGAGTCGGTGCTGGGCAACTTCATCGCCGACGTGCAGCTGGACCAGACCAGCGACGCCGGCCGTGGTGGGGCGCAGATCGCCTTCATGAACCCGGGCGGCCTGCGCAACGACCTGCTGTACGGCACCGACGGAACGGTCACCTACTCGGCCGCGTTCGCGGTCCAGCCGTTCGCCAACGACGTGGTCACCCAGACTCTCACCGGCGCCCAGATCAAGCAGGTGCTGGAGGAGCAGTGGCAGCCGGCCGGCGCGTCCCGCCCGGTGCTGCACCTGGGCTCGTCGAAGGGGCTGACCTACTCCTACGACGACGCCCAGCCGCGCGGCTCGAAGATCATCGCGTCGACGCTGAAGCTGAACGGGACCGTCCTGGACCCGGCCGGCACCTACCGCGTCACGTCGAACTCGTTCCTCGCCTCCGGCGGTGACAACTTCACCACCCTCGGCCAGGGCACGAACCAGACGACCACCGGTGACAACGACCTCACCATGCTGGTCAACTACTTCGCGAAGTACACCCCGATCACGCCGGACACCACGCCGCGCAGCACCGCCGGGGTGCCGGACAGCACCGCCCCGACCGGGACCTACGCCCTGAACACGGCGGCGATCTGGCCCGGCCAGTCGGTCACGCTGACCGAGTCCGCGCTGAACGACGACGTCAGCGACAAGGCGAAGATCACCCGGGTGGTCACCTGGGGCGACGGCAGCGCCGCCCAGACCATCCCGGCCGGCGCCACCAAGGTCACCCACGCCTACGCCAAGGCGGGCAGCTTCACGGTCACCGTGGCGCTCACCGACGAGGCCGGCAACAAGGGCGCCGGCAAGGTCACCGGCACGTCCACGGTGGCGGTGAAGGCGCAGGCCGGCACGTACAGGCTGAATGCGAAGTCGATCTGGGCCACCCAGTCGGTCAACCTCGGCGTCAGCGGTGTCACCGGCGCCACCGGGCTCACCATCACCTGGGGCGACGGCAGCACCACCAAGACCACGGCGAAGAACGCGACGGTGTCCCACAAGTACACCAAGGCCGGGAACTTCACGGTCAAGGTGACGCCGTCGAACACGGCCGGGACCGGCAAGGCCGTCACGGTCGGCAGCGTCAAGGTCACCAAGGACACCGTCAAGCCGACGGTGAGCCTGACCGTGCCGAAGCAGCCGGCCAAGGCCTCCTCGTGGAAGTCGATCACCGGTAAGGCGTCCGACAAGGGCCTCGGTGTCGCCAAGGCGAAGGCCAAGGCGATCGAGGAGCGGTCCGGCAAGTGGTACTACTACTCGGCCGGCAAGTGGACCAAGGCGAAGTCGAAGAAGGACGCCCTGGCCAAGGCCGCGGTGCTGACCGCGACCCCGAACGCCAAGGGGATCTGGAGCATCAAGCTCTCCGGCGTCACCAAAGGCAAGCTGGTGATCGGATACTGGGGCACCGACAAGGCGGGTAACGCCTCCGCCGGCCGGTTCCACACCGTGAAGATCACCAAGTAACGAATCCGCGCACAAAGTCGAGGCCCCCGCTGTATGGCGGGGGCCTCTTCACGTCCGGTAGCGGTATTTTGATCACCACCTGATACGGGAGGTTGGATGAGCGGCCGGACGAGTCGATCATCATCGATAGTTCTCATCGTCGGACTGGCAGTTCTCGCCTCCGGCGTCATCCTGCTGCTGACCGGTGACTCCACCTGTGGAACCACCGAGATGCACATCGGCGGTCAGTGCATCACGTACGGTGACGGATCTTCGCGTGTCCTGGAGCCGGACGGCCAGACCCGGCTGCCCGCTCTGGTCGCTGTCGGACTCGGCGGCCTGATCGCAGCGGCCGGGGTGTGGCTGGTCTTCTTCGCCGATCAGTCGGTGCCCCAGTCGGCGGGTGTCGGCGACCGGATCGAGTTGGCCCGGCGGCAGGGCTGGCAGTTCCTCGACGTGGACGCCGATCTGCTGACCGCCTGGAGCGACACCCCCGACTTCGGCGAGGAGCAGCCGGCGTACGCGGTGCTCCGCGGCCATTACGACGACCTGGAGTTCGTCGTCTTCGACTTCCGCAAGCCGGACACCGGTGAGCTGTGCACGGCGTGGATCGTCTACCTGCCCGAGCCGTCCCGGGCCTTCGTCCGGTGGGCCACCGCGCAGGAGCCGTTGTATCGCCGCCCGCTCAACCTGGTCGGAGTGCGGGCCGACGCGGTCGTCGACATCGCCGCGCGACTGCACCGGTCGACCGAGCCGGACGCCGTGTTGCGGCAGGTCCGGGCGCTTGTCGAGATCGTCCGCCGGTTCGAGGCGCAGGCCGCGACCAGCTCCTGATCAGGATTGCCGGTACGCGGTCTCGGCGCGCTGCCGGCGCCACCGCTGGACCGCTCCGGCCACGGTGATCGCCGCCCACACCGCCACGATGTACGCCGCGGCCGGCCAGCCCGTCACGGCCAGCACCACGGCGACCGTGCCGATCACGGCGGCCATGATGAACAGTCGTAGCGGAGGGCGACCGGTCGCTGACACACTGAAGTTTCCGCCGCCCATTCGGGCACAGAAGTCGGGATCGTCACGTCGCAGCTGGCGTTCCAGGGCTGCCAGTCGCCGGGTGTCCTCTTTGCTGAGCATGATCGCTACCTTCCGGTCTGCCGCGCCGGTGAAGCATGGATCGAGATGTCGCGATCCCGATCAGTGCTCATTGTTACCTCTGAGTTGCCGTTGTGATACGGCCTGGTGTGCCGAATTTTCGGTCCGTTCCGTTCCGGACAGCAGGACCTGTTGCAATCCCACTTTTTCGGGTACAACGGCCCAGTTGATCAGGGATGACGGCCGGGCGGCAGCCGGCCGTCATCCTGGTGAGTCCGATGCGGACCCACCAGGGGCCCGATCACCTCAGACCGTGCGCCGCTTCGCCGACGCCGCGGCCAGCCGCTCCAGCACATCCACCGTGGCGTCCCAGCCCATGCAGGCGTCGGTCACCGACTGGCCGTACGTCAGCTCGCCGCCCAGGTCCTGCCGGCCCGGCTCCAGGAAACTCTCCAGCATCACACCGCTGATCGCGCGCTGGCCGGACTCCATCTGCCGGGCGATGTCCTCGGCCACCACCGGCTGCCGGTTGTGGTCCTTGCCGCTGTTGCCGTGCGAGCAGTCGATCACCAGCCGTTCCGGCAGGCCCGCCTTGCGCAGCAGGGCCAGCGACGACTCGACATCCTCGGCGCTGTAGTTCGGCTTGCCGCCGCCACCACGCAGCACCAGGTGGCAGTCCGGGTTGCCGGCGGTGTGCAGGATCGCCGGGGTGCCCGAGTAGTCGATGCCCGGGAACACGTGCCGGGCCTCGGCGGCCTGGATCGCGTCGACGGCGGTGGCGACACTGCCGTCCGGGCGGTTCTTCATGCCGATCGGCATCGACAGGCCGGACGACAGCTGCCGGTGCACCTGCGACTCGACGGTCCGGGCGCCGATCGCACCCCAGGCCACGGTGTCCGCGATGTACTGCGGGGTGATCGGGTCGAGGAACTCCACGGCCACCGGCAGCCCTCGCTTGACCACCTCGAGCAGCAGCTTGCGGGCGATCCGCAGACCGGCGCCGACGTCACCCGAGCCGTCCAGGGCCGGATCCATGATCAGGCCCTTCCAGCCGACCGTGGAACGCGGCTTCTCGAAGTACACCCGCATCACGATCAGCAGGTCCTCGCTGAGCCGTTCGGCCTCCAGCCTGAGGCGGTCGGCGTATTCGGCGGCGGCCACCGGATCGTGCACCGAGCACGGGCCGACCACCACGATCAGCCGTTGATCTCGGCCGTTCAGGACGTCCTCGACCTGCTTCCGGCCGGCCAGCACGGTGTCGTGGAGGTCACTGGTCAGCGGCAGCTCGTGGTGCAGCAGTGCCGGGCTCATCAGCGGGACGACCTTCTCGATCCGCTGGTCACGAACGCGCTGCACCTCTGGGGCGGTCATGGTCTCTCGTCTCCTTCGACCGGCCCTGCGTCAGAGCCGGTTTGCTCGGGGCAAACAAAAAGGCAGCGACGTCGTCGCTGCCTTCGCCGGCTCTGGCGGGTGTCTCAGGTCATGCGGTCATGGCCGAGGCACCGGCGTGAGCCGGCCTCGTAAACCAATAGAAGGACCGCATCCGAGACATGCCCGCCAGCATAGCCACATCAGCGGGCCGGATGCAGCATCCGCGGCTCCTGTTCAGCTGTTGGGACGACAGGCGGAGGGCCGAGCGGCAGCATCACGGTGAAGACGGTCTGGCCCGGACCGCTCTGCACACCGACCTTGCCCCGGTGCGACGTGACCACCGCGTGCACGATCGACAGGCCCAGCCCGGTGCTGCCGGCCGCCCGTGACCGGGAGCTGTCGCCCCGGGCGAACCGCTCGAAGATCCGGGGCACCAGGTCCGGTGGGATGCCCGGCCCGTCGTCGATCACCTGGATCACCGCGGCGTTCGGCACCGCGCCGACCTTGACCGTCACCGTCGACCCCTCCGGTGTATGGGTACGGGCGTTGGCCAGCAGGTTCGCCACCACCTGATGCAGCCGGGCGCCGTCGCCGGTGACCGTGACCGGCTCCTCCGGCAGATCCAGCTGCCAGTAGTGCCGGGGCCCGGCGGCGTGCGCGTCACTGGTCGCGTCCACGGCCAGCATGGTCAGGTCGACCGGGTCCTGGGCCAGTGGCCGGCCGGCGTCCAGCCGGGCCAGCAGCAACAGGTCCTCGACCAGGGCGGTCATCCGTTTCGCCTCGGACTCGACCCGGGTCAGCACGTGCGAGATCTCGTCCGGGATCGGCTGGCGGCTGCGGCGGGACAACTCGGCGTACCCACGGATCGCGGCCAGCGGGGTGCGCAGCTCGTGGCTGGCGTCCGCGACGAACTGGCGGACCTGCATCTCCGAGGCGTGCCGCGCCTCCAGGGCGTTGCCGACGTGGTCCAGCATCCGGTTCAGGGCGGCGCCCACCTGGCCGACCTCGGTGCGCGGATCGGTGTCCTGCTCCGGCACCCGCTGCGCGAGCCGGACCTCGCCCCGGTCCAGGCGCAGTTCGGAGACGCGGGTCGCGGTCGCCGCGACCCGATCGAGAGGCAGCAGTGTGCGGCGGACGATGAGCGCCCCGGCCCAGCCCGCGATCAGCAGCGACCCGAGGATCACACAGCCGGTGAACCCGGCCACGGTCAGCAGCGTGGAATAGGTCTTGTCCAGGGGGAGGCCGGTGTACAAGGTCACCGCCTGGCCGTTGTACGACGCCGAGCTGGCGATCACCCGGTAGGCCGGGATCTCGCTGCCCAGATTCACGTCGACCCCCTGCCGCCCGCCCTTGACCTCGCTGATCAGGGTGGCCACCGCGGCTGCGCTCAGGTCGTCGTAGTCGCTCTCCGGGCCGCGGCTGCCGGCCACGAACTTGACCAGACCGCCGTCGACGACGGTCCCGTCCGGGGCGATCCACAGCGTGATCGACTTGTCCTGGCTGCCGAACCCGGGCCGCTTGCCGTCCGGCGGCGCCTGCGGGCTCCCCGGTTCGCCGAAGGTGGCGTAGTTGTCGCTCTTGATCACCCGCAGGCGCTTCTCGATCGACGCCAGGTCGTTGTCGAGCTGATCGTGCAGCGAGTTGTAGAGGTAGAGCTCGGCGGTGCCGCCGACGACCAGGCCCAGCACGGCCAGCAGCGCGATCATGGTGGTGACGATGCGGGTGCGCAGTGACCAGCCGGCCGGGTGGAACCAGCGGGCCGGGCGGCGGGTGGTCGAGGCGGCGTCACTCATCGGTCAGTCGGCCGGCTTCAGGACATAGCCGGCGCCGCGCATGGTGTGGATCATCGGCGTACGGCCGGCGTCGATCTTCTTGCGCAGGTACGAGATGTACAGCTCGACCACGTTCGCCTGCCCGCCGAAGTCGTAGTTCCAGACCCGGTCCAGGATCTGCGGCTTGCTCAGCACCCGGCGCGGGTTGCGCATCAGGTAGCGCAGCAGCTCGAACTCGGTGGCGGTCAGCGTGACCAGGTCACCGCCGCGGCGCACCTCGTGCGAGTCCTCGTCCAGGGTGAGGTCACCGACGACCAGCTGCGACTCGGTACGCATCGGGGCGTGCCCCATCCGGCGCATCAGCCCACGCAGCCGGGCCACCACCTCCTCCAGGCTGAACGGCTTGGTCACGTAGTCGTCGCCACCGGCGGTCAGGCCGGTGATCCGGTCCTCCACCGAGTCCTTGGCGGTGAGGAACAGCACCGGCACCTCGGGGGACTCGCCCCGCAGCCGGCGCAGCACCTCCAGCCCGTCGATGTCGGGCAGCATCATGTCGAGGACGACGGCGTCCGGGCGGAAGTCGCGCGCGGTGCGGACCGCGGTCATGCCGTCGCCGGCGCTGCGCACGTCCCAGCCCTCGTAGCGCAGGGCCATCGAGAGCAGCTCCGCCAGCGTCGGTTCGTCATCCACGACCAGCACCCGGACCGGGGTGCCGTCGGGCCGCCGGAGTTCGGTGCCGGATTCCGCGTTCGCCATCGTCATGACCCTCACTGTGGTGCCCCACGCTCTGCGCCGGCTTTCCGTTTGCTGTGTGCCGCCTGTGTGTTCCATCTTCGGCCGTACGGCCCGGCGGATGAGGACCGGACGTGACCGCCCTTGTTGACGACCTCGTATCGGGGGAACACTCGATGTCGGGGCGATGTTGTGCGAGCGTTGGTCAAAGTCACGGCGCGAGCGTGAGGAGCATGCAGTGGATCTTCTCGAGGACTACCGCAGGGCCACCTTCTTCTTCGAGTCGGGAGACCCGCTCGGAGCCGCCAAGCTCCTGGAGCCGATAGTCGAGGCCGAGCCGCACAACGCGGCGGTCCGGCAGCTGCTGGCCCGGGCCTACTTCAACTCGGCCCAGCTCAACGGGGCGGAAGAGCATCTGCGGGTGCTGATCGAGCATGATCCCTCCGATCACTACTCGCATCACGTGCTCGGCCGGACCCTGGAGAGGGCCGGCCGATTTCGTGAGGCGCTGCCGCACCTGCGGCTCGCCGCCGCGATGAAGACGCAGACCGACTACCAGGAGGCACTGCGCCGGGTCGAGACGTGGCTCGGCAAGTCCGGCGCGGCGTAGGGTCACGATCGTGAAGCTGAAGCTGGACCTGCACGACATCTTCAACAAGGGCCACGAGATCGACCGCGCCCTCCGCGGGATCATCGACGAGGCGATCCAGAAGAAGGCGAGTCTGGTCGAGATCATCCCGGGCAAGGGCAGCGGCGCCCTGAAGAAGAAGGTCATCCGCTTCCTGGACCAGAAAGAGATCAAGCAGCTCTACCACCGGGTGGAGAAGGACGGCGACAACTGGGGCCGTCTCTTCGTCCACTTCCGGCACGACGTCTCCACCGGCCGCCGCGGCCGAGGACGCTAGAGGTCTCTGTTCGTGGGGCGATCCGCGGCTCGCATCGAGCCGCGGATCGCCCCACGAGTCACAGGGTGTAGGTCCTGGCCACCGCCACCAGTTCGCTGCTGTGCGAGCCGAGGACACCGACACCCGGCGGGCGCGGCCGGAAATCCGGGACCGTGGGCAGGTCGTCGCTGCCGTCCATCACCCGGAACGTGACCGGGCCGGTGGACCGTACCGTCAATTCGATCTCGACGCCGGTCTCCGGCGGCGCGTGGAAGACGAACCCGAAACCCCACCTGCCGTCCGCCGGGATGCCGACCTCCGCCGGCCGGCCCCCGATCGTCGCCGCGGTCACCGGCGTCGCGGCCGCCACGTGCAGCGTGGTGAACCGGGCCGCCCGCTGCGGGTCGAGCAGCAGTCGCATGCTCCGCTGGTCGCCCGAGCGGGACTCGGACACCAGGGTCAGGGCCGGGGCGGGCAGCGTCGCGGTCGTCGCCGGGCCGGTGCGCAGCAGCTCCGCACCGAACGCCGGGAACCGGTCGGCCACCGTCGCCGGCTCGTTCGCCAGATGACCCGCGGTCCACGGCTGCGGCTCGGACTCCTCGCTCAACCAGACGGCCACACCGTCGTCGGTGTCCAGCGCGTACATCAGATGGGTCAGCGACGGGTGCTCGTCGTCGAAGGTGTCGACCGCCAGGCCGGTCACCACACACCCCACCACGGTCACCGTTGCGACGAGTGACGGCAGTGCCTTGCGTACGCGTACCGCAATCGTGTCCGGGTGTAGAAGATCGATCATCGGGAGCAGCGCCAGAGCGAGCAGGACGGTCAGGAACGCACCCACCCCGGCCATCGGCATGCCCAGCGCGGGGAAGAGCATCAGCACGGTCGGCAGCAGGATGACGATCGGGACCAGCGCGCCGACGGTCTGGACACCGAGCGCCGGCCAGGCCCGCAATCGTGCCGCGACCAGGGCGGCGACCGAACCGGCCAGGGCGGGCAGGGTGGCCAGGTAGGCGCCGCCCGGGGTGAACACGGCCAGCACCACGCCGAGGATCGCCAGCCAGATCAGGCCACCGGCGGTCAGCGCGGCCGGAGTGATCCGGCGCCGGAACAAGGCATACCAGACCAGGACGACGAGTACCGACAGGGCGATCACTGCCAGGCGGTACCACATCGGACGGTACGGGTCGATCGGCAGACCGCCGTACTCCGGGCGGATCGCCACCAGGGCCATCCACAGCCCCTGCGCCAGCAGCGGTGCCACCACGATCGGGATCAGGGCCATCGGCGCCGCGGCGAACACCCGGCGGCCCACCGTCCAGGCCAGGGCCAGCGCCACGATCAGCGCGAGCACCGCCAGTGGCAGCACCAGCTCACCCGGGTAACGGATCAGCAGGCCCGGCACCGGGAAGTAGGTGGCGTCCCCGGAGCTCCGGATCGTGCCCAGATCGAGGGCGCCGAACTCGCGGACCAGGGCGAGCGCGTTCGACCCGTGATGCTGCAGGCTGTCGCGGTCCATCGCCTCCGGCCGGTCGGTCGGCGCGTGATAGACCGCCGCGCCGTCGATGTACGCCGTGTTCAAGCCCAGGAACCGGCCCGACTCACGGAACGGGGTGAAATCGGTGTCGTTCGGCAACAATCGGTAGATCTCCACGGCGAAGGACGTGCCCACCGGGTACGGCGTCCGCGCGTACGTCTCGACCAGCTCCCGATTGCCCTCGGTGGTCTCGAACATGATCGCCGGGCCACTGCTGCCCCGCGCCTCCAGATTGAGCACCACGCCACCGTCCCGGGCCAGCGGATGCTGATCGACGAACGCCTTGGCCCCGCAGAGACAGGCCTCCTCGGCATCGGTGAGCACCAGCACCACGTCGTTGCGGGGCCGCTCCCCGGCGGTCAGCGCCCGCGCCGTCTCCAGAATGGTGGCGGTGCCCGCGCCGTCGTCGTTGGCGCCCGGGGCGATCTGCGCCGAGTCGTAGTGCGCCATCAGGAAGACCCGGCCCGTCGGGGCCGTGCCGGGCACCACCGTGATCACGTTGCGTACCCGGGCGTACCCGGTGCCGCCCACCGACGACGACAGGCCGGCGCCCTGCACCGACACGGTGTCCTGGACCTCGGGGGACAGGCCCAGGTCGCGGAGGGCGCCGATCAGATGCTCCCGGACCCGGTCGTTGGCGACACTGCCGGCCGGGTGCGGGGTGGTGGAGATGGTGCGTACCGTCGCGAATGCTCTCTCCGCACTGAAATCGGTCGCCGGTGCCGAATCCGCGCGCGCTGCCGGCGGCTGCGCCGAACGGATCGCCACGAACCCGGTCAAGACGAGCACTACCAGGGCGGCAGCCGCTTTGGTGAGAGCTGAGTCACGCATGAGCACATCTAATCGTCCGGGTGCGCCCGGCGGGTAGCCCGAAGATCGATTCTTGCGTGCAATAGCGTGGTCCGGGTGACTAAGCCGCTAGATCCAGCAGCCGTCATCGCAGAGTTCATCGAACGGGTGGCCCCGTACAACCCCCAGCCGGGCGCCGACCCCGTCGCCGTCCTCGGGGTGCGTACCGCGCTCGGCGAGGACGTCTTCACACTCAGCGATCACGTCATCCGTGCCCTGTGCCGCGCGATCGAGTCCTATCGCGACCCCGAAGACCGCGGCGACTGTGCCAACTGCGGTGGACGTCACCTGGACGAGAACCTGCACTGCCGGGACTGCGGGCAACTGCACGGCATCCTCGGCCAGGTGATCGCCGAACACGCGCGACGCGTCGCCGCCACCGGCGACGACTCCCGGTGACGACCGAAGTTGTGCAGCCGGGCCGCGTGGTACACGATTTGCGGGTCACCTATGCGTCGAGTGGGGAAACCGAATGACAGAGCGCTCGCTCGCACCCCGCAGGTACGCGCCCGCCCAGATGGAACGGTTGCGGATCCTGCTCGTCGAAGACGACGAAGGTGACGCCTTCCTGGTGCGTGAACTGCTCAGTGAGGCCGAGGCGCCGTTCGAGCTGACCGTGGCCAGCAGCCTCCGCCAAGCTCGCGAGATGCTGACCGACATCGAATGCGTCCTGCTCGATCTCGGGCTGCCCGACGCCGAAGGCATCGACGGGCTGCGCAAACTCCTCGCCGTCGCCGGCAGCGCCGCCGTCTGCGTCCTCACCGGCCGCTCCGACGAACACCTCGGCGTCCAGGCGGTCGCCGAAGGAGCCCAGGACTACCTGGTCAAAGGCCAGGTCGACGGGGTCTTGCTGATCCGCTCGCTGCGGTACGCGGTCGAACGCAAACGCGCCGACGAGAACGCCCGGCTGCTGCGCGAAGTCGAACTGCTCCAAGCCGAATCCGCCCGTCTCGAACGCGGCCTGCTGCCGAAACCCCTCAAGAAGGACGACTTCGGCATCGAGGTCGAACCGTTCTACCGCTCCGGCCGGGCCATGGGCCTGCTCGGCGGCGACTTCTACGACGTGGTCCAGGTCGGCGACGACAAACTCCACGTCATCGTCGGCGACGTCTGCGGCCACGGCGTCGACGAAGCCGCCCTCGGCGTCGAACTCCGGGTCGCCTGGCGGGCCCTCATCCTGGCCGGCGTCCCCGAGGAATACGTGCTGTCCGCTCTTGAACAGGTACTGATGACCGAACGGCGAGCCCGTGAGGTCTTCGCCACCGTCGCCTCCGCCGTCATCGACCTGCCCGCCAACCGGGCCACCGTCCGCGTCGCCGGACACCCGCCGCCCGTCGTCCTCTCCGGCGGCAAAGCCGCACCCGTCGCCGTACGCACCGGCATCGTCCTCGGCGTCCGGCCCACCCCCACCCCCGCCACCGAACTGGAATTCACCGGCGAAGACTGGTCACTGCTGATGTACACCGACGGGCTCATCGAAGGACGCACCGGCGCCGGCGACGAACGACTCGACGTCGACGGGCTCTGCAAACTCCTCGACGAACCGGAAGCCCGGGCCAAACCCCTACCCGAACTACCGGAATGGCTGGTGGCCCGCGCCGACCGGGACAACGGCGGCCCCCTCACCGACGACGTCGCCATGCTGCTGATCTCCCGGGGCGGTGGCCGGTGAGCGCCCTCAGCATCCGCACCTGGACCCTGCGCGGCCGGATCTTCGCGCTCTGCCTGGCCGCCGGCATACTCCTCGGCGGGCTCGGCGTGGTCGCCGCGATCACCGCCGCCGCCAACAACCGGCAGGTCGACGACGTGCTCGACCGGGCCAGCCCGATGCGGGCCGCCGGCGAGACCCTGAGCACCGCGCTCGTCAACCAGGAGACCGGCATCCGCGGGTACGCGATCACCGGCCAGGAGCGCACCCTCGAACCGTATCGCCGCGGCGTCGAGTCGGAAGCCGAACAGGTCGCCCGGATCCAGCGGCTCCTCGCCCCCGGCGACGACGAGATCCGCGCCGCCCTCGACACCGTCGAAGCCCGTGCCGCCACCTGGCGGGCCAACGTGGCCGAACCCCTCATGCGGACCGTCCAGACCGAAGGTACCTCCGCGGCCCAGGAACGCGTCGAAGCCTCCGACACCCGCGACTTCGACGAACTGCGCGGCGCCGTCAGCGTCATGCAGGACCACATCTCGGTGATGCGGGCACAATCCGCGCAGGACGCCCGGGACAGCAGCCGGATGATGGTGATCATCGAGGTCATCGCCGCCGCCATCATCCTGGCCACCGGCGTACTCCTGCTGATCCTCCTCGACCGGCTGGTCAGCCGGCCGATCCTGCACCTCGCCGGGCAGGTCCGCCAGGTCGCCGCCGGCGACTACGACAAACACATCGACGGCACTGTGTACGGGTCACCCGACCTGGCCGGACTCGCCGACGACGTCGACCGGATGCGACAACAGATCGCCAGCGAACTCAGCGAAGTCCGCGACGCCCGCCAACAGGTCGAGTGGATCAACAAGCAACTGCAGAACCAGGCCGAGGAACTCACCCGATCCAACCGGGACCTCGAACAGTTCGCCTACGTCGCCTCACACGACCTGCAGGAACCGCTGCGCAAGGTGGCCAGCTTCTGCCAGCTGCTGCAACGCCGGTACGCCGGGCAGATGGACGAACGGGCCGACCAGTACATCGCCTTCGCCGTCGACGGTGCCCAGCGGATGCAGCGCCTGATCAACGACCTGCTCGCGTTCTCCCGGATCGGGCGGCTCACCACCGGGTTCACCGATGTCGACCTGGGTAGGGTTCTTGCGGACGTACGGTCACAGCTCTCCACCCGGGCCGGTGAGGGCGCGGAGATCAGCTGGACCGGACTGCCCACCGTGGACGGCGAGGAGCCGCTGCTCACCACACTCTTCGTCAACCTGGTCGGCAACTCGCTCAAGTTCCGCCGCCCCGACGTGCCGGTCACGGTCCGGGTCAGCGCTGCACGCGACGACTCCGAGTGGAAGATCAACGTCCGGGACAACGGCATCGGCATCGAAGCCGAGTTCGCCGACAAGGTGTTCGTGATCTTCCAGAGGCTGCACGCGCGGGACGCTTACGAGGGCACCGGCATCGGACTGGCGATCGTCAAGAAGATCGTCGAATACCATGGCGGACGGATCTGGCTGGACGTCGATGTGCCGGAAGGCGCCTCGATCTGGTTCACCCTTCCGGTGATGCCGGGCATGGACGCCCTGGGCGAGGCGTCATCCGTTTCATCCGAGTCCGATCCGGCGGCTATCGCCGCATCGGAATCCGATGCGGCCGCACCTGAGGCGGCCGCACCTGGTTCGGCCGCACCTGGTTCGGCCGGGTCTGGTTCGGCCGGGTCTGGTTCGGCCGGGTCTGGTTCGGCCGGTTCCGGTACGGCCGGGTCTGGTTCGGCCGGGTCTGGGGCGTCCGCGTCTGTTTCATCCGTATCGTCCGAGGGTTCAGGTTCGGCCGAGTGGTCATCCGGTTCGTCCGATGGGTCATCCGGTTCGGCCGAGGGATCATCCGGTTCGTCCGATGGGTCATCCGGGGACGAGGAAGAGAAGGTGGGCACGTGAGCATGAATCGGGAGAACGGCACCCCGATCGAGGTGTTGCTCGTCGAGGACGACCCCGGCGACGTGCTGATGACGCAGGAGGCGTTCGAGGAGCACAAGGTCCGCAATCGTCTCAACGTCGTCTCCGACGGCGCGGAGGCGCTCGCCTACCTGCGGCGCGAGGGACAGTACGCGAACGCCGTCCGCCCCGACCTGATCCTGCTCGACCTCAACCTGCCGCGGCGGGACGGCCGCGAGGTCCTCGCCGAGATCAAGAAGGACGACGAACTCGGCCGGATCCCGGTGGTCGTGCTGACCACCTCGTCCGCCGACGAGGACATCCTGCGCAGCTACCAGTTGCACGCCAACGCCTACGTGACCAAGCCGGTCGACTTCGAGCGTTTCATCGCGGTCATCCGCCAGATCGACGAGTTCTTCGTCAGCGTCGTGAAGCTGCCGCCGCGTGCCTGACCGGATGCTGGATCAGGTCGCCGAACTCGTCCGCGAGGTGGCGCACACCGTTGTGCTGCCCCGCTTCAAACACCTGTCGGCCGACGAGGTGCACCAGAAGTCGCCCGGTGACCTGGTCACCATCGCCGACCAGGAGTCCGAGAAGGCGCTGACCCGCGGCCTCACCGCGCTGCTGCCCGGTTCGGTCGTCGTCGGTGAGGAGGGGGTGGCCGCCGACCCCAGGGTCCAGGACCGGCTCGGTGACAGCGGCGCGGTCTGGGTCGTGGACCCGGTCGACGGCACCAACAACTTCGCCCAGGGGCGGACCCCGTTCTGTGTGATGGTCGCCCTGGTCCGGGACGGCGAGACCACCGCGGCCTGGATTCTCGACGTGGTCGCGGACCGGCTGACCGTGGCCGAGACGGGCTCCGGCGCCTACCGTGACGGCGTCCGGGTGAAGACCCGCACCGACGACCCCGGCGCGACGGCCCTGACCGGCGTGATCGCCCACCGTTACTTCCCGGACGACCTGCGCGCACAGGTCCTGGCCCAGGCCGCCGGGCTGGGGAACCACCACATCGGGCGGCACTGTGCCGGCTACGAGTACCCAGCCGTCGCCACCGACGAGCAGCAGTTCGCGATGTTCTGGCGAATCCTGCCGTGGGACCACGTCCCCGGAAGCCTGATCGTCCGCGAGGCCGGCGGCGTCGTCCGCCACCTGGACGGCGCGGAGTACCGCCCCGTGGGCCACAAACGGGGCCTGCTGGTAGCCGCCAACGAGGACATCTGGACCTCGGTCCACAGCACGCTGTTCCCCGACGGCCGGCCCCCGGCCCACACCTGACCCGAGCCCGCCCCGGGGCGTCGCGCACGTCCCATGCTCGGCCCGCGACGTCGCGTCTGGCCCGCATCCGTTTTGTGGTGTCGTGCCTGGCCGGGGTCTGTGCCCCTCGCCGGGCGGTGCGCTCGACTCGTGCGAAATCCGGCCGGCCGGATGATTCGGTCTTCGCGGTCCAATATCGGGTGAGCGGCCCGTCACATTCCGCGGGTGACGCCGGGAACGGCCCTGGCGATCTAGGGTGCGGGCATGACGTCGTACCTCGATGAGCTCTTCGGGCTGACTGGGCGGACCGCTGTGGTGACCGGCGGCAGCTCCGGGATCGGCCGTGCCATGGCCCTCGCCCTGGGCCGTGCCGGCGCCCGGATCGTGCTGGTGGCCCGCCGGGAGGCGCCTCTGGTTGAGGTGGTGGCCGAACTGCGCGGCCACGGCGTCGAAGCCGGCTCGATCTCGGCGGATCTCGCCGACCGGGAGGCCGTCAAGGGCGCCGCCACGGCGATCATCGCGGAGTTCGGCTCTCCCGACATCCTGGTGAACTCGGCGGCCGTCAACCTGCGCCCACCTCTCGGTGAGTTGAGCGATGAGGTGTGGGATCTCACCCTGGCCGCCAACCTGACCGCCCCGTTCATGCTGGGTCAGGCCTTCGCCCCGGCGATGGCCGCCCGTGGCTGGGGCCGGATCGTCAACGTCGTCTCGCAACAGGCGTTCCGCGCGTACGGCAACAGTGGCGCCTACGGCGCGGCCAAGGCCGGACTGGTCGGTCTCACCCGATCGCAGGCCGAGGCGTGGTCTCCGCAGGGGGTCTGCTGCAACGCGATCGCCCCCGGAGTGGTGCACACCCCCCTGACCGATGCGGTCTTCGCCGATCCCACGAAAGTGTCGGTTCACACCGCCCGAACGATGATCGGACGCAACGGTGTACCGGGCGATTTTGCCGGTTGCGTCGTTTTTCTGGCTAGCAATGCTGGTCAGGCGGTCACCGGGCAGACACTCTTCGTCGACGGTGGATATTCGGCCACCTGATCGATCTCCCTTTCGCCTGCTGAGACACGGTAAAGTACCGGCGCTCACGACTTGGAGGTAACTGTGGCGGCCAGTCTCCCGCGCCGGTTCACTACCCTGCTCGCGCTTCTGGCTGCCGTTTTCGCGGTGGTCCTGGTCGCACCCGCCTCGCCGGCCCTCGCAGACCCCGAGGGTGGCACGAAGAAGTTGCGCAACGCTCTGGAGACCGCGGCCAAGGGCTACGACTCGGCGAAGACGAAGCTCGCCAACTCCAAGAAGCGGCAGAAGCTCCTGACCACCGCGCTGAAGCAGGCGGAGACGAACGCGTCGGCCCTGACCGCACAGGTCAACGAGGTCGCCGGCCGCTCCTATCAGATGGGCCGGGTGAGCACCGCCGGGTTGCTGCTCAACAGCGCGGACCCGAGTGACTTCATCGAGAAGGTCCAGAGTCTGGACATGCTCGCCCAGATGGACAGCGGCACGCTCGCCGAGTACCGCGACGAGATCGCCACCTCGAAGAAGGCCAAGCTCGCCCTCGATGCCGAGGTCAAGGAACAGCAGCGTCAGGTCAACGTGATGGCCAAGCGGAAGCGCGACGCCGAGATCGCCCTGGCCGAGGTCGGCGGCGGTTCGGCGGGTGGCTTCATCGACCCGAACTCGCCCGCGGCCGATCCCGCCCCGCGAAACTCCGACGGGTCCTGGCCCAAGGAGTCGTGCACGGTCAAGGACCCGACCTCGAACGGGTGCATCACGCCCCGCACCCTGCACGCCCACCAGCAGGCCCGGGCGGCCGGCTTCAAGCGGTACACGGTCTGCTTCAGTGAGCGCGCCTCCGGCGAGCACCCCAAGGGCCGGGCGTGTGACAACTCCGCGGCGTCCAGCGGCTTCGAGAACGTGGCGGCCACCGGCGGCGACAAGGCCTACGGCGACCGGCTCGCCGCGTACTACGTGAAGAACGCGAGCAGCCTCGGCGTGATGTACGTGATCTGGTACCGCCAGATCTGGATGCCGAGCACCGGCTGGCGTGCCTACAGCGCGAGCGGCGGCCCGGCGGCGGTACACACCAACCACGTACATCTGTCCATGCTCTAGAAGGTTCCTCAGCTTTCGCACAGGTGGAATGCGGCCTGTCGATGAGGTGGCACCTCCTCCACCGCCGGTAGCATCCCGGCGGTGGAGAACCAGCCGCGTGCCCTGCCCTCGGTCCTGGCGACCGCTCTGGCGTTCGGATCCAGTGGTGCCGTCCTCGTCCTGGAGATCGTCGCGTTGCGGCTCGTCGGGCCCTACGTCGGCGTGACCCTCCAGGTGAGCAGTTCGGTGATCGGAGTGGCGCTGGCCGCGATCGCCTACGGCTCCTGGATCGGTGGCCGTCTCGCCGACAAGTTCGACGCCCGGACCATGCTGGCGCCCGCCCTGATCCTGGGTGCGATCGGTACCGCGGCGACCCTGCCTCTCGTCCGCTGGGGCGGTGAGCTGCTGCGTGGTGGCGCCGCCCCGGCCGTGTTGATGCTGGCCGCCCTGGCGATCTTCCTGCCCGCCCTGGTGTTGTCCACGATCGCGCCGATGGTGGTGAAGCTCCAGCTCGCCGACCTGCGTCAGGCCGGCTCGGTGGTGGGCCGGCTGTCCAGCATCGGCACACTCGGCGCGATCACGGCCACCCTGGTGACCGGGTTCGTCTTCGTCGCGGCCATGCCGAGCAGCGCGATCGTCCTGAGCCTGGCCGTCCTGTTGGCGGTCAGTGGACTGGTGCTGGGCTGGTGGCTGCACCGCGACGGGACCCGCTCGAAACTGCCCGGGTCGCCACGGATCCGGGCGTCGCTGGCCGTGCTGGGGCTGGTCGGTGCCGGGCTGGGGGCCGCCGCGCCGACGCCCTGCGACGTGGAGACGGCTTATCACTGCGCGGACGTGACCGAGGATCCGTCGCGCGAGGGCGGCCGGACCCTGATGCTCAACTCGGCCCGTCACTCGTACGTCGATCTGAACGACCCGACCTACCTGGAGTTCGAGTACGTCCAGTGGATCGGTGCCGTCGCCGATGTGCTGAAGCCGGCCGGCACCCCGGTCGACGCGCTGCATCTCGGCGGCGGCGGGTTCACCGTCCCGAACTATCTGCGCGCCACCCGGCCCGGCAGTGAGCAGCTCGTCCTCGAACTCGACGGCGGGCTTGTCGATCTGGACGAGCGCAGTCTCGGGCTGAAGACCGGCCCGGACATGCGGGTGCGGGTCGGTGACGCGCGGGTGGGGCTGGCCGAGCGCCCGGACGCCTCCTACGACCTGGTCGTCGGCGACGCCTTCGGGCACCTGGCCGTCCCCTGGCACCTGGCCACCCGTGAGATGGCCGAGGACGTCGCCCGGGTGCTGCGCACCGACGGCGTCTACGCCCAGAACGTGATCGATTACCCGCCGAACCGTTTCATCCGCGCCGAGACGGCCACTGTCGCGGCGGCGTTCCCGCATGTCGCACTGATCGCCCCGCCCGCCGCGCTGACCGGGGACCGCGGCTCGAACTTCGTCATCCTGGCCTCGCACTCGCCGCTTCCGCTGGATGCCGTCCGTCCCGCCCTCTCGGCGCTGAAGGAGCCGGTCACCGTGCTCTCCGGGCCCGAGTTGACCGACTTCATCGGCGATTCCCGGGTCCTCACCGACGACTACGCGCCGGTGGATCAGCTGCTGGCGGGCTGACGCCGCTGCCGGTGCGGTGCCGCCCACGGTTTCCGAACGGGTTTTCGTGTGCGGCACCGTCGGGTGATCCCGGCGGGCGAGAATCGGCGCATGGGGCGAACGGAGCGAAACGGTCATGATGGATCGCTCCGTCTGGCCGGTCGCTACCGCCTGGTCGAGAAGCTCGGAACCGGCGGGATGTCGGTGGTCTGGCGTGGCTACGACGAGGTCCTCGGTCGTGACGTCGCCGTCAAGGTGCTCTCCCCGCAGCTGGCCGGCGACCTGGCCTTCCGGGACCGGCTCCGCCAGGAGGCGCTCGCCGCGGCCCGGCTCTGTCACCCGCACATCACCGGGATCCACGATTTCGGCGAGGCCCCGATCTCCGAGCGGTTGACCGTCCCCTACGTGGTCATGGAGCTCAACGACGGCGAATCCGTCGGCGACCGTCTCGGCCGGCAGGGCTCGCTCGACTGGCGGGAAGCCGTCATGATCGCCGCCGAGGTCGCGTCCGCACTGGCCACCGCCCATGCCCGCGGGCTGGTGCACCGCGACGTGACACCCGCGAACATCATGCTCACCGGCGCGGGTGCGAAGGTCGTCGACTTCGGGATCTCTGCGATCGTCGGCCAGCGGGACGCGGCACCCGACGGCAGCCTGCTCGGCACACCCGCCTACCTCGCCCCGGAACGGCTGGGCAACTCCTCGGTCTCGCCAGCCGCCGACGTCTACGCCCTCGGGATCCTGCTCTACCGAGCGCTCACCGGCCGGATGCCGTGGCCCGCGGTGAGCACCACCGAGGCGCTGCGCGCCCACCTCTACGCCGACCCCGAGCCGATCCCCGAACTGGACGGGATGCCGACCGTCGTCGCCGACCTGTGCCTGCGCTGCCTGGCGAAGAGCCCGGAGGAACGCCCGGCCGCCGCTGAGGTGGCGCGGTCCCTGGCGGCGACCGTCGGGCTGCGACCGGTCATCCCGCCCGTGCGACAGGGGGAGAACGCCGCGGCGCCCACGACCCGAGCGGTGGCGACGGTGCCGGGTGGCCGGTTCGGACGGCTCCGGCCCACCTCGGTGGCGACCACCATGCGGCTGCGTGCCGGTCTGCGGATCGGATCCGCCCTGCACCGAGGCTCGGTACGCCCACTCGGCGGTGGCCTCTTCCTGGCGAAGCGGCGCCGGCGGGCCACCATCGCCGCGAACCGGCTGACCGGGACCCGGGACCGGAAACCCGCGATAGCCGCCCTGGCCACTGTGATCCTGCTCGCCGGGACCGCGCTCAACTGGTCCGCGCGCCACGAGGCCTCGGACGCCGAACCGTCCCGGACCACCGAGGTGGGCGTCACCACTGCCGGTGCCGGTGCCACGGCGGAGGGTGCCACCGCGGTGGACGCCACCACGGAGGGTGCCTCCGCGATCGTGCCGGATCGTGGCCGATGCCTGGTCAGATACCAGATTCGACGGGACTCCGGCGCCTACTTCGAGGCACGGCTGAGCGTGATGACGACGGAGGCGTCGGCGTGGCGGGTCGAGTTCACCTTTCCCGGTACGCAACGCCTGGCCGCCCTGCCCGAGACCGTGATCCAGGAGGGCCGCCGGGTGGTGCTCGACGGGCGGGGGCGCTCCCGTGCCGTCACCCTGCACGGCGGTTATCGAGGCCGGAATCCGCTGCCGCTCGCCTTCACCTTGAACGGCCGGCCGTGCCGCGCCGAGGTCCTCGGCGGCACTGTCACCACCAGGCCACCGGCCGCACCCGGGGACGACTCGGTCAACGCGGCGACGGTCGAGCGCCCACCAGCCGGCAAGGAAGCGGCGGGCAAGGACCGTAAGCGCCTGCCGTCCCGTCGCGGCGGAACGGCGCGCAAGAACCCGGCGGTGGCCCCGCCCGGCCGGGACCTCATCCCCGCCCCGAAACGGTCGGCCGGCTTCTCTCTGGCGCTCTGAGCGCCGAGGCCGGCGATCGTCCGGATGAACCGCGGATAGGGTCGAGATCATGACGAGACTCGCAGTTGTCACGGGTGGCGGGACCGGGATCGGCAGGGCGACGGCGGGAATGCTCGCCGGCGAGGGCTTCGACGTGATCGTCGTCGGCCGCCGTGCCGAGGTGCTCGCCGACGCCGTGAAATGGATCGGACCGCAGGCCACCGCGGTGACCGCCGACGTCTCCGACCCGGCCCAGGTGCCGGCTGTGGTCGAGGCGGTGGCCGGCCGGCCACTCGACGTGCTGGTCAACAACGCCGGGGCGTACCTCTCCGGGGACGAGAGCAGCCTCCACGGAGTGGCGGACCGCTGGCGGGCCAACCTGGACTCCAACGTGCTCACCGCGGTTCTCATGACCACCGCGCTCCTTCCGCAGCTCCGCCGCCCGGGCGGAAAAATCATCCTGACCAGTTCGATCGCCGCCCAGCGTGGTGGCGGCGGTCCCTACTCGGCGGCCAAGGCCGCCCTGCACGGCTACGCCCTCGACCTGGCCACCTCGCTCGGCACCGAGGGCATCACCGCCAACGTCATCTCTCCCGGCTACGTCACCGACAGCGAGTTCTTCGACGGCCGGATGACCCCGGAAGGACACCAGAAGCGCGTCGACGCCACACTCGTCAAGCGCGCCGGCACTCCCGACGACATCGCCGAGACGGTCCGCTGGCTGGCCGGCCCCGGCGGCGGGTTCGTCACCGGGCAGATCATCAACGTCAACGGAGGCTCGGTCCTGGGCCGGTAGGCGCGGGCCGGAGGAGATCCGGCCGCCGCCACCCGCCTCGGGCGACGACGGCCGGCTCCGGTGGCCGGGCCCACCTCATCCCGCACCGCCGGTGAAGCGGCCCTCGTCAGGACGATTGGCCCGGAACCGCAGCCCCGACCATCGCTCGTCGATCGACACCTGCCCACACGGGCGCATGTCGAAGTCGGCGACGATCGGCCACAGCGAATCCCGGTTGATGTCGGCCTTGTTCCCCTTCGGATAGGCGATCCAGAACGCGCCCGGTTTGTCGAGGTCGGTACGGTGCTGTTCGAGCTGATCCCGCACTCCTGCGGCATCCTCGGCGAACAGCACCGCCGTACTCGCGGTCGCGAGGGTCGCCGTCTCCCGAACCCCCTCCGGCATCGGAGTGAGCAGCGGAAGCCGGGCCGGCTCGTTGAGCCAGACGGTCGAGTTCGGCTTGATCAGCAGTTTCTCGGCGATGGTTGTGCTCATGTCACCGAGACTTCCATCCGTGTGGCACCGCTTCGCCGTCTTCGCCGAACGCTCCCCGCCCGGGTGCCGGACCGGCCCGTGAGCCGGCCCGGCATGGTGGTGGGCGGGGGCCGGCCTCGGCCGGCTTGACGCCACTCCGTGCCGGAACGAAACGGGCCGTACCTCCACCTGACGCCTTCATGGTGACCCTCCGATCGATTCCGCTTGGACGCCTTGGAGCATGGCCGATTCGCCACGCCGCCGTTCGAATTCGCCCGCCGGCCTGTGGACAACTTCCGGCTGTGGATAACTCGAAGGAGGCCTGCCGCGGCCTGATAGACATGCCGGGTGACTGATACGACGCGGATGGCGGCCGGCGAGGCCGAGCGGGCGGTCGTGCGAGAGCGGGCCGAGGAGGTTCTCCGCCGACTGGCCGGGGAGCACGCGGTGCTCCGGGAGGACCAGTGGCGGGCGATCGAGGCACTCACCGTCGACCGGCGGCGAGTGCTGTGTGTGCAGCGCACCGGGTGGGGCAAGTCGGCGGTCTACTTCGTGGCCACCGCCCTGCTGCGATCCGGTGACCGGGCGGCCGGCCCGACGGTCATCGTGTCACCGCTGCTCGCCCTGATGCGCAACCAGGTCGACTCGGCGGCCCGGGCCGGCATCACCGCCCGCACGATCAACTCGGCCAACCTCGACGAGTGGTCCCTGATCGAGCAGGAGATCCGGGCCGGCGAGGTGGATGTGCTGCTGATCAGCCCGGAGCGGCTCAACAATCCCGATTTCCGTGACAACGTCCTGCCCGGTCTCGCGGGCAGCACCGGCCTTCTGGTGGTCGACGAGGCGCATTGCGTCTCCGACTGGGGGCACGACTTCCGCCCCGACTACCGGCGCTTGCGGACCTTCCTGGCCGGTCTGCCCGCCCGGACACCGGTTCTGGCCACCACCGCGACCGCCAACGCACGGGTCACCGCCGACATCGCCGACCAACTCGGCGACGCTCTGGTCCTGCGCGGCCCGCTGGAGCGCGACTCGCTCCGCCTGGCAGCTCTGCGCCTGGAGGACCCGGCACACCGGCTGGCCTGGCTCGCCGACCACCTGGAGCGGCTGCCGGGTTCCGGCATCATCTACACGCTGACCGTCGCGGCGGCCGGGGAGACCACGGACTTCCTGCGGTCCCGGGGCTTCGAGGTGGCCTCCTACACCGGTCAGGTCGAGGACGCCGACCGCCGGGCCGCCGAGCAGGACCTGCTCACCAACAAGATCAAGGCGCTGGTTGCGACCTCGGCGCTCGGGATGGGGTTCGACAAACCCGATCTGGGGTTCGTCGTCCACCTCGGCGCGCCACCCTCCCCGATCGCCTACTACCAGCAGGTCGGCCGGGCCGGCCGCGCGGTCGAGCATGCCGAGGTGGTGCTGCTGCCCGGTCCGGAGGATGTCGCGATCTGGCGCTACTTCGCGTCCCTGGCATTCCCGCCGGAGGAGCAGGTGCGCGCCGTGCTGGCGCAGCTGTCTCCGAGCCAGCCGATGTCCACGCAGGCGCTGGAGCCGCTGGTCGACCTGCGACGGACCAGGTTGGAGCTGATGCTCAAGGTCCTCGACGTGGACGGCGCGGTGCGCCGCACACGCGGTGGCTGGCTAGCCACCGGGGAGCCGTGGACCTACGACGAGGCCCGCTTGCGGCGCGTCGCCGAGGCACGGGAGGCCGAGCAGAAAACCATGATCGAGTATGCGGTGACGACCTCCTGCCGCATGGAGTTCCTGCGCAGATGTCTCGACGATCCCGAGGCGGTCCCGTGCGGCAGGTGTGACAACTGTGCGGATCCGCTGTTCGACAGCGAGGTGTCCGCGGGCTCGCTCGCGGCGGCCGAGGCGTTCCTGGGTCGCCCCGGTCTCCAGATCGCTCCGAAGAAGATGTGGCCCACCGGCTTGGCCGCGGTCGGCGTCTCGCTGAAGGGCCGGATCGCCCCGGCCGAGCAGATCGAGCCGGGCCGGGCAGTCGGCCGTCTCTCCGACTTGGGGTGGGGCAACCGGCTGCGCGCCGCGGTCTCGCCCGAGGCGGTGGACGGCCCGATCCCACCGGAGCTGGCGGATGCCGTTGTCGAGGTTCTCAAGGCCTGGGCCAGGGGAGACGACGCCTGGCAGCAGCGCCCGGCCGCCGTCGCGGCAGTTTATTCACAGCGTCATCCACAACTTATCCACAGCCTTGCCGAGCGCATCGCGGCGGTCGGCCGACTGCCGATGCTCGGGGTTGTCCAGTCCACCCCGGCACCGGACGGCGGCGGTCATCGGGGAAACAGCGCCCAGCGGGTCCGGGCGCTGCACGACGCTTTCGAGGTGCCGCCGGAGATGGCCACGGCGCTGCGTGAGCTGTCCGGCCCGGTGCTGCTCGTCGACGACCTGGTCGATTCCGGCTGGACGATGACCCTCGCCGGGCGGGCCCTCCGCCGGTCCGGTGCTCCCGGGGTCCTTCCACTCGCCCTCGCGGTGGCCGGATGAGCGATCCCAGAGCCTGTCGGTGACCGGCCGAAACGGCTTGAGCCGCCGCACGTGACGCCCCGGCCGCGCAGGAGCCGGGACGGCGCGGTCCGGCATGGGGTGGTGCGGGACGGCGCGGTCTGGCGTGAGGTGGTGCGGGACGGCGCGGTCTGGCGTGAGGCGGTGCGGGACGGCGCGGTCTGGCGTGAGGCGGTGCCGGCGGTGCGGGTTGTGCGGTCCGATGTCAAGCGGTGCGGGCGGTGCGTGCGGGCGGTGCGTGCGGGCGGTGCGGTCTGGCTTAAGGCTCGGCGATGCTGGGGCGGGACGGTGCGGTCCTGCGCGAATCCGGTGTGGTGCGGTGCGGGGTGGAGCTGTCCCGCACGAATCCGGTGCGGGGTGGAGCGGGGCGGGTGCGATCCGGCATGAAGCTGGGTGGAACAGCGTGGAACGGGGTGATTCGGTTAGGAGTTGCCGAGGACGGATTCTCTGGTGGGGCGGCGGTCGATCTCCATGAAACGGTGAGTGCCGGCCAACTCGGTGAACCCGGAACGGCGGTAGACGTCATGGGCGTCCCTGGTGGCTAGGAGGAAACGCTGGATACCGCGTTCGGACAGGTCGGCAAGGATGGTGTCGATCATCCATTTGCCCAGGCCGTGGCCTCGGTGATGCTGGTCCACGAAGACGTCGCAGATCCAGGCGAAGGTGGCTCCGTCAGTGACCGCCCGAGCGAATGCCACCTGCTCGCCCGAGGGCGGAACCGGCGAATCGGTGAGTGGGGCCGAGGTCTGGAGGAGTGCTGAGGCGGCGGGCCGGGACGCTACGGCGGCGGGCGAGGACGCTACGGCGGCGGGCGGTGTGGGTGCGAACACCGAGTAGGGGACTGAGCCGTCGATGGAGCGGGCTACCAGGTCGTAGGACCGGCCGGCCGCCCAGTACGACTCCTCGGCGAGCCAGCGGTGCACGCGAGTGAAGTCGACGCGCTTCGGGTCTGCGGACAGGACGTATCCGTCGCGTTCCAAGTCTTCCACGGAATCCTCCTTCGTCATGTCACGTGTCCGGCCGGTCGCATCGTGTCACAGAGGTCGATCGGCCCGGGCGTCCAGGCCGTCGACTCAGGGAAGGGGGTGCAGCAGACGATCTGTCACCGCGGCTAGACGGGACAGCCACGCGGCCGGTGAGTCGCCGTCGGGAAGAGGGCCCTCGATCGTCCAGGACAGGACTGCGGATGGAGACAGCAGGGACGCATAGGGCAACGCCACGGGCGCGGCGGTCAGGGAGCCATGGTGTGCCGCGTCGAGGGAACCGTGCGGCGCGGATGCGGTGGCCAGGGAACCGCGGGGTGTAGCGCCTAAAGCGACCCGCCTCAGATATGGCCTCAGCCGGATGCCCGGCGACTCGGCCAGTAGGACGGCGTCGTACACGTCCTTCATCGCGGACCGCTGATAGGCGTCCTGATCGGCGGCCAGCCAGTGCAGTTTCCAGGCCAGGGAGAGTTCCCGGCTCGGGGTCCACAAGCCCAGCGGCGACTGCCCACCGGCTCGGGGGATCGCCGTGCACACCGGTGGTTCGGGTAGGTGCTCGCCGAACGACAAATCGATCTGTACGCTGCCGATCTCGAAGTCGGGGGCGTGCCAGGGGATGGTGATCCGGACCCGGCCGGTGTCGGGCTCGGAGTCGTCGTAATCCTGGTACTCCCAGTCCGAGGTCGAACTGATCTCACCGGGGGCGAACACGATGCCCTCCGGAGACCACGGCCGCTCGGTGAGGAGCGCACCGACGACCTCCTCGAAGTCGAGCTGTGAGTCGGGCTGTTCGAGGTCGGACACCCAGGTAAGACCGTCGGGTGGCAGCCGGCATCGACGGCCCCGGGTGTCGAACTCCTCGAACTCCCACATCTCGTTGCGGATGGCGCCGTGCACCGCCTCCGGCCACTCCTGCACCGGTTTGAGCGTGTCATGGTACGGGTCGGGACTCTGCCGATCAGGCGTTGTGACGAGCGGCTGCGGCACCATCCAGTCCAGGTCGCCGGGTGTCCGGGCGGCGTCGCCGATCCAGGCCGGCATGGTCATGCTGCCGCGCAGCACCAGGCGCTCCGCCCAGGACGACTCGGCGATCACCGTCAGCACATGGTCGAGGGCGGCCCGATGACGGTGGGGCTGGTCCGGGCTCATACGAACCATCCGTCGTCCAGCGCCGGATTGTCGTCGACCAGCACGAACTCCTCTTCCACCTCGGCGACCTCCCATCCGGCGCCGGTCAGGTCGGCCAGCAGCCCGGCCAGGGCGGCCGCCGCCTGCGGGCGCCCGGCCCGGTAGCAGCGCTGGGTCACGAACCGCTCCCGCACCCCGTCGGCCCGCACCCGGCGCGCGTTGCGGGACAGCCGGGCGTCGTGCCGGGTGGCCACCGCGCGCACCGGCTCCAGGTCGGTGCCGGCGGGCAGCAGCAGTTTCACGTGATGCTCGAAATAGCGGGAACCGGCCTCGGCCGCGGTGCCGGGCGCGTCCCGCCCGGACGCGGCGGCTTCGACCTTGAGCCGGGTGACCGGGAACCCGTCGCCGGTGAGGGTCGCGGCGGTGTGCCGGGCCGCCGACTCCGCCTCGCCGGGTGTGCCGTCGGTGAGCCAGCTCAGCATCGGCTGGTCGGCGGTGACCCCGCTGTCCAGCAGGATGCGGGTGAACTTGACCCCGGATCCGGCCGCCCAGGATCGAAGCTTCTCGTCGTCGGCGTCCGCGGACACCGTCAGGTGGATCTCGTATCGGCTCACGCCCCGCACGCTAACCCGCGGGTCTGACAGTTACGCTGAGGTCGGAGCCGAACCTGGCGGAAGGGGACCCGACATGGCTGTGACCAGCAAATACACCGTCAAGGGCATGACCTGCTCGCACTGCGTCCAGTCGGTCACCGAGGAGCTGTCCGCGCTGCCGGGTGTCACCGCCGTCGAGGTCGATCTTCCCTCCGGTGGGGTCACCGTGGCCAGCGACTCCGTGTTGGCCGAGGACGCGGTGCGCGCGGCGGTCGACGAGGCCGGCTACGAGCTCGTCGATGCCTGACGGGGTCGGGGAACTGCCGCGACAAAAGACGGCGAGTGCCGGTGAAAGCCCGGAAGCGGCGAGTGCCGGTGAAAGCCCGGAAACAGCGAGCGCCGCTCAGAACCCGGAACTGGACGAAGAGCCACAATTCGGGCTCTCCGCTAGAAGAGATAAAAAGCCCGAAGGCGACGGTTTCCGATTCGCCGCCATCGGCGCCCTGCTGATCGTCGTCCTTTTCGCCGGCTACGGTATCGGCCGTCTGAACAGCAGCGGCGACAGCGGCGGCGAGAGCAGCGTCGGCGCCCCCGCCGCGGTGAGCACCCCCACACCCACCGCCTCCCCGTTCGACGAGAGCCAGCCGCACACCCACGGCAACACCGCCCCGATCGGTACGGCCGGGAGCGCCCCGGTCGGCGGCCTCTCCCTGAGCGGCTCGGGCCTCACCCTGACCCCGCTGGTCACAGCGTTCCAGCCGGGCGAGACCCAGCGACTGGAGTTCACGATCAACGGCCCGGGTGGTGCGCCGGTCACCACCTTTGCCGTCGTACACGACAAGCCGTTGCATTTGATCGTGATTCGCCGTGACCTCACCGGTTTCCAGCATCTACACCCGGTGATGGCGCCCGACGGCACGTGGAGTGTCGATCTGACGCTGGCCGAGCCGGGCCTGTATCGCATGATCGCCGACTTCACCGCGCGGGTCGGTGGGGTCGACACGGTCAGCAGCCTGGGCAGCGACCTGACGGTCGCGGGAGACTACGCGCCGGTCACCCTGCCTGATCCGGCCCGGTCCGCGACCGCCGGCGACTTCCGAGTGGGGTACGAGGGCACCCCCTCCACCGAGTCCACCCAGCCGCTGCTGATGACGGTGTCCGACAGTGCCGGGAAGCCGGTGACGCTGGAGCCGTACCTGGGCGCGTTCGGCCACCTGGTGGTGCTGCGCCAGAACGATCTGGGGTATGTCCACGTGCACCCGGAGACGCGGCTGATCGACGGGCGGATCAAGTTCTGGCTGTCCGCGCCGAGTCCGGGCACCTACCGGATGTTCCTCGACTTCCAGGTCGCCGGGAAGGTCTCCACAGCGACCTGGACGGTCGTGGTCAGCTGAGCAGTCCGGCCAGCGCCGGCGTGACGCCCCACTGGCCGGTCAGCGCGGCGTACTCGTCCCGCTGCTCCGGGGTGGGCGCGGCACCGGTCCGCCGGGCCCGCAGCATCAGGTTGCGCGGCGTGTGTGCCGAGTCGATGAACTCGACGACGTCGACCCGGTAGCCGTGCAGCCGCAGCAGGGCGGCCCGCAGCGAGTCGGTCAGCACGTCGGCGAAGCGCTCACGCAGGATCGCGTGCCGCGTGACCTCCCCGTACGGCGATGGGGTCGTGGTGCCTTTGAGCTGCGCCGCGATGTCGTGGTGGCAGCAGGGGGCGGCCAGCACCCACCGGGCCCGCCAGCCGACCGCCCGGGCCAGCGCCTGATCGGTGGCAGTGTCGCAGGCGTGCAGCGCGAGCACCAGATCGGGTTCGAACGGCACGGTCGCCTCCTCGATGGTGCCCGCCACGAACGTCACCTGCTCGGCACAGCCCAGCTCGGCGGCCACCGCGCTGTTGCGTACCCGCTGGTCCTCGCGGACGTCCACACCGACCACCTCGACGGTCACACCACGCCCGGCCAGATAGCGGTAGGCGGCGAAGGTGAGATAGGCGTTTCCGCAGCCCAGGTCGACGACACGCAGCGGTGACGGCAGCTCGTCGGGCAGCGTCGCGGCGAGCGCGCGGAGGAAGGCGTCGATCTGCCGGCGTTTGGCCGCGGTGCCGCCGATCACACGGAACAGCGGGTCACCCGGGTCGAGCAGCCACTGTTTGGCCCGGTCGTGGGTCTCCGGCGCGCGCTGCCCGGCGACGGCCGCGCCCCGGTGCACCTGGGCGTCGCCCTTCTTGGTCACCCGGACCTGCACGGTGGCCGACTCGGTCTCCACGTGCCAGTTGCCGAACGGCTCGGCCAGCAGGGCGTCCACCGCCTCGGCGGCCTCGGTGCCGTCGACGTTGCGGGTGAACGGCCGGGCGCCGTCGTCGGTGACGATCTGTAGCTTCCGTCCCTGCTTCAAGGTGACCGGGCGTACTTGAGCGCGGGTCACCGACGGTGCGTGCCCGCGACGGCGGCCGGCCGCGACGGCCCGGGTGAGGCCGGGCGCGAGCAGGAGTTCCCGCACCTCGGCGAGGACGGATTCGAGCGGTTCTGGCATGACTTCCATTCTGCCCGCGACCGATGACGGCCTGCCGGGGCCGTGCGCCGCATGAGATCCACCAGGACCCCATGCGGCGGTACGGGGGAGATCAGGCCTCGGTCGCTGTGCCCTCGGACACGGCAGCCGTGGTGCGCCGACGGCGGCGCCGGGGCGCGGCCGGCTCGTCAGAAGCAGCCGGAGCCGCCGGAGCCGAGTCAGCCGGAGCCGAGTCAGCCGAAGCCGGGGCCGGGGCGGCCGGAGCCGAGTCAGCCGAAGCCGGAGCCGAGTCGGCCGGCGCGGCGTTGTCGGAGAACGTCAGCGAGGTCGCCGGAGCCCGCCGCCGACGGGTCCGGGTGCGGGGCGGGGCCTCCCCAGCCACCGACGCGTCAACCGACGCGTCAACCGGAGCGGCGGCCGGAGTGGCAACCGGAGCAGTGGCCGGAGTATCGGCCGGAGTATCGGCCGAGGGCACGGCCGGAGTGTCCACCGAGGGCGCCGCCACGGTGCCCGCAGCCGGAGCCTCTTCGCTGATCCGGCGCCGCCGCCGCTGCCGCTTGGGCCGCTCGGCGGTGTCCGCACCGGAGTCCGGGCCGGCACTCGAACCGGTGCTGTCGGCCGGCCCGCTGCTCCCGCCACGGGAACGCCCGTTCCGGTCGCGGTCGCGGTCCCGGCCGCGGCCGCCGCGGTTGCCACCACGCCGCCCGGCGGTGCCGAGGTCCTCCTCGACCTCGGCGGACAGCCCGGCCCGGCTGCGCGAGGCGGTCGGCAGGGTGCCCGAGATCCCGTCCGGGATGTCCAGGTCGGAGTAGAGCGCGGGGCTGGTGTGGTAGGTCTCCGGGGGTTCCGGCATGGCGAGACCGAGCGACTTGTCGATCAGCACCCAGCGCGGCATGTCCTCCCAGTCGACGAAGGTCACCGCGACACCGGTGGCGCCGGCCCGGCCGGTGCGGCCGATCCGGTGCGTGTAGGTCTCCGGGTCTTCCGGACAGTCGTAGTTGATCACGTGGGTGACGCCGGAGACGTCCAGGCCGCGGGCCGCCACGTCGGTCGCCACCAGCACGTCGATCTTGCCGCTGCGGAACGCCCGCAGCGCCCGCTCGCGCGCGCCCTGGCCCAGGTCGCCGTGCACCGCGGCGACCGCGAACCCGCGGAAGTCGAGGTCCTCGGAGACCCGGTCGGCGGCCCGCTTGGTCCGCGTGAAGATCATCGTGAGGCCGCGGTCCTGGGCCTGCAGGATGCGGGCCACCATCTCCACCTTGTTCAGCGGGTGGGTGCGGTAGACGACCTGCTTGGTCAGCGGCGACGGCCCGCTCTGGGTGGTGTGCCCGGCGTGGATGGTGACCGGGTTGCGCAGGAACCGGCGGGACAGCGCGACGATCGGGTCCGGCATGGTGGCCGAGAACAGCATGGTCTGCCGCTGCTCGGGGATCATCGCCAGGATCTTCTCGACGTCCTCCAGGAAGCCCAGGTCGAGCATCCGGTCGGCCTCGTCGAGCACCAGAGCCTTGACCGAGCTCAGCTTGAGCATCTTCTGCTTGCACAGGTCGAGCAGACGGCCTGGGGTGCCGACCAGGATCTCGACGCCCTTCTTGAGGACCTCGACCTGCGGCTCGTACGCCACCCCACCGTAGATCGGCAGCACCCGGACGCCCCGGGTGCTGCCCGCGGCGGCCAGGTCACGGGCCACCTGGAGACCGAGCTCACGGGTGGGGACGACGATCAGTGCCTGCGGCTGGCCGTCGGCGCCCTCGGACGGGGCGGTGACGCGCTCCAGCAGGGGGAGGCCGAAACCGAGGGTCTTGCCGGTGCCGGTGGGTGCCTGGCCGATCAGGTCGGTGCCCCGCAGGGCGATCGGCAGCGCGTACTCCTGGATGGCGAAGGCGTGGGTGATGCCGGCCTTGGACAGCGCCTCGACGGTCTCGGCCCGGACGCCGAGCTCGGCGAAGGTGGGGCTGTCGGCGCGGACCGGCGCACGGCTGGTCACGGGTACTAGAGCTTGCTCATTGTCGGTCATGAAGTTTTACGGGTGCCCTCTCGTGGTGCGCCCGTCGGAAAGTCTTTGGGCGCGGTCTCGTATAGGCGCGGGCCGCACGCTCGAAAGCGGGCCACACGCGGGCCGTCGACTTGACAAATCGACGACGACACAGGCCACTCTACCCGACCTGATAGCAGACGCACCCGAGAGAGAGTTACGGGAGGGAGCCCTGTGACCGGGCATCCCTCCCGGCGCTGAAGTTCAGCGAGTGGTGAAGCCGAAGGGCCGGTGCGACGCCTCGGCGATCTCCACGTAGGCCACCTTGGCGATCGGAATGATCACCTTGCGGCCCTTCTCGTCAGTCAGTGACAGGACACCGTCCTTGGCCAGAGCATCCGTCACGGCCTGCTCGACCTCCGCCGGGGTCTGAGCGCTCTCCAGCACAAGCTCGCGCGGCGACTGCTGCACGCCGATCTTGACCTCCACGGAGTCCCTCCTAAAAAGATCCGTCTACCCGTTCGAAAGGCTATCCGATTTCCGGGGCCATTCCGGCCGTTGAACCGCCCTGGAGCGGGAAGCTGGCGATCCCACGCCAGATCAGTGCAGCTACGAGCGCTTCGGCTTCAGCTTTGGGCGTACGCCGTCCGTTCGCCAGCCAGAACTGCGCGGCCTGTCCGGCGGCCCCGGCGAGGCCGGAGGCGAGCAGCTCGGCCTGGTCGGCCCGGAGCCCGGTGTCGGAGATGATGGTGTCGGTCACCGCGGCGATGCAGCCCTGCTCGACCCGCTCCACCCGCTGGCGGACCTGGGGGTCGTTGCGCAGGTCCGACTCGAAGACGAGCCGGAACGCCTCGCTCTCGTGGTCCATGAAGTCGAAGTACGCCCGGACGGCGCCCTTCACCCGGTCCTTGTTGTCCGGGGACGCCAGCATGGCCCCACGCACCTTGGCGATTATCGCGTCGCAGTGCGTGTCCAGCAGGGCCAGGTAGAGCTCGAGCTTGCCGGGGAAGTGCTGGTAGAGGACAGGCTTCGAGACGCCGGCCCGCTCCGCGATGTCGTCCATCGCCGCGGCGTGGTAGCCGTGGGCGACGAAAACTTGCTGCGCGGCGGCCAGCAACTGCTTACGGCGCGCCGAGCGTGGCAGGCGGGTGGGTCGTGCGGTCTGTGGCCCGCCGGACGCAGCGGTCATTTCTGTGAACCTCCAGGGGGTCGGGTCCCCGCGGTGTAGTCGTCTCGGATTGCCCGGTTCGGCGCATGTCGCGGTCGTGCGGGCAATTGTCGCGACGCTGCAACTTATCGCCACTGCAACGACACGGTAGCCTCAGCGGGGGCGAGCGAGGAGCACGCGGTGGATGAATCAGGGCATTCCGGTGACACCGGAGCCTCAACGGGTGGCAACGGAGCCGACTCGCATGACCGCACACGGGTGAACGGCTGGGCGAGCAACGACAGCTCGTGGAGCAACACAGGAGCGGGGTTGGAGCAGGGAGTGGACACGCCTCCATGGCGGCGGCCGGCGGACGGGCGAACCTTCGGGCGGCAGCAGTTCCCGGCCGAGAGGCCGTATGGGACGGAGCCGTCGTCCGGGATTCCCGATTCGTCGCAGAACTCCGAGAATCCCCCTTCCGGGTCCACTGACGGGTGGCCCGCCGAGCGGAACCGGCTCGCCGACATCCTCGGCCATCGCCGCCCGCCGGGCGTGCCGCCGCTGCCCGCCACACCGAACAGCGCACCGCCCTATCCGTACGAGGGTGACCTCGACGACTCGTACCCCCAGCAGCGTGCCGCGGTGCCGATGCCCCGCCCGGACTGGCTGCCCGAGGCGCCGGCCGAGCAGCCGCCCGCCGCGCCGGTCCCGCCCGAGCCGATCCGGTCCCGGCATGCCCTGGTCACCGACACTCTGGCGCAGGGGTTGCCGCCTTTCGACGGGGCGACCGGCGACGGTTCGGCGTACGATTCGCCGAGCTTCCCGCGTAACCCGTCATTCCCCTCGCCGGGGCTGCCGGGCACCGACGACGCCGAGACCGGTGACGACGGTGAACCGCGCGGGGTCCTGCCCCAGCGCGTTCCGGCCCAGCCGGACGTCCCGAGAGTTCCGGAGCCGCCCTCCGTGGAGCCGTCGGCCGAAGCACCGGCATTGGCGCGGATAGCGACGCACCTGCGCCGCGGCGACGTCGTGCCCGCCCAGGAGCGCCAGGAGGGCTTCGACGTCCAGGACATCCTGGCCGCGGTCCGCGAGGTCGACGGTGTCCGGGACGCGTCGCTGCGGGCCACCCCGGCCGGTGCGCACAGCCTCCGCCTCGATCTGTCCGACGGCGCCGACCCGGCCGAGGTGAGCCGCCAGGTGGCGCGTCTGCTCCAGGACCGGATGGGCCTGGACGCGGCGATGCCGGGCGATCCGCCGGCCGCGCTCCGGCCGTCCAGCGCCCCGGTCTCCTCGCCGCGCACGCCGCTGCTGCCCAGCCAGCCCACCCGCCAGGCCCGTGCCTCGGTCCCGGTGGCGCCGGTGTCCAGCCCGGTGCGCCCGGTCTCCAGCCCGGCCCGCCCGGTGTCGAGTCCGGCCGCGCCGGTCTCCGGCCCGGCCGCTCCGGTCTTCACGCCGGCCGCTCCGGTCTCGGTGCCGCCGGCCGCCCCGATCGGCCCGACGGCGCTGATGGCCCCGCCGCCCGCGTTCACCCCGCCCCCGCCGATCAGCACCCCGGCGGCTCTGGTCCCGGCGGACGCCTCCAAGCCCCGCCCACTGGATCCGGGGGACAACCCGGGCCCTCGCGTGATCATCGAGAACGTGCACGTCAACTCGTTCGGCGCGGACGCCACCGTCGAGGTGCGGCTGCGTGCCGGCGGCCGGACCGCCTCCGGTGTGGCCACCGGCCCGGCGGTCGACGGCTACCTGCTGCGCCTGTGCGCGACGGCCACCGCGGGCGCCGTCGACGAGCTGCTGTCCACCTCCGGTCACCCGGACGGCCCGGCACGCTGCTTCGTCGAGCACGCCGCAGCCGTCTCGTTCGGCCCGATGCAGGTCGCCGTGGTGGTGCTGCTGCTGTCCTGCGGTGGCGGCTGGGTCGAGCAGCTGGCCGGCTCGGCGGTGGTGACCGGTGACGACCGGCATGCGATGGTCCGCGCCACACTGGCCGCCGTCAACCGCCGGCTTGAGGCACTCTTGGCCTGATGAAGGGTGCGATTCTGGCCGACGACAGCGCGCTGTTGCCGGAGGGTGAGATTCCGCCACCGTGGCCCGCGCGCCGGGTGACAGTCGGCGGCGCGATGCTGCACGTCCGGGACACCCCCGGGCAGAGCCCGGACGCCGAGCCCGCGGTGTATGTGCACGGTCTCGGCGGTTCCTCGCAGAACTTCACCGATCTGGCCGGGCTGCTCGCCGACCGGCTGGACGGGCAGGCGGTGGACCTGCCCGGATTCGGCTACAGCGACCCCAGTCCGCGGTATTCGATTCCGGCCTTCGCGTCGACGCTGATCGACTATCTGGAGCATGACGGCCGTGGCCCGGTCCACCTGATCGGCAACTCGCTGGGCGGGGCCATCTCGGTGCGGGTGGCGGCGCTGCGGCCGGATCTGGTCCGGACCCTCACGCTGATCTCCCCGGCGATGCCGTTCCTCGATCCGCGCCGGACCGCCCAGGGCCCGGTCCTGCCGGTGCTGGCGCTGCCCGGCGCCGAGCGGCTGATGGCCTGGGCGCTGACCCGGCTCACCGCCGAGCAGATGGCCGAGCAGGTGCTGGCCGCCTGTTTCGGGGACACCAGCAAGGTGCATCCGCAGCGGCGGGCCGAGGCGATGGAGGAGATCCAGCTCCGCTACACGGTGGCTCACTATCCGAAGGCGTACCTGGGCACTCTTCGCGGTCTGGTCGGCAGTTTCCTGCGGGCCTACCTGCCGGGGATCAACTCGCAGTGGCGGCTGGCCGCCCGGGTCGAGGTGCCCACGCTGGTGATGGGCGGCCTGAACGACCGGCTGGTGGACCCACGGGTGCCGGCCCAGGTGGCCCGGGTGATCCCGGACAGCCGGCTGCTGGTGCTGCCCGGGGTCGGGCACGTCGCCCAGATGGAGGTGCCCCGCCTGGTGGCCCGGGGGATCGTCGGCCTGCTGGCCGAGGTCCGCCAGTCGACCAGCAGAAACTCCTGACCCGCCGGGGTTGCACGATGTAACGCACGGCACCAAGGTTGTCCCCTGCTGGGCGCCGTACGCGGTATGTGGAAATCTGAAAAACGATGATCTCCCATGCCCACCGCCGACAGCGGACCTGGATCGCCGTGACCGTGGGCGTGCTCACGGCCACCCTGATCGCCGGCTGTTCGACAAGTGAATCCGGTCCCGCCTGGCATCCGGCGGCGGCCGCCCCGCCGTCGGTGAGCGTGCCGGAGCCGTCCGACGAGCCGGTGGCCGGCGTGTCGCCGAGCGAGGAGCCGACCCGGGAGACACTGGCCGAGGACGTGCTCCAGCTCAAGGGCAGGACGCCGACGACGGGATCCGGGAAGTTCACGTTCTCCGGGGAGCGCGGTCCGGTGGCCGGCCGCAAGGGCAAGCTGCACCGGTTCAAGGTCGCTGTCGAGAAGGGCAGCGGCGAGGACGTCGACGACTTCACCGCGCAGGTGCGGGCGACGCTGGAGGACGACCGCAGCTGGTCCGGCTCCGGCAAGCTGCGGCTGCAGATGGTGGCCGGCACCGACAAGGCCGACTTCACCGTCTACCTGGCCACCCGGGACACCGCCGGGCGGATGTGTGAGCAGGGCGGCACCAACATCCGGATCGGTGGGGTGCCGTTCACCTCCTGCCGGACCACCGGCAAGGCGATCCTGAACCTGGACCGCTGGCGGAAGTCGTCGACGCCGTACCTGGAGGCGAAGGTGGGGCTGGCCGAGTACCGGCGGTACGTGATCAATCACGAGGTCGGGCACGAGCTGGGGCACCGGCACGAGGGGTGTCCCAAGGCGGGCGGACCGGCTCCGGTGATGGTGCAGCAGACGCTGATCCTGCGAGGCTGCAAGCCGTACTCCTGGCCGCGCCGCAACGACAAGGACCTCTCCGGACCGCTGCTCTGAAAGCCCATCCGGTACGGAAACGCGAAAGTCCTGTGACGGACGGTGAGTCATGGCAGGCTTTCGCTTGCTATGGCAAACGCGACAAACAGCCCTGTTGACCCGGCCGCCGGAGATGACCGAGGCCGGGCCGGGCGTTCCCGCGCCCGTGCCGTGCCGGCGACCTCCACCACGAAGTCGCCGGTGACCGAGCCGGTCCGCAAGCCCGCGCGCAAACCGGCCGCCAAGAAGTCCACCACCGCGGAGAACCCGGAGAAGCCGAGGCCGGCCGCGGTCAAGAGCACCTCGGCGCGGACCGCACCGACCCGGACACCGGCCCGCAAGACCGCTGTCACCCGGGCGCCGGCCGAGGAGGAACCGCCCAAGCCGTCCCGGCGCCGGGCCATCGCGGCGAAGCCGGTGACCGAACCGGTGGAGCCGCCGGTGGAGACCGTGGCGGAGGCGCCGGAGCCGGCGATGACCCGCGGGATCCTGGAGCTGGCCGCCGAGCGTCTCGCCGCCTCGCAGCCCCGGGAGCCTCAGCCGGAGCCGCCCGCGCCGGCCGGCGGCGACCCGATGGCGGCGCCGGGCGCCTTCGTGAACCCTCGGGCCACCGGTGGCCGCCGCCCGAGCCGCTCGGTCGGTGCCGGTCCGGCCTTCCGGGCCGCTCCCGGTGGCACCCGGCCCGGCGTGGGCAGCCGTCCGACGCTGACCTCCCGGCCGCCGGCCGGCCCGCCCGAAGCGGTGCGCCCATCGGTCCCGGAGCTTGCGGCGGTACGCCCACCGGCCCCGGAGATCGAGGAGGTGGAACCGGTCCGGGATCTCCCGCCGGTGGACCTCTATCCGCGGACCGCGAACCGGCGGGGTCTGCCGCCGAGCCTGCGCCTGCCGGCCGAGCTGCCGGACAACCTGTGGCCGCCGAAGAGCCTGCTGGATCGCAACCTGGCGGAGAACATCCATGTCCCGGCCCGGGTCGAGGCATGGCCCGAGCCGGAGGGCCGGCACCACGCGCCGGAGTTCGAGGCGGTCACCGAGGAGCGGATCTACGTTCCGCCGGCGCCCGAGCCGGAACCCGACTTCCTGCCGGTGGTGCTGAGCCGCCCGGAGCCGGCCGTGCCCGCGGCGCCCGAGCTGTTGCCCGAGACACCCGAGCTGTTGCCCGAGGCGCCCGAGCTGTTCGTCGAGGAGGAGCCCGAGTACGTTCCGGCGCACTCGCGCTCGATGCCGGCCCGGCACGCGGTTCCCGAGGCGACCTCGGTGCGGCGGATCCGGCGGCGCAGGCGTGCGGTTCTGGTGGCGTACGTCATGGTCGTTCTTCTGGTGTTGGTCGTGGGTCATGAATTGTGGAACGACGAGCAGCCGATCGCACCGGGCCGGGAGACGTCGCAGACCGCCGGCGAGATCGGGGTGCCGGCCGAGACGGCGCCCGCGGTGGAGCCGACGGCCGACAAGGCCGAACCGAAGCCCGAGGGTACGGCCGGGCAGTTCCGCTACGAGCGCAGCCGCGGCCCGATGCTCGGTGACGGCGGCCGTCTGTACCGCTTCCGGGTGGCGGTCGAGGAGATCGTCGAGGGCACCTCGGCCAAGGAGTTCGCCGAGACGATAGACGCCACGTTGGGTGACGACCGGAGTTGGGTGCACGACGGGAGTCTGCGCCTGCGCCGGGTCGCGAAGGGTGGTGCCGACGTGGACTTCACCGTCTACCTGGCGTCGGCGAAGACCTCGGAGAAGATGTGCGCGACTGGCGGCCTGGACACCGAGGGTTACACCTCGTGCCGGGTTCCCGGGCGGGTGATAATCAACTCCGATCGATGGGCCGAGGCGGTTCCGGAGTTCGGTGACCGGCTGCAGACCTATCGCCGCTACGCGATCAACCATGAGGTCGGGCACGAGCTGGGGCACGGCCACGAGGCCTGTCCGGGCAAGGGCGAGCCGGCGCCGGTGATGCAGCAGCAGACGTTCGGCCTGAAGGGCTGCACGCCGAACCCGTGGCCGTATCTGGACGGCGAACGGTACGACGGTGAGCCGGTCGCCTGATTATTCCGCGATCCCGCATGTCGGGCCGGTGGCCAACGTCATGGATGCACAGGTGCTAATCGAGCAACAATGGTCGGCGATCCTTACCACCGAACCCGGGGAGTGAATGTGGCTCTGCCCCCGCTCGTCGAGCCGGCCGCCGAGCTGAGCGTCGACGAGATCCGCCGCTATTCGCGTCACCTGATCATCCCGGACGTCGGGATGGACGGGCAGAAGCGGTTGAAGAACGCCAAGGTCCTCGCGGTCGGCGCGGGCGGTCTCGGCTCGCCGGCGCTGCTCTACCTGGCCGCGGCCGGGGTGGGCACGCTCGGCATCATCGACTTCGACACGGTCGACGAGTCCAACCTCCAGCGCCAGGTCATCCACGGTGTCTCGGACGTCGGCACGCCCAAGGCGGAGTCCGCGGCCCGGAGCATCGCCGAGATCAACCCGCTGGTCAACGTGGTCATTCACAACACCGCGCTGGACCGCGACAACGTCAAAGAGATCTTCAGCCAGTACGACCTGATCGTCGACGGCACCGACAACTTCGCGACGCGTTACATGGTGAACGACGCCGCGGTGCTGTTGGGTAAGCCGTACGTCTGGGGATCCATCTACCGCTTCGACGGCCAGGTCTCGGTCTTCTGGGAGGAGCACGGTCCCTGCTACCGCTGCCTCTACCCGGAGCCCCCGCCGCCCGGCATGGTCCCGAGCTGCGCCGAGGGTGGCGTGCTCGGTGTGCTGTGCGCGTCGATCGGCTCGATCCAGGTCAACGAGGCGATCAAGCTGATCACCGGCATCGGTGAGCCGCTGGTCGGCCGCCTGATGGTCTACGACGCCCTGGAGATGGAGTACCGCAAGATCAAGGTCCGGAAGGACCCGAACTGCGCGCTCTGCGGTGACAACCCGACGGTCACCGACCTGCTGGAGGACTACGAGGACTTCTGCGGCGCGGTCTCCGACGAGGCGCAGGAGGCGATCACCGGCTCCACGATCACCGCCCGCGAGCTCAAGGACTGGCAGGACAGCGGCAAGGACATCTTCCTGGCCGACGTCCGCGAGCCGGCCGAGTGGGAGATCAACCGGATCCCCGGCGCGGTCCTGATCCCCAAGGGCGAGATCCTGTCCGGCGCGGCGCTGTCCCAGTTCCCGCAGGACAAGCAGATCGTGCTGCACTGCAAGTCGGGTGTGCGGTCGGCGGAGGCGCTGGCCGCGCTCAAGGCGGCCGGTTTCAAGGACGCCGTGCACGTCCAGGGCGGCATCGTGTCCTGGGTCAACACGGTCGACCCGTCGCTCCCGGCGTACTGAGTCGTCATGATCGGGGAGTCACCAACGGGTGACTCCCCGGACAGAACGGGCCTGCGTTCCACAGGTCCGGCCGGTACCGTCGTCACCGTGATCGATATAGACGCCGCGATTGGCTATGTGGTCGCCCACGGTGACCCCGTCGAACGGGCGCGGTTGTCCCATATCAGGACCGGTCAGCCGCCCCCGCCGGACGCCGTCGACCGGATCGCCGCCGGGCAGATGCCCGAGGGCGGCTGGCCCGCCTCCGCCGACGGTGCGATCCCGTCGGTCGACGCCACCTGCTTCCGCCTCGCCGAGCTGGACGACATCGGCGCCCTCAACGGCCCGATCGGCGAGCGTGCCCTGCAATGGCTGGCCTCGGCACAGCGGGCCGACGGCACCTGGCAGGAGCACGAGTCGCTGACCGAGCAGGCGCCGCCGTGGGCGCTGCCCGGCGACCCGGAGGCCACCCTCTACCTGACCTCGGTGGCCGGCTTCTGGCTCACCGCCGCCGCGGTGATCACCGACCCCTTTCAAACCCGTTCGGCGTACGGCGAGATCGCTCGCTCGTCAGCCGCCTGGGTGGTGGCGCAGCTGCGGCCGGACGGCAGCTGGCCTTCCTTCCTGGCCACCGGCTGGCACGCCGCCGGGCTCCTGCACCAGCAGCAGTTCTTCTACGAGTCGGCCCGGGTCCAGCAGGTGCTCGGCAGCCGCCTGCCGGACATGTCACCGGCCGACGTGGCGTCGATGGCGGTGGCGCTGCGGCGGGTCAACCTGGGCGACGACTGGCTGCTGCAGAGCGCCTGGAAACGCCTGGGCGAGACGCAGCGCCCGGACGGCGGCTGGGACAGCAACGAGGGCCCGCTCTTCGACGTCAACACGACGCTGACGGCGCTGCGGGCCCTTCGTTGACCTGACTAGCGGGTGTGACCGTTACCGGTCACCACATACTTCGTGGAGGTCAGCTCCGGCAAGCCCATCGGGCCGCGGGCGTGCAGTTTCTGCGTGCTGATGCCGATCTCCGCACCGAAGCCGAACTCGCCGCCGTCGGTGAACCGGGTCGACGCGTTCACCATCACCGCCGCCGCGTCCACCCCGGCCACGAACCGCCGGGTCGCCGTGGTCGACTCGCTCACGATGGCCTCGGTGTGACCGGTGCCCCACTGGCGGATGTGGTCGAGCGCGTCGTCCAAGGAGTCGACGACGGCCACCGCGATGTCCGGGGACAGGTATTCCGTACCCCAATCGTCGGAAGTGGCAGGGACCACCGCATCGTCGTAACCCGCCACGCGGGCGTCGCCGTGCACGGTGACGCCGCGGCTCTGCAACTCCTCCAGCACCAGCGGCAGGAAGGTGTCCGCGATCTCGGCGTGCACCAGCAGCGACTCGGCGGTGTTGCAGGTGGAGTAGCGCTGTGTCTTCGAGTTGACGGTGACCGCCAGCGCCTTCTCCAGATCGGCGGCCGAGTCCACGTAGACGTGGCAGTTGCCCACCCCGGTCTCGATCACCGGAACCGTCGACTGCTCCACCACCGTCTTGATCAGCGAGGCGCCACCGCGCGGGATCAGCACGTCGACCAGCCCGCGGGCCCGCATCAGCTCCTTCACCGAGTCGCGGGTGGTGGCGTCCAGCAGCTGGATCGTGTTGACCGGCAGGCCGGCGTCGGCGATCGCCTTGCGCAGCACCGCGACGATCGCTGCGTTCGACGAGAAGGCCGAGCCGGAACCGCGCAGCAGAGCCGCGTTGCCGCTCTTCAGACAGATGCCGGCGGCGTCGGCGGTCACGTTCGGCCGGCCCTCGTAGATCATCCCGACCACCCCGAACGGCACCCGCACCTGCCGCAGCTCCAGCCCGTTGGCCAGAGTCGAACCGCGCACCACGTCACCGATCGGGTCGGGCAGCACGGCGAGCTGGCGCAGACCGTCGGCCATCGCCTCGACCCGCTCCGGGGTCAGCGTCAGCCGGTCGATCATCGCCTCGGACAGGCCACTCTCCCGCGCGTTCGTGATGTCCACCCCGTTGGCGTGGACGATGTCGTCGGTCCGCTCGACCATCCGGTCGGCCATCAGCAGCAGGGCGGCATCCTTCTCGGCACGGGTGGCCCGGGCCAGATCGATGGAGGCGACCCGCGCGGCGGCGGCTTGTTCCAGCACGCTCATGGCGAGCCTTTCTATAGCAGCACCAGATCGTCCCGGTGGACGACCTCTCGTTCATATCCCGGCCCCAGCGCCGCGGCCAACTCCGGTGTGGACCGCCCGAGCAGCGGCGGCAACTCCACCGCGTCGTAGTTGACCAGCCCGCGCGCCACCGGAGTGCCCGAACCGGCGTCCACCAGGTCCACCGGGTCGCCGGCCGCGAACGACCCGTCGACCGCGGTGATCCCGGCCGGCAGCAGCGACTTGCGCCGGGCCACCACCGCCGCGACCGCGCCCGCGTCCAGATGCAGACGCCCACGCGGCGACGTGGCGTGGGCCAGCCAGAACAACCGGGCCGCCGGACGGGTGGCGGCCGCCGTGAACAGCGTGCCCACCTCCTCGCCGGCCAGCGCCGCGGCGGCCAGCGGCGCCGCGGTCAGCACCACCGGGATGCCGAACCCGGTGGCGATCCGGGCCGCCTCGACCTTGGTGACCATGCCACCGGTGCCGACCCCGGCCTTGCCCGCCGAGCCGATCGTCACCCCTTCGAGATCGCCGTCGTCCCGGACCAGCGCGATCCGCCGGGACGACGGGTCGGCCGGATCGCCGGTGTAGAGCGCGTCCACATCGGAGAGCAGCACCAGCAGGTCGGCGTCGGCCAGCACGGCCACCAGCGCGGCCAGCCGGTCGTTGTCCCCGAAACGGATCTCCTCGGTGGCCACCGTGTCGTTCTCGTTGACGATCGGCAGCGCGCCCAGATCCAGCAGTTTGCGCAGCGTGCGATAGGCGTTGCGGTAGTGCGCCCGCCGGGTCACGTCGTCGACGGTCAACAGCACCTGGCCCACCGTCACGCCGTGCCGGGCGAAACCGGAGATGTAACGCCCGATCAGAAGCCCCTGGCCCACCGAGGCCGCCGCCTGCTGGGTGGCCAGGTCACGCGGTCGGCGCGACAGATGCAGTGGGGCCAGCCCGGCGGCGATCGCGCCGCTGGAGACCAGAACCACCTCACGGCCACCGGTCGCGAGCCTGCCCAGCTCGTCGATCAGGGCGTCCACCCGCTGCTCGTCGATGCCGCCCGCCGCGGTGGTCAGCGAGGACGACCCCACCTTGACCACGATCCGGCGTGCACCGGTCACCTCATCCCGCACTCGGCCCATTGTGCTCGGCAGGCGGGTGTCGATCGTTGTCAGATCCCATATCGTGGCGGGCGATGACACCGCAGGAGTACGTCGAAGAGGTCCTGACCCTCGTGGAGCGGATCCCCGAGGGCCGGGTGATGTCGTACGGCGCCATCGCCGACGCCCTGGCCGAGCGCTCCGGCCGCAACTCGCCCCGCCAGATCGGCCGGATCATGTCGCTGCACGGCGGCGCGGTCCCCTGGCACCGGGTGTGCAGCGGCGGCGGCCGGCTCCCACCCGGCCACGAGGCGCGGGCCAAGGCGTTGCTGCTGGCCGAGGGCGTGCCGATGCGCGGCGACCGGGTGCTGATCGCGGACGCCGGATGGATGCCCTGATGCGCGCCGGATCACCGAGCCGGACAGCGTGGAGCGCCGCCCGCTACCGGGCCGCCCATCAGCTCCTGGAGGGCGGGTCGATCTTCAAGGACGATTTGGCGGTACGGGTGTCCGGAGAACCCGAGCAGGCCCTCCTCGCCGACGCACCACGCCGGGGCATGCGCCTGTTCATCGCGGCCCGGCACCGGTTCGCCGAGGACGCCCTGGCCGCCGCGGTGTCCCGGGGTGTGCGCCAGGCCGTCGTGCTGGGGGCCGGGCTGGACACTTTCGGGTACCGCAACCCGTACCCCGGCCTGTCGGTCGTCGAAGTCGACCATCCGGACACCCAGCTGTGGAAACGGGAGCGGCTGGCATCCGCGGGCATCGACATCCCGCCGACCGTGAGCTACCTGGGTGTCGACTTCGAGACCACCGCGCTACCGGTCTGGGATCAGCCGACGTTCTTCCTCTGGCTCGGCGTGGTTCCCTACCTGACCCCGGACGCCTTCACCACGACGCTGACGTCGATCGCCGGTCACGAGGTGGTCTTCGACTACGCCCAGTCACCCGCCCTGATGGCCGACGATCGGCGGGCCGCTCTGGAGGCGCGGGCCGCGCGGGCGGCCGCGATCGGCGAGCCCTGGCTGTCGTACGCCGAACCGGCCGAGATCGGCTCCCGGTTGCGCGGTCTCGGATTCACCGAGATCGAGGATCTGGGGCCGTCGGCGCTGGCCGCGCGTTACTTCGGCCGTACCGACGTGCCCCCGTCGACGCCCGGTGGTCACCTACTGCGGGCCCGTTAGTCCCACGGTCGCCGCCGCGTTGCGCATCTGGAACTCGAAGAAACCCCGCCGGTCCTCCTCGATCGAGTGCCTGAGCTGCCCGAACAGCTCATAGCTGATCGCGCCGCAGAGCTGGAAGTAGGCCGCGATGGTGTCCGCCACGAACCGTGCCGGCAGGCCCGGATAGAACTGCTCGGCGATCGGCCCGAGCTGGTCGAGGAAGCGTCCGGTGATCGGCTCCCGGCCGGCGAGTTCCCCGTCTCGGTACGCCTGCGCGAGCGCCGCCCCCATCTGCAGGAGCAGTCGGGTGGCCGGTAGCACCGTGTCCTGCGGCGCCTCGTACCCGGGCACCGGGCTGCCGTAGATCAGCGCCCACTCGTGCGGGTTCGCCAGCGCCCAGTCCCGGGCCGCGTGCGCCGCCGCCAGCCATTTCCCCAGTGGTGTGGCCTGCTGCGCCGCGGCCTGCTCGGCGGCCTCGCCGACCGTGTTGTACGCGTCGACGATCAGCGCGGTGAGCAGCTCGTCCCGGCTGGCGAAGTACCGGTAGACCGCCGACGAGGCCATCCCCAGGTCCCGGGCCACCGCGCGCAGGGACAGGTTCGCCCCGTCGGTGGACAGGTGCTGCCGGGCCACCGACTTGATCTCCTCGGTCATCTCGGCCCGCACCCGGGCCCGCAGGCCGGTCGGCGTTTTTGCTGGTGGGCGCTCAGTCATGGGGACAGTGTGCCATAACGAGAGCACTGCTCTTGCTTTTTCCTAGCGCGTTGTGCGATCGTTGTTCTCAATAGAGAGCACTGCTCACAAAGGAGAGCGCCATGCACCTGATTGTCGGTTCCGGTCCGATCGGCTCCACCGTCGCCCGCCTGCTCGCCGATCGCGGCGAACACGTCCGCATGGTGACCCGCGGCGGCGGCGGCCCCACCCACGAGCTGATCGAGCGGGTCGCCGCCGACGCCTCCGACACCGGCCGGCTCACCCGGCTGGCCGAGGGCGCCGAGGTCGTCTACAACTGCGCCAACCCGAAATACACCGAGTGGACCCGACTCTGGTTCCCGATGAACGACGCGATGATCGCCGCGGCGAAAGCGTCCGGAGCGGTGTACGCCATCACCGGCAACCTGTACGGCTACGGCCCCCAGCCCGGCGGCTTGATGACCGAGCACAGCCCGCTCGCCGCCACCGGCCGCAAGGGGCGGGTGCGCAACAAGATGTGGCAGGACGCCCTGGACAGTGGGGTGCGCACCTTCGAGGCCCGCGCCTCCGACTACCTGGGCGCCGGGGCGGTCGGCGTGTTCTCCAGCGTGCTGCTGCCCGCCATCAAGGCCGGCCGGGCCGCGTGGGGCCCCGGCGACATGGACGCCCCGCACACCTTCACCTACACCGGTGACATGGCCCGCACGCTGGTCGAGCTGGCCCGCGACGAGCGCGCGTGGGGCCGGGCCTGGCACGTGCCGTCACCGGAGGCGATCAGCATCCGCGCCCTGGCCGACCGTTACTGCGACCTGACCGGCCAGCCCCGCCTGAAGGTGCACGGCATGCCCCGCTTCGTGATGCGCACGGCGGGCGTGGCCGTCCCGATGGCCCGCGAGATGGCCGAGATGGACTACCAGTTCTACGCCCCGTTCATCCTCGACTCGTCGCTGACCGAGCGCACCTTCGGCCTGAAGCCCACCCCGCTGGACGTCCCCCTCCACGAAACCGCCGCAGCCGCCGAATCAACAGCGGCCCGGACCATGTGACCCCACCATCCATCCAGCGCTGTTATCTGCCGCCCGGCGCTCGCCTTCCGCCCAGCGATCGCTTTCCGTCCGGCGCTCGCCTTCCGCCCAGCGATCGCTTTCCGTCCGGCGGTCGCTTTCCGTGCGGCGCCCGCCTTCCGTCCGGCGCCCGCCAGCCGTCCTGGTCGGCGCTGACCCGGCCGTCTGTGGCTCGCTTACAGCAGTAGCCCTACTCCGCCGCGTCGTGGGTCGCCGGCCGCACCGGATCGGCCCACGGCGGTGACACCCCCGAAATAATGGTTGATGTCCGGCCATTCCACGATCTGCCAGCCGGCCTCCGCCAGAGCCGCGAGCTCACCGGGCGGACAGCCGGCCTCGGCGTGCACGGTGTCCTCGACCGCGTGGAACCGTGGCCGCGCGATCGCCTCCGGCACGCTCAAACCGTCGACGAGCACCCCGAGCAGCGTGTCCACCAGCGCGGTCCGGATCCGCGAGGCCCCCGCCGAACCCGCCGCCACGGCCAGCCCACCATCCGGCGCGGTCACCACGAGCGGGCACATGTACGACGACATCCGCTGCCCCGGAACCAGATCATCGGACAACAGCTCACCCTCACCCAGCATCGAGTTCAGGTTGATGCCGAGCCCCGGCAGCCAGACCCCGGCCCCCAGCCCGAGCGTCGTGGTGATCACACAGGCGTTGCCCTCGATGTCCACCACCGAGACGTTGGTGGTGTCCCCGAGCCGCTGCTGACCCCGGTTGACCAGAGCGGACGCCACCCCGGCCGCCCGAGTGGACCGGGTCAGATCGGCGGGTAGCGCACCGATCGTGTCGACGGTCCGGTTCAGGTCGTGCCGGGCGTGCACCCGGTACCCCGCCAGCGACGCGTGGTCCACCGGCACCGAGGCGACCCGATAGGCCGCGAGATCCGCCGGCCCGATCGTCCCGCCCGCCGCCCGTACCGTGTCGACGAGCAACTTCCCGTACTCCCCGGTATAGAACACCTCCGGTCCGTCGTTAGCCAGCGCGTCCATCGCGGTCGCCAGTCCCGGATGGAAGAGCAGTTCGTCGCCCTGCAACAGCCGGCCGCCCGGCTGGTAGAGGGCAGCCCCGTCACCGTAGGCCAGCGCCGGCGCGCACGACTCCAGCGTCCGCGCGTGCGCCGGTGGCAGCAGCACCCCGGTCCGGGCCAGTCCCGCGGCCGGCGCCACCACCTCCGGCCAGGGCAGCCGGCCCCAGCGGCGGTGCACCTCCCCGAGCCCGGCCGGCACACCCGGCACGGCCACACTGGCCCCGCCGATCGAGTAGATCTGCGGCAGCCCGCCGAAGAACACGTCCACCGCCACCATGTCGGCCGGGCTCCGATCGCCGTCGAGCCCCGGCACCGCCACGAAGAAGTCGAGGCAGGTGACCTCACGCGTCCTCGCGTCGAAGTAGGTGGCGAACCCCCCTCCGCCCAGCCCGGTGTAGACGGTCTCGGCGACACAGCAGGCCAGCACCGCGGCCACCGCCGCATCGGCCGCGGAACCACCGGCCTGCAGAACGCGCATCCCGGTACGAGCGGTCGCCGGGTGACTGGCGGCGACGCCGGCAGCAACGCTTTTCATAGCGGCGAGCGTAGGCGGAGCAGGGCGATCATGGTTACGATGCGCGTCGATGACGACCTCCGGTCCCTCTCCCGTGGTACCTCCGACGAGTGGCCTACCCCGCAGCGTTTTGGCTGGATATGCCCTCGGCTCGTTGGTCACCGGAGCGTTCGGTACGGTGCCCGGTTTGCTTCTTCTGCCTTATCTGACCGACACGCTGGGTGTAGCCGCCGGTGTGTCCGGATTACTGGTCCTCCTTCCGAAGGCATGGGACGTCCTCGCCAACCCGGTGGCCGGCCGGATCTCCGATCGCCGTGGTTCCCGCCGACCCTTTCTCTTGATCGCCGGACTGCTGCTGGGCGTGCTCTTCGCCGCCATCTTCGCGGCCCCCTTCCCGGGTGGGACCGCCTCCGCCGCGTGGGTCGCCCTCCTCTTCCTCGCCGCCGCCACCGCCTTCGCCTTCTTCCAGGTCCCCTACGTCGCGATGCCCGCCGAACTCACCGACGGATACGCCGAGCGGACCCGGCTGATGACCTGGCGGGTCGCCGTCCTGGCCCTGGCCATCCTGGTCTCCGGCGCACTAGCCCCACTCGTCGTCGAGCTCACCGGCGGAGGACGCGAGGGCCACCGGTGGTCCGGGTCGTTCGTCGGCGCGCTCATCGTCGTGGGCGCGGTCGCCACCTTCCTCGGTACGCGTAAAACCGCCCCGCACACCGCCGTCGAGGCCGAGCCGAGCCTCCGGGCGCAACTTCGGGTAGCCAACGGGAACGCCCCCTTCCGTGCACTGTTGACCTGCTGGATCGTCCAGGCCGCCGGCATCGGCACCATGCTGGCCGGAGTCAAGTACTTCGCTGATCACGTCCTCGTCCAGAAGTCCGGTTCGACCTTCCTGTTCGCCGCCTTCGTCGGCCCCGCCCTCCTGGTCATGCCGCTCTGGACCGCTGTCGGTAGACGGCACGGCAAGCTTCGTTCCCTGGTCGCCGCCTCGCTGCTCTTCGCCGTCGCGGCGCTGGGCCTGGTCGTCGCACCGGCCCTGCCCGCGGTCGCCGCCTATCTGATCGTGGCCGTGGTCGGAGTCGGGTACGCCGGTCAGCAGGTTTTCGCCATGGCGATGCTGCCGGACTGCATCGCCCACGACACCGAGCGCACCGGCCGTCGGCAGGCCGGCGTCTTCACCGGCCTGTGGACCGCGGGGGAGACCTTCGGGTTGGCGCTCGGGCCCGGAATCTACGCATTGATCCTCCAGCTCTTCGGTTACGTCTCGTCGGCCACCGGTGAGCCGGCCGCTCAGAGCGACTCGGCCCGGCTCGGGGTACTGCTCGGATTCACGGTCGTCCCGGCCCTGCTGGTCGGTGCCGCCGTGGTGCTGCTGCGACGTTACGACGATCGAGCCGGATCGGGTTCCGGCCCTGTGGATAACTCCCCGCTGTGGACAACCGAGGGCGTGCCGCCGGAGAAGGGATAACGTCGCCGTCATGACCGATGCGCTGCCCGCGAAGGGCGTTCCGGGCGAGCGGATCCTCGCCGAGCTGCGCGAGATGCGTGGCGCCGACCTGCCGACACACGGCGGCCGGCTGTTCGCTTATGTCTACGACCCCGCGCTGGACGGCCTGGACGAGCTGACCCGGGCGGCGCACGCGACAACCGCCCACGTCAACGGTCTCGACCCGACCGCCTTCCCGTCCCTGCTGGCGATGGAGAATGCGCTGGTCGCCGCCGCGGCCAAACTGCTAGGCGGTGGCCCGTCCACGGTCGGCAGCGTCACCAGCGGTGGCACCGAATCACTGATCCTGGCGGTCAAGGCGGCGCGCGACGCCCACCCCGACATCGCGCACCCCCGCCTGGTGGTCCCCGCCACCGCACATGCCGCGTTCGCGAAGGCGGCCCATTACCTACGCGTCGAGCTGGACACCGTGCCGGTCCAGGCCCCCACGCCCGGCCCATGGGAAGCAGAGCGGGGGAATGGCGTAGCGCCCGGCAACGCTCCGGGGGAGAGGCCGACGGCGAGTGGAGTCCCGGTCCGGGGGCTGACGGTTGATCCGCGGGCGATTGCCGCCGCGATCACGCCGGATACGGTGCTTGTCGCGGCTTCCGCCCCCAGCTATGCCCATGGCGTCGTCGACCCGATTCCCGAGATCGCAGCCGTGGCCGCGGCTCACGGGGTCCGGTTCCATGTGGACGCCTGCTTCGGCGGCTGGATCCTGCCCTACCTGCGTCGGCTCGGGGCCGATCTGCCGCCGTTCGACCTGTCCGTGCCCGGCGTCACCAGCATTTCGGTCGACCTGCACAAATACGCCTACACCCCGAAGGGCGTCTCGATCCTCCTGCATGCCTCCGAGGAACTGCGCCTCCCGCAGTACTTCGCGTATGCGGACTGGCCCGGCTACACGATGATCAACCCGGTGATCTCGTCCACCCGCTCGGGCGGCCCGATCGCCGCCGCCTACGCCACCTTGCGCAGCATCGGCGACGACGGCTACGCGAAGCTGGCCGAAGCGACCCGCTCGGCAGTCGACATCCTCGCGTCAGCGGTCGAGGCCACCGACGGCGTCCGGCTCTTCGCCCCACCCGAGACAAGCGTGGTCTGCCTGGCCGCCGAAAGTGAAAGCACCATGAACGCCGATCACGGTGGCCGCACCGATCACGGCGACCGCACCGATCACGGCGACCGCACCGGCCGCGGCGATGACAATCCCGGCGGTGGCGGTGGCGGTGGCGGTGGCGGTGGCGGTGGCGGTGGCGGTGGCGGTGGCGGTGGCGGTGGCGGTGAGTGGAGTGGCGTTGAGAACCGGGTCGACCTGTTTGTTCTGGCTGATGAGTTGGCTGCTCGCGGTTGGCACACCCAGCCGCAGATGGCGTTCGGTGATCTGCCGCCCACGATCCATCTGACGGTGACTGCTGCCGTTCACGCCACCGCGCCCGCCTTTGCGGCCGACCTGGAGTCCGCGGTTGCGGCGGCGCGCGCTCGTGGCCCGGTTGTGCTGCCACCGTTGCCGCCCCTGACACCGGAGATGATCACCCCGGAGTTGATCGCCTCCCTGGCTGACGGCCTGGGTCTGGGTGGTGGAGATTTCACGCAGATGGCCGTCGTCAACACGGTTCTGAACGCGGCGCCGCCACCGTTGCGTGAAGCCCTGCTGACCGGATTTCTGAGTCTGATGCAGCGACCATGACCCGGTAGGGTGGCCGTCATGGCTTTCCTCTGTGCGTAGGAGCGCGTCCCCGCATCCCCGATGCGGATCGCCGCCTCCTGATCGCCCCGTGACGTCCTCGTTCGGCGTCGCGTCCTCCGAGGAAGAGTCATGTCTTCGTACCTTGTGGTGCTGCGCACCCCGCATGCTGCCCGCGCGTTCGCCGCCGCCCTGATCGGCCGCTTGTCGTACGGCCTGGTCTACCTGGCCCTCATGCTCGCCGTCATCCGGGCCACCGGTTCGTACCCGACGGCCGGTGTTTTTCTGGCCCTGTTCGGCCTGACCAGTTCGGTGCTGTCGCCGCTTCGGGCGCGGTTCGTCGACCGGCACGGCCCGCGGCGGGTGCTGCCGGTGATGGCGGCCGTCTACGCGTCGGCGCTGGCCGCGATCGCGGTGGCGACCTGGCATCCGGGGGCGTCAGAGCCGACGTTGTACGTGCTGGCGGCCGCCGCCGGTTCGTCGACGCCACCGCTCGGCCCGGTGATGCGTGCCCTCTGGAGTGACCTGCTGCCCGACCCGGCCTTGCGACAGCGCGCGTTCTCCTTGGACACCGTGGCTGAGGAGGTGATGTACATCGGCGGCCCCCTGCTGGCCGGTGCGGTCGCGGCGGTGGCGAACCCGTCCCTGGGCGTGGCCCTGAGCGCGTTCCTGATCCTGACCGGCAATCTCCTGCTGGTCACGTCCCCAGCGGTGAAAGGCGCAGCCGGGGTTGAGCCGGGAACGGTGGGGGCGGCAAGGTTCGCGGCTGCTGTCCGGCTGCACCGGCCGATGTTGATCGCGGCCTCGGTGGGCATGTGTCTGGGCGCGTTGAGCCTGCTGGTGGTCGCGTTCGCCCAGTCCGAGAACCATCTGGCCGCGGTCGCCTGGATCGAGGCCGCTCTGGCGGCGGGAAGTGTTGCCGGTGGCCTGACCTACGGCGCGATCACGTGGCGAATGCCGGCCGCCCGTCGTCTGCCGCTGTTGGCGGCCGCGATGGGCGCGTCCTTGGCGGTGGCCGGCCTGTCCGCGAACCTGTACGTGCTGGCCGCCCTGGTCGGCGTGGTCGGCCTGTTCGTCTCCCCGTCGCTGACCACGGCCTACCTGATCGTCGACGAGACGGCCGCGCCGGATGCCCGTATCCAGGCCGGCGCCTGGGTCAGCACTGCCTTCAACCTGTCCAATTCAGTGGGTGTCGCGGTGGTCGGTCTCCTGTTGGCTCATCTCTCGCTGCCGTTGTGCTTTGCGATTGCGGCGACACCGGCGTGCATGGCGGCGCTGATGGCGTTCACCCGGGTGAAGACCGCGAAGCAAGCCGCCGCGATCTCCGGGATCTCGCCGCCGCGGGTCTTCTGATGCCGGTGGGACGTACCAGGGCGCGTTACTACACCGAGGGGCCGAACCTTCCCGAGCGGGTGCTTGAGGTGGCGCGGACGCCGATGACGCTGCGGCAGCCGTACGCGGATGCGTTAGGTTGACCGGGTGGCCGGTCTGCCAGGAGTGCTCGGGGAACCCATCCGGTTTGTGCTGAACTGGGGGCGGCGCTATTCGCTCTGGGTGTTCAATTTCGGGCTCGCCTGTTGTGCGATCGAGTTCATCGCGTCGAGCATGGCGCGGCACGACTTCATGCGGCTCGGGGTGATCCCGTTTGCGCACGGGCCGCGCCAAGCCGACCTGATGGTGGTGTCCGGCACGGTCACCGACAAGATGGCTCCGGCGATCAAGCGGCTGTACGACCAGATGCCCGAGCCGAAGTATGTGATCTCGTTCGGCTCCTGTTCGAACTGTGGTGGGCCGTATTGGGATTCTTATTCGGTCACCAAGGGCGTCGACCAGATCATTCCGGTGGACGTCTACGTGCCGGGGTGCCCGCCCCGGCCGGAGGCCCTGCTGCACGGCATCCTGAAGTTGCAGGAGAAGATCGCCGCCGAGCAGTCGGGCCTGGGCGGGGTGCACCGCCCGGACCCGCTGGCACTGACGGCCCCGATGATCACGAAACCGGAAGAAAAATGATCACGAGGCCGGGAGCGAGGCCGGCAGCGAGGCCGGCAGCGAAGAAGTAGGAGAGGCCGGAAGCGAAGCAGTAAGGATCTCCCGCGCGCCCTGCCGGAGCAGCGAGGCGGCGACCGAGGTCCCGAGCACAACCGGATCGCTGGCCCACTCGTGCGCGTCCAGCACGGTCTTCCCGTCGAGGCTGATCACCCGGGCCCGCAGACTGATCCGCCCGTCGGGCTCGGTGCGCGCGTACCCGCCGATCGGCGAATGGCAGCTGCCTTGCAGGATGTGCAGCATGGTGCGCTCGGCTTCGGTCTCCTGCGCGGTCCGCCGGTCACTGAGGGTTTCGGCGATCTCCAGGGCCGCGGTGTCGTCGCGCCGGCATTGCAGGACGAGGGTGCCGGAGCCGACGGCGGGCACGAAAGTGTCGACGTCGATCGGCTGGGTGATCCGTTCCGGCAGGTTGATGCGGTGCAGGCCGGCGACGGCGAGCAGGAGCACGTCGTAATCGCCGGCGTCGAGTTTGGCGAGCCGGGAGTTGGCGTTGCCGCGGATCGGCACCGGGGTCAGGTGCGGCCAGTGCAGGTTGAGCTGGGCGACGCGCCGGACGGCGGAGGTGCCGACCCGGGTGCCGGCCGGCAGGTCGTCGAGGGTGCGCCCGGCCGGGTCGACGAGGCAGTCGCGGACGTCGTCGCGGGTCAGGTAGCCGGCGAACACGGTGCCGGCGGGCGCCGGCCGATCGCCGGGTACGTCTTTGACGCAGTGCACGGCCAGGTCGGCCCGCCCGTCGAGGAGCGCCTGGTCGACCTCTTTGGTGAACGCGCCCTTGCCCCCGAGCTCGGACAGCGCGCCCTGCCATCGGTCTCCGCTGGTGGTGAGGGGCACCACTTCCACGTCGGCGATTCCGGTCAGCATGCGGCGGACGCGTTCGACCTGGGCGAGTGCCATGGGGGAGGAGCGGGTGCCGATACGCAGCAGGCGGGAAGCGGACATAGCGGAAAGAGTAACCGCCGGTGTGCGTGGCTTGAGTAGCGTGGCCGACATGAGAGCGGACTTCATCATCGACGTTCTGACTCGGGAGTTCGGCCAGCTCATGGCGCAGGACCCGGCTGCCTTCCGCCGCAAGTTCCGAAAGATGGCGGCGTCCCCGTTCGCTTTCTACCGGGGTAGCGCGTCACTTTTCTACGCCGATTTGAGCGGCGATTTCCGCGATGGCAGTTTTCTCGATGAGCGGACCAGCCGGGTGTGGATCCACGGCGATCTGCACGCCGAGAACTTCGGGACGTACATGAATTCCGATGGCCACCTGGTCTTCAACGTCAACGACTTCGATGAGGCGTACGTCGGCCCGTTCAGTTGGGATCTGAAACGGTTCGCGGCCAGCGTGGCCCTGCTCGGCTACTCCAAGGCGCTCTCCGACGAGCACATCTCGGCGCTGGTCACCGGCTTCGCCGAGTCGTACCTGACCGAGTTGCGGGCGATCGCGCAGGGCGGTGACGACGCGATCGGCTCGATCACCCTGGCGAACGCGGACGGGGTGCTGCGCCGGGTGCTGCAGCAGGCCCGCCTGAGCACCCGGGTGGATCTGCTCGACAGCCAGACCACGATCGACGACTTCGACCGCCGGTTCTCCATGGGTGACGGGATCTACGAGGTCGGCGAGGAGGCGGCGGCGAAGGTGCGGAAGGCGTTCGGCCGCTATCTGGGCACCCTGCCCGAGTCGACCCGGCCGGTGTCGTTGCACATCAAGGACATCAAGCTGCGCAAGGGTGTGGGCATCGGGTCGGCCGGGCTGCCGTCGTACAACCTGCTGCTGGAGGGGCACACCGAGGCCCTGGAGAACGACGTGATCATCTACATGAAGCAGGCGCAGGTGCCGGCGGTGGCCCGATGGATCGACGACGAGCGGGTCAAGAGCTACTTCCGGCACCAGGGCCACCGTACGGCGGAGTCCCAGCGTGCCCTGCAGGCGCACGCCGACCCGTGGCTGGGTTTCACCGAGCTGGACGGGGTGGGTCAGCTGGTGGCGGAGGTGTCGCCGTACGCCGCGGATCTGGACTGGTCGGACGTCAACGAGCCGGAGGACCTGTCCGGGGTGATCGCCGACCTGGGCCGTGCGGTGGCCCGGATGCATTCGGTGGCCGACGACGAGTCCAGCCATGATCTGGTCGACTTCTCCACCGAGGAGGCGATCGTCGCGGTCGTCGACAAGGACGAGGCCGGGTTCGTACGGCATCTGGTCGAGTTCGCACACCGGTACGGTGACCAGGCTCGCGAGGACCACCAGGACTTCGTCGACGTGTTCCGCAACGGCCGCCTCCCCGGCCTGTGAACGGTCAGCGGTAGGAGAGCGAATAGGCCATCTCGCCGTCGACCGGGTCGGCCCCGCCCTGATACCGCATCCGGATCTCGATGTTCCTGTCGAGCGCCGCCTTGATGACGAGCTTGCGGATCTTCGGGTCCGCTTCGCAGGGCACCGAGAGTTCGGCCAGTACCTTTCCGGCGTCCGGCGTGTGTGCGCCCTTCTGCCGTCGGTACTGCATGGCGACGGTTCCGCCGGGGCCCCGGCAGATCATCGAGAGGGTGGCCGGCCGGGTCGGGAAGTTGGACGAGGCGTACCGGCTGTACCAGCGGAACTCCGGTCCGATCTCGCTCAGCGTCCGGGTGCCGGAGTCCTTGATCCCGGGTTCGCCCCCGATGCCCACCCGGATGTGCAGGTTGTCCTCGTCGTAGGTGCCGGGGGCCAGTGGAAGCCGCAGGTCGGGCCGGGGCGAGGTGACCCGGAACGCGAATCCGGACCGGTCGGCCTGTTCGATGTCGTCGAGGCCGAAGACCAGTGCCTTCCCTTTCAGCTCGACCTCCTGGCGTACCGGAACCGGCTGGTCCCCGCATCCGACCGCGATCCGGGCGGTCTCCGGGCCGCCCTTGACCACGAGTGTGGCCTTCCCGGCGCCGACGCAGGCCACGGTGACCACGATGGGCGTGACATAGAACTTCTCGGTGTGGGTGAACGCGGCGGTGACCGGCGACTTCACGTCCCGTCCCGGCACACCGGCGGCATCGGCGATCAGCCGGTCCAGGGCGACCTGGGCCCGTTCCTCGGGGGTGGCCGGCACCGCGGAGGACGCCGCCGGCAAGGGCTGGGGAAGCGCCTGCCGTCCCTGAGCCGCGATGGCCACACCGCCGGTGACGGCCAGGATCGCCGCCGCGGCCGAGCCCACCACCTTGGCGAGGCGCCGCTGCCGGGTGGTTCGGCGGACCGCCCCGGTGCCCGGTGGCCGCACCCGCGGCAGGGTGTCCTCCCGCAGGTCGGCGAAGAGGTCCTTCAGCGGATCCGTGGTCATGACACACCCCCGTCGAGCCGTGCGGCGAGGGCGGCCCGCCCGCGATGGAGATTGGAGCGGACGGTCGCCTCGGTGACCCGTTCCCGGACGGCGATCTCGGCGACCGCCAGATCGGCCAGATAGTGCAGCACCACGGCCCGGCGCTGGGCCGGCGGCAGGGTGCCGAGCGCGGCGACCAGCGCGACCCGTTCCGGCCCCGGCCCGTCCACCTGTGGTTCGGCGGGCCGCTGCCGGCGCAGGAATCCGAGCGCGGTCCGGGCCCGGCGCCAGCGGCTGACCGCCAGATTCCAGGCGACCCGGCGGATCCACGCGACCGGATCCTCGTACCCGGCGATGTTCTTCCACCTGGTGTACGCCCGGCAGAACGCCTCCTGGACGACGTCCTGTGCCTCCTGCCGGTCCCCGAAGTAGGCGTAGAGCTGCACGGTGAGATCGCCGAAATGGGCGGCGTACACCTCGTCGAACGACGGCGGATCGTGCTGCACGGGGTCCGGCGTCTCCGATCGGGGTTCGACGATGGCTGTCACGACGACTACACGCCGAACCCGCCCCGAACGTTGCAACCTACCTGGGGTCGCCTGAACCGCGGGAGCGGGCCTGGACCATAGGATGACCGGCATGACGCCCGAAGAGGTCGGTGAACGCCTGGTCAATCTGCTGGCCACCGACGACCCGGAGAAGGGCACGGTGACCGCCTCGGTCTCGGGCGGCGGTCCGGGGCATGCCCGCGCGGTGGTCGACGTGCCGGTGGCCCGCTGGTGGTTCGCCGCCGAGGCGGCCCGGGACGCCGGTGCGCTGGGCTGCGACTTCTTCGACTGGCTGTCCGCCGTGGACGAGCTGGACGGCGGCTTCTCGGTGCTCGCCCACCTGTGGTCCACCCGCCGCCGGCACGGTGTGCTGCTGCGCACCCGGGTGTCCCGGACGGAGCCGCTGGTGGAGTCCCTGGTGGACCTCTATCCGGGTGCGGAGTGGCACGAGCGGGAGACGTACGAGATGTTCGGGATCGATTTCTCCCGGCATCCCGGCCTGCGCCCGCTGCTGCTGCCGCCGGAGTTCGAGGGGCATCCGCTGCGCAAGGAGTTCGTGCTGGCCTCGCGGGTGGCGAAACCGTGGCCGGGCGCGAAGGAGCCGGGCGAGTCGGAGGGCGGTGCCGGCAAACGTGCCCCGATGCGCCCGCCGGGTGTCCCGGACCCGAACGAGTGGGGCCCGCACGCCGGGGAGCGGTCCTGATGGATCTCCTCGTCCGGGTGCTCGCGGTGATGGCCGCCTTCCTGGTGTTGCCGCTGGTCATCGGCCAGGTGGAGCACAAGGTGATGGCACACATGCAGGGCCGGGTCGGCCCGATGTACGCGGGCGCCTTCCACGGCTGGGCGCAGCTGATCGCGGACGGGGTGAAGTTCGTCCAGAAGGAGGACATCACCCCCGGGAACGCCGATCGTACGGTCTTCCAGCTCGCCCCGATCGTGGCGTTGCTGCCGTACCTGGTGGTCCTCATGACCATTCCGCTCGGCCCCGGCCTGGTCGCGCAGAGCCTGGACATCGGCCTGTTCCTGGTGCTGGCGGTGCTCGGGTTCGGGGTGGTCGCGGTGCTGATGTCGGCCTGGTCGTCGGCCAACAAGTACAGCCTGCTCGGTGGTGTCCGCGGTGCCGCCCAGCTGCTCGGCTACGAGCTGCCGCTGGTGCTGTCGGCGGCCAGTGTGGCGATGGCGGCCGGCACGCTGAGCCTGCCCGGCATCGTCGAGGCGTGGCAGCCGTGGTGGCTGATCTGGCAGGCGCCGGCCGCGCTGGTGTTCTTCACCGCCGGTCTGGCCGAGATCCGCCGTCCGCCGTTCGACATGCCGATCGCCGACTCGGAGCTGGTCTTCGGCTACATGACCGAGTACACCGGGCTGCGGTTCGCGTTCTTCCTGCTGGCCGAGTACGTCGGCATCGTGGTGATCGCCGCACTGACCACGGTGCTGTTCCTGGGCGGTTGGCATGGCCCGTACGCCGATCAGCTGGGTTGGCTCTGGACCCTGATGAAGATCTTCGCCCTGTCTTTCGTGATCATCTGGGTCCGGGTCAGCTACCCCCGGCTGCGGGAGGATCAGCTGCAGCGTCTGTGCTGGCTGGTCCTGGTTCCGGTGTCGCTGGCGCAGCTGGTTCTGACGGTGGCTGTGAAATCCCTGCTCTGAGGAGCGGGGCGAGGTCGCGCCGACACCGGCGACGGGGCAGGATGGTCGTTTGTGAGTGAGATGCCCGGCAAAGGTCTGCTCGACGGTCTCGCCGTCACCCTGAAGACGATGACCAAGCGGACCACCACCCAGCAGTACCCCGATGTCGAGCCCGATCTGCCGCCACGTTCCCGCGGTGTGATCGCGCTGTCCGAGGAGAACTGCACGGTCTGCATGCTGTGCGCCCGGGAGTGCCCCGACTGGTGCATCTACATCGACTCGCACAAGGAGGAGGTCGTCGTCCCGGGCGCCGCGCGCGCCCGCCAGCGCAACGTGCTGGACAAGTTCGACATCGACTTCTCCCTCTGCATGTACTGCGGTATCTGCATCGAGGTGTGCCCGTTCGACGCGCTGCACTGGACTCCCGAGTTCGAGTACGCGGAGACCGACGTCCTCTCGCTGCTGCACGACAAGACCCGGCTGGGCGAGTGGATGCGGACCGTCCCACCGCCGCCGGCGCACGACGTGCTCGGCGAGCCCTCCAAGGAGGAGGCGACGGCGGCACGCCGGGCGGCCGGTCCGGGCGCGGCGACGGCGGCGCGAACGGCCCGATCAGCCGCGGTACGCCCGAGGCCGGGTGCCGAGCGGTGACCGTCGCCGACGTGCTGCTGCTGGCCCTGGGCGCTGTCGCCGTCGGCTCCGCGGCCCTGGTCGTCACCAGCTCCCACCTGGTCCGTGCCGGGCTGTACCTGGTGGTCAGCCTGGGCGCGATCGCCGGCCTCTACCTGGTCCTCGGCGCCGAGCTGGTGGCCTGGGTGCAGATCCTGGTCTACGTCGGCGCGGTGGTGGTGCTGCTGCTGTTCGCGGTGATGCTGACCCGCGCGCCGATCGGCCCGTCCCCCGACCTGGACCGGCCGGCGCTGCCCGCGATCCTGATCGGCGGTGGGGTCGGCGTCGGGCTGGCGGCGCTGTTCGTGGACGCCTTCCGCTGGGCGCGCCATCCACAGGTCGAGCCGGGCACCGCCGAGCGGGTCGGTGAGCAGATCTTCGGCGCCTGGGTGCTGCCGTTCGAGGTGCTGTCGATCCTGCTGCTGTCCGCCCTGGTGGGTGCGATCGTGCTGTCCCGCCCGGATGTCGGCGCCCGTGTGGCCGGGTCCCGCGACGAGGAGCCGGAGGCCTGATGCACGTCGTCATCCCGTACGTCATCGCCGCCCTGCTCTTCGGCCTCGGCGTCTACGGCGTGCTGCGCCGGCGCAACGCGATCCTGGTGCTGATGGCCGTCGAGCTGATGCTCAACGCGGTCAACCTGATCCTGGTCACCGCGGACGTGTCGCTGCGGTCGGCCACCGGGACCGGGGGCGTGCTCACCCTCTTCGTGATCGTGCTGGCCGCCGCCGAGGTGGGTGTCGGCCTGGCGATCGTCCTGCAGTACTACCGGATGCGGAAGGCGGTCGTGCTCGACGACGTGCGCCTGGACGACGACGGGGAACGGGTGGCCGGGTGAGCGCCGATGTCGCCGGGATGCTGCTCCCGGCCGTACCGCTGCTGGTGGGTCTGATCGGTCTGCTGCCGCCGCCCGGCGACGGCGACCGCCGGCGGATCGCCGCGGGCCTCGGTGTCTCCGGTGCCGCGATCGCGTTGCTCCTGGCGTTCTGGCTGGTCCTGGACCCGATGCGAGTGCCGTCCACGGGCCTGCCGCTGGGCGGGTTCGGGTCGCTGAGCATCGGCTGGAGCGCTCTGGTCGACCCGGCGGCCGGTTATGTGGCGCTCGCGGTCACCACCGTGGCCCTGTGCGTGCAGATCTACTCGATCGGCTACCTGCACGACGACCCCCGATACGGGCCGTACGCCGCCCAGGTCAGCCTCTTCACCGGCGCCATGCTGCTGGTGGTGGCGAGCAGTGACCTGATCGTCATGCTGATCGGCTGGGAGGTGATGGGCGCCTGCTCGTACCTGCTGATCGGTCACGACCGGCGACTACCCGAGGCCCCGGCCGCGGCGGTGAAGGCGTTCCTGGTCACCCGGATCGGTGACGTCGGCTTCCTGCTCGGCATCGCGGTCCTGATCGCCTCCGCGGGCAGCACCCGCCTGCCCGACGTGCTCACCCACGACCATTCGGCCGGCACGCTGACCGCCGCGCTGCTGCTGATCCTGGCCGGGGTGGCCGGCAAGAGCGCCCAGTTCCCGCTGCACACCTGGCTGCCGGACGCGATGGCCGGCCCCACCCCGATCTCCGCGCTGATCCACGCCGCCACCATGGTCGCGGCCGGCGTCTACGTGGTGTTCCGGCTCTACCCGCTCTATCTGCGGTCGCCCGCGGCGCTGGCGGTGCTCGCGGTGCTGGCGTCGATCACCATCCTGCTCGGCGCGATGTCCGCGATGGTTCAGGACGACCTGAAGCGGGTGCTGGCCTGGTCCACCGTCTCGCAGATCGGCTACATGACCGGTGCGCTGGCCGTCGGATCGCCCGCCGCCGCCCTGTTCCACCTGCTCACCCACGCCGCGTTCAAGGCGCTGCTGTTCCTCGCCGCGGGCGCGGTGATCCACGCGGTGGGCACCAACCTGCTGTCCCGGATGGGTGGCCTGCGCGAGCACATGCCGGTCACCTTCTGGTCGTTCGTGATCGGTCTCGGCGCGCTGGCCGGCCTGCCTCCGCTGGCCGGTTTCTGGTCCAAGGAGAACGTGCTGACCGCCGCCGCGCACGCCACCGAGGGTGGTGAGGTCACGCCGGTCTGGGCCGGGTGGCTGGTCTGGATCGCCGCGCTGCTCGCCGTCGGCCTGACCGCCTGGTACTCGACCCGCCTGCTGCTCCGCGCCTTCTTCGGCGTCTCCCGCGCCCACGGCCCGCACGGCCCGGACTGGGAGGTCGGCTTCGACGACGCCCGCCACCTGACCCCGGCCGAGCCGCACGATCCACCCGGCTCGATGCGCTGGCCGTTGATCCTGCTCGCGATCCCGGCCGCCCTGCTCGGCCTGGCCGCCTTCGCCCCCGGCTTCCGCACCGCCCTGGAACTCGACGACCCACACCTCGGCGTGGCCGTCGCCCTGCCGATGCTGCTGCTGGCCACCGGCGCCGGCACCGCCTGGTGGCTGTGGCGCGAACTGCCCGGCGTCGATCCGGCCGAGGCGCTGGGCCGGTCCCGCCCGCTGCTGGCCGCCGGTTTCCACATCGACGACATTCAACACCGATTGGTGGTACGCCCGGCGAAGGCACTCGCCCGCTGGGCCACCACCGGGGACATCCGCATCGTCGACGCCGCCGTGACCGGAACCGGCGCCGGCACCTCCCGAGCCGGTGAGGCGCTCGCCGAGGCACACCGGCTGCCCCTGCCCGCCGCCGCGGTCGCCGTCTGTGTGGCCGCCCTGCTGCTCGGCGCCATCGCCTGGTGGGGAGCCCTCTGATGTACCGCGACTACGCCGAGCCCGAACTCGGCCTCCCGCAGATCCTGCTCATCGCCATGCTCGTGGTGCCGCTGCTGGGCGCGGCGGTGGTGGCGCTGTTCCCGGCGGCCCGCGACCGGCAGGCCCGGCTCGTCGCCACCGGATTCGCCGCGGTCACCTTCCTGCTGTCGGTGGCCCCGCTGCTCTATCAGGAGTCCGAGTACGGCTGGTTCCAGTACGGCGACCGCGACACCCCGCCGCTGCTGCCGTGGGCGCGGGTCGACATCGAGTGGGTGCCTGCCCTCGGACTCGACCTCCACCTCGGCGTGGACGGGATCTCGTACCCGCTGATCGTCCTGACCGGGCTGCTCACGCTGCTGTGTTGCGCGTACACGGTGAAGAAGGTCCCGGACGGCGGCGCCGGCCGCACCCTGGCCGCCCTGCTGCTGGTCCTGGAAGTCGGCGTGCTCGGCACCTTCCTGGCCCTCGACCTGATCCTGTTCTTCCTGTTCTTCGAGGTCGTCCTGCTGCCGATGTTCGCGGTGATCGCCGGCTGGGGCGGGCCGCGACGCCGGGCGGCGGCCCGCAAGTTCGTCCTCTACACCCTGGCCGGCTCGGTCCTGCTGCTGCTCGGCGTGCTGATCGTCGTCGCCCGGGCCGGGACCGGCGACCTGGTGGCGCTCACCGGCGCCTCGCCGCTCGACCGCACCGTCCAGTACTCGGTGTTCGCCCTGCTCGCCGTCGCGTTCGCGATCAAGGCCCCGCTCTGGCCGCTGCACACCTGGCTGCCCGACGCGCACACCGAGGCGCCCACCGTCGGATCGGTGATCCTGGCCGGCGTACTGCTGAAAATGGGCACCTACGGCCTGATCCGCGTCGGTGTCGGTGTGGCCCCGCTCGGCGCCGCATGGGCCGCCCCGGTCCTCGGGATCCTGGCCGTCATCGCGATCATCGCCGGTGCACTGATCTGCCTGCGCCAGACCGAACTGAAACGGCTGATCGCCTACTCCAGCGTCGGCCACATGGGCTTCGTCATGCTCGGCATCGCCACGTTGTCGATCACCGGGATCCAGGCGGCGCTGATCGGCAACATCGCCCACGGCCTCATCACCGGACTGCTGTTCTTCCTGGCCGGGGCACTCAAGGACCGCACCGGCACCGGCTCCCTCAACCAGCTCAGCGGACTCCGCGAGACCGCGCCCCGGCTGGCCGCGCTGTTCGGTTTCGCCGCCATCGCCTCGCTCGGGCTGCCCGGCCTGGCCGGTTTCTGGGGCGAGGCGTTCGCGGTGGTCGCGGCGGTCCAGCGCGGGGGGCCGCTGTGGCTGACCCTGGCCGTGTTCGCCGCGATCGGCGGCGCCCTCACGGCCGCCTACTTCCTGCGGTTGCTGCGCCAGGTCACGCACGGTCCGCCGACTCCCGAGGTCCGGGCCCTGGACCCTTCGTCGTACGAGGCCCACGTCCTGCATCCACCGACCTCGCCCGGCCCGGCCTCACCCTCGGCCTCGCCTTTCTCCTCGCCCTCGGCCTCGCCCCTCTCCTCGCCCTCGGCCGGCTCGGACGATGAGCCGCGCTCCGAGCTCTCCCGGGCCGAGTGGTTCGCCTGGGCCCCGCTGGTCCTGCTCACCCTGGCCGTCGGGGTGCTGCCCGCCCTGATCCTGGGTGGCACCCTTCAGCCTCTGACCACCCTGCTGGGAGTCCACCGGTGAGAAGCCAGGCCGTCGACCACATCGCCCTGCTGCCGCTCTACGCCGCCGCCGGAACCGCGATCCTGGCCCTGCTGGCTGATCTGCTGGTGGCCCGGCGGGCGGTCACCGTGGCGGTCACCCTGCTCGGCACGCTGGCGGTCGCGGGCAGTGCTCTGTCGGTCGGGTCGTGGGACGGAACGTTCTGTTCACCGGACGGCTGCTCCTGGGTGCCGACCTGGCCGGCCGCCGTGACCGCCGCCCTGTTCGCCGCCCTCACCGCCGGAACCCTCGCCCTGTCGATGCCCATGTTGCGCCTGGGCACCGCGCCGGCCGGCGAGTTCTGCTTCCTGCTGGCCTGCTCGATGACCGGCGGCGTGACCGTGGCGTACGCGGGCGATCTGTTGACCTTGATCGTCGGCCTGGAGACCTTGACCCTGCCGCTGTACGTGCTGGTCGGCCTGCGCCGCTACGCCCCCACCGACCGGCCCAGCGTGCGCCCGGCCGAGGCGTCCCTGACGTTCTTCCTGATCAGCGTCATCGCCACGGCGATCGCCCTGCTCGGCATCGCCCTGACGTACACCGCGACCGGTGTGGTCCACCTGAACCGGCTGGGTCCCGCCGAGCCGCCGTTCCAGGCCCTGGCCGGGGTGGGCGCCGCCCTGCTGCTGATCGGCCTGGCGTTCAAGGTGGCGGCGGTCCCGCTGCACGCGTGGGCCCCCAGCACCTACGACGGCGCCCCCATCCCGATCGCCGCCTACCTGTCCACCGCGTCGAAACTGGCCGGCGTCCTGGCCCTGGCCGCGGTGGCGAGCCGCCTGGACGCCGGGGCGGTGCTGTCCGCGCTGGCCGTCCTGACGATGACCGTCGGCAACCTGGTGGCGCTGCGCCAGAACCGGATGGTCCGCCTGCTGGCCTGGTCCTCGATCGCCCAGGCCGGATACATCCTGGCGGCACTGGCCATGGGCGCACCCGGAGTCCCCGCCGCCCTGGCGTACGCGATCTTCTTCGTGATCCTGGAGCTGATCGCCTTCGGCGTGGTGACCGCCCTGCGCCCGGCGAGACTGGTCGCCCGGACCGCTGTCGCCCTGGCCGAGGAGACCCCCGCCGACACCGACGGCGGCACCCTGGAGGACTACCGGGGTGTGGCCCACCAGCATCGTTGGCCGGCCGCCGCCCTGGTGCTGGCCCTGTCCGGCCTGGCCGGCCTGCCCCCGGGCCTGGCCGGCCTGTTCGCGAAGGTGACGGTGGTCGGCGCCCTGGTCTCCGAGGGCTGGATCTGGCTGGCCGCGGTGGTGGTGATCAACGCGGTGATCGCCCTGGCCTACTACGCCCGGGTGGCGGTCCTGCTCTACACGTTCCCGGCCCGCCCCGGCATCCCGGTCGCCGACCCCCACCTGGTGTACGACATCACCCACCCCCGCTTCCCGATCCCCCGCCCGGTGACCGCCACCCTGCTGCTCGCGGCACTGGTGACGGTCACGCTCGGCTTCGTCCCGCAGGTGCTGTTCAACGCCCTCAATTAGTTCGCGTGCCGATCTGCGGCTCGAATCGAGCCGCAGATCGGCACGGCCCGGTCTACTAGCTGTTCAGGGCGTCCCGCACGTCGGCCGGCACCGGCTTGCCCATCATGTGACAGATGGTGATCGTGTCGGAGGCCGGCAGCACGGTGATCATGCGGGCCACACTGTCGTTCATCTCGGTGTCGCCCGGGCCTCCGGTGGCGTCGGTGACCGCCGAACGGCGCCCGTTCTCCGTGGTCACCGCGGAACTGTGGTGCCCCAGCGTGTCCCCACCGTGCCCCCAGACGGTGCCGCACGGCGAGTCGATCCGCATCAGGCCCAGCCCGTACCCGCCGGTACCGAACGACGCCGGCATCTCGACGGTCGTCTTCATCTGCTGGAGCGCCTTCGGCGACAGCAGGTCGCCCGCCAGCAGCGACGAGAAGAACCGGGACAGCTCGGCCGGGGTGGAGATGATCGCGCCCGCCGCCCCGGCGAACCCACCGAGAGGCAGATCCGAGACATCGGTGTACGTGGGCGTACCGCTGGCGAATTTGATTCGGTATCCGTGGGCGTAACCCGGTCCGGTGTACGTGGCCCGCGGGTTCGCGTAGTAGGTGTGCCTGAGTCCGAGCGGCTTGGCGATCCGCTGCTGAGCCAGCGTGGCCAGCCCCTTGCCACTGACCTTCTGCACGATCATGCCGACCAGGGTGTAGTTCGTGTTCGAGTACGCCCACCCCTGCCCCGGAGCGAACGTCGGCGCGTGCCGGAACGCGATGTCGAGCAGCTCCCGCTCGGTGAACACGTGCTGCGGATCCTTCTCGGCGTCGGCGAAGAAGTTCGGGTCCGCGGTGTAGCTGAACAGCCCGCTGGTGTGGTTGAGCAGCATCCGGACGGTGATGTTCCGCCCGTTCGGCACGACCCCCGGAAGGTACTTCTCCACGGGCGAGTCGAGTTTGAGCTTCCCCTGATCGACGAGCTGAAGAGCGAGCACAGCGGTGAACGTCTTGGTGTTGCTGCCGATCTCGAACTGATCCCGGACGGTCATCTTCCGCCCGGTCTCCCGATCAGCCACCCCGGCGACGGTGACGCGGACCTTGCGCCCGTCGTCAATCCGGGCGACGTATCCGGGAACCCCGACCCCGAGCACCCGCTGCGCGACCTCCCGCATGCTCGGTTCCACACTGGCGGAGTGTCGCCCACCGGCAGCCGCAGCCACTCCCGACCCGGCAAGCACCGCCGTAGCGGCCAGCACAGCGGTCGTACCCTGCAGAAAACGCTTGGTCTTGGCATCCGTCGTCATGCCCAGAATCCTGCCGACTCCAGCCCGCACGGTCATTGCAGCTGTCACCCCAACCGGGGTAGTGCCAGCACTACCTAGGCGACGCCGAGAACACGGAGAAGGCCGTCGATCGTCTCCTCCCGGCCCACCCGCCCCGGCAAACGGAAGAAGTGCACGCATACGGACTCGGCGAGCCGGGCTGAGGAACGGGCAGAAACCGTTCCGGACTCAAGTCGTTGTCGACCGTCTTTCACAGTCGCTCAGCGAATCATCCCGGCGAAGTCGCGATCGGCCTCGTTCTCCGCCGACTCAAGCCGTCTCTCCGGTCGGCGACCAGCGCGCGATCATCCCTCACGCGTTGTCTTGGGGTATTTGCCACCATCTCGCGTCATGCACTCGACTTCCGCCTCACTCGCGGTCAATTCCCCGCGCGAGTGTCCACTGCCAGCCTTTTTCCGGCCGACCTTGGTGGATTCGCCACCTTCCGATGAGTCTTCTTCTCGGCTGCTGGCCCGCTCGCTGTCCATTCCTCGCGCGAGTGTCCATTGCCACCCCTTCTCCTGGCCGACCTTGGTGGATTTACCACCGTTTCCGGTGGTAAATCCACCAAGATCTCTGCCGAACGGGTCGCCCGCGCGAGGGATCGACCGCAAGTGATCAGGCGACCAAGAACAAGACTCGAAACAGTGGGGGATCCACCAAGATCGGCCCGGAAGGGAGCGCTCGCGCGGGGAATGGACCGCGCGGGCTGACAGCCGAAAAGAAAGCTCCTGGAAGCCTCACCGGGTGGTCGGTGACAACCGTTTCTCGATGTCGGCGCGAAGCTGTGGGGGCAGCGCGTCGGCCACCAGCAGTTGCGACAGGTCTTCCGGGGCGTGCATGTAGATGCGGAACGCCTCGGACAACGTCAGGCCGTGTGCTGGCCGCTCCACCACCTCGATCCGGTCGCCGGGGCTGATCTCGCCCTCGGTCAGGATCCGTAGATAGGCGCCGGTGCGGTTGGAGGCGGCGAACCGCTTGATCCAGCGGGGCTCGCCCATCCGGTGCTGGAAGGTGGCGCACGGGATGCGGCCGAACGTGGTCTCCAGCACCACCCCGGCGCCGACCCGCCACTGCTCGCCGAGGACCGCGTCGTAGAGGTTCAGGCCCTGGGTCGTCAGGTTCTCGCCGAACAGGCCGGGGGCCAGGTCGCGGCCCAGCTCCGCCGACCACCAGGCGTAGTCCTCCACCGCGTACGCATACACCGCCTGGTCGTCGCCGCCGTGATGTTTGACGTCGCCGATGAAGTCGCCGACGACGCCGCTGTGCAGGCCGGTCGTCTTCGGGCCGGGGCGGCGGACCGTCACCGGGTGGTCGACCGGGCGCTTGCCGATCCCGGTGACACCGCCCTTGCCGGGGTTGGGCTCGGAGCCGCCCACGTTCAGGGAGAGGATCGTTCCGCTGGTCATGAGGAGAATTCCACCACCGCTCGGTCTTCGATCGGCCGGTAACCCAGACGTGGGTACAGCGCGTTGCTGGTCGGATTGGCCAGGTCGGTGAAGAGGACCATCTCGGTGATGCCGGCGTCCAGCGCATTTCGGGTGGCGGCGGCGGTCACCGCGCCACCGAAACCCCGTTTGCGGTGTACGGGCGGGGTGTACACGTACTGGACACGGGCCATGCCGGCCTCGGAGCGGGACCGGGTCGCCATCGCCACGGGTGTGCCGGACGTCTCCCAGATCGTGACGCCGCCGTCGGTCAAGCGCTCGTCCAGCACCGTGCCCACATCGGACGGATGCTCGCCCATGTCGTCGAAGAAGGCGGTGAACCAGTCGAGCAGCAGCGGACGGTCCGCCGGCCCGGCGACCCGGGCGCGACCGGGCGGGGACGGCTCAGGTGGGGTCAGCTCGGCCAGCCGGAACAGCCGGGTCCGCATGCCGGTCGTCATCGGCCCGCCGACCCGGGAACCCCACACCTCGGTGAAGGCGGGGACGTCCCCGGCGAGCATGTTCGCCGGGCCGTGCCAGCCTCGGTCGGCGAGGGCGTGCGCGGCCGCCTGTACCGCCTCGGACGGGACCCCGGTCAGCGTCAGCGGGTAGGGCGGCGTCTGGAGCAGCGCGCCCTCGACCACCCCCGCGGGGGACGTCCACCAGCCCAGAAGCGGGGCGACATCGCCGTACACAAACGGGCCCTGGGACCGCAACGTGGCGACCACGGTGAGCAGAACGGTGTGCCGGACCGGCTCCGACCGCAGGAACTCTCCGGCGCGCTCGTCGAACAGCTCGATATCGGAGGTCAACTGCCAGGTCATCGGAGCCACTCCTTGGCGATGCGGGACAGACTGTCGACGCGGGTCTCCGGGGCGTAGACGGAGCCGGCCAGCATCAACTCGTCGGCTCCGGTGCGCTCGACCAGGGCGTCCAGGGCGTCGACCACCTCGGCCTCGGTGCCGATCACCTGGGTCCCCGGCAGCGTCTCCAGCACCGCGTGATCCATCTCGGACAGATCGCGCTGGGCGGCGGTCTGTGGGGAGATCATCGGACCGAGTCGCCCGGTGCGCAGGCTGAGCGCCATCATCCGGCTCGGCCCAGCCAGGAAATGCGCCTCCTCGGTGGTCTCCGCGGCCAGCGCCGACACACTGACCATCGCCCACGGCCGGGGGCATCGCGGCGAGGGCTGGAACCCGTCCCGATAGATCCGCAGCGCGCCGTCCACATCGGAATTCATGGCGAAGTGGTACGCGTAACAGAACGGCAGGCCCAGCGCCGCCGCGATCTGCGCCCCATAGGTGGACGAGCCCAGCATCCACACCTCGGGAAACGTCTCCGGAGCGGGCGTGGCACTCAGCTTGCCGGCCGGCACCCGGGCATCCCCGAGCAGGCCCAGCAGCGTGCGCAGATGCTCCGGGAACTGCTCCACCGCCAGCTGTGGCGAACCCCCGCGCAGCGCGGCAGCGGTCGCCTGATCGGTGCCCGGCGCGCGGCCGATGCCCAGGTCGATGCGCCCCGGATAGAGCGCCTCCAGCAGCGCGAACTGCTCGGCCACCACGAACGGCACATGGTTCGGCAGCATCACCCCGCCGGACCCCACCCGGATGTCGCGGGTGTGCGCGGCCACCGCACTGATCAGCACCGGCGGTGAGGTCGAGGCGACCGCCGGCATGTTGTGGTGCTCGGCCACCCAGAACCGGGCGAACCCCAGCTCGTCGGCGGCCCGGGCGATCTCGATCGTGCCGTGCAGAGCGTCGGAGCTGCCGTGGCCCTCGCGGACGGTGGCCAGGTCGAGCACGGACAGCGGGACGCGGGTCGATGCGGTCATTGTTTCCCGTTCTGATCGCGGATCACTTGCACTCCCACGGTCACCGCGCCGAGCGCGACACCGGGCACCAGCAGCCAGAACGGCCATGGGTACACAAAATCGGTGATCGAGACCGCGACCAGGGCGTAAACGACGACGTTCACCGCGACGAGCGCACCCCAGATGGTCCAGAGAACGAGTAAAGCGGTCGGCAGGCGACGGGCCGCCTTTCTGGCCTGGGCTTTCACCTCGGCGTTGGTCATGCCCGGCCGGGGCAGATCCTGGACCAGAACGAGAAGATCACCGTACGTCCGGGCGGCATACGCCGAAGCGACCCGCTCGTCGTACTCGTGAAGGGACAGTCTGCCCTCATCCAGCGCGCTCTTGAGCTGGTCGGCGATCTGCTGCCGATCGCCGTCCGCCGCGCGCATGTCGACCTCTTTGGACATTGCCGCCCCCTCGCCGAAGCCCTGCCAGCAGGCTATCGAATCCGGGCGGTCACGCGGGGTCGGCGGCGAGGGCTGTGGATAACCTTTCGGCGGCGTGCCGGTCGGCGCGTGCCATCGAACCCTCGGGCAGTGCGGCGACCGCGGCCGCCAGCATCAGCACACCCGCCGCGAAGACGAACGACCAGGGCAGACCGCCCGGCTGGTCGACGATCACGCCGGAGATCGCGCCACCCGCGGCACTGCCGGCGACCGAGACGGTGACCATCCAGGTGTACGCCTCGTTCAGCATGCCGGCCGGGGCGATCCGGCCGACCAGACTGTTCTCCACAGTCAGTGCCGGGGCGATGGTGGCGCCACCCAGCACCAGGGCGGCGCCCAGCCAGAGCGGGCCCGGCATGAACGCCAGCACCAGGAAACTCACCGACACCGCGGCGAGCAGCCAGGCGAACTGCCTGGTCAACGCCATCGCCGGGCGGCGGGTGCCGAACCAGATGCCGCCGATCGCACTGCCGACACCCCACACCCCGAGCAGCACACCGCCGAGGGCCTCACCGCCGCCGTGCTGCGAGGCGTACGCCGGGACGATCACCCCGGCCGCACCGAACGCGACACCCAGCGCGCCGACACACACCAACAGGGCCGGGAACCCGCCCGTACGCAATGGGCCCAGGCCTTTCGCAGTGGCATGTGCGTCCAGTGCGCCGCGATGACGCATCACCGGAAGACGGGCGATCCAGGCCGTGCCGGTGAGGGTGGCGACAGCCGCGCAGATCAGCGCCGCGGCAGGCTGTCCGGTGATCACCAGGAACGCCGACACCAGCATCGGGCCGAGCACGAAGACCAGCTCGAAGAGTGACGTCTCGGCGGCGATCGCGGCATTGCGCAGATCGTGCCGGCCGGTGCCCGGCGCGGTCATGTCGGTCCAGGCCCGGCGGATCGCCGCGGTCAATGGAGGGTACGTCGCACCAGCCGCCGCCGACGCCACGAAGATCCACTCCAGAGCCGCCGGACCGCCCCGGCTCGCCAGCAGCAGAGCAGCCAGCGCCAGCGGGTGCAGGATCGCCGTCGCCAACAGGATCGGAGCCGGGCCGATCCGGTCGGCGAGCCGGCCGGCGATCGGGCTGACCGCGGCGCCGGCCAGGGCGTAGACACCGCCCGCGAGGCCGGCCGCCGCATACCGCCCGGTGGCCTGCTCGACCAGCAGGAGCAGCGCCAGCGGGGTCATGCCGATCCCCAGCCGGGCGATGATCCCGACCGGGAACAGCACCTTGGCGCCGGGTAACTGCCAGACGCCAAGGTACTGACGCAACGCGGTCACGGGCCGGCCTCCGGGAGTAAGGGGTCAAACGCGTCCCGAGGCTAACGCCGGCAACTGGTTAACACACCTGAAATATGGCCGGTGTCACCAGCGCCGGGTCAGCGCGGCCTGCTCCCGCAGCCGGCGCACCCGCTCCTGCATCGGCGGGTGGGTGGAGAACAGCGCCGAGATGCCGCCGCCCGAGAACGGGTTCGCGATCATCAGGTGCGCGGCGCTGGTCAACTGGCCGTCGGCCGGCAGGGGCACCCGGCTCGTACCGTGATGAATCTTCTCCAGGGCACTGGCCAGCGCCAGCGGATCACCGGTCAGCGTGGCGCCGGACGCGTCCGCCTGGAACTCCCGGTTCCGGCTGATCGCCAGCTGGATGATCGACGCGGCCAGCGGGCCCAGAATCATCATCAGCAGCAGGCCCACCGGGTTCGGGCTGTCATCGTCGTCGGAACCCATGAACGGCAGGAAGAACGCCAGATTCGCCAACATCGTGACGATGCCGGCCAGGCCCGCGGCCACGCTGGAGATCAGAATGTCGCGGTTGTAGACGTGCGACAGTTCGTGCCCGATCACCGCGCGCATCTCCCGCGGCTCCAGCATGTTCAGAATCCCGGTCGTCACCGCCACCGCGGCGTTCTGCGGATTGCGGCCGGTCGCGAACGCGTTCGGCTGCATCGTCGGCGACACGTAGATCCGGGGCATCGGCTGGCCGGCCTTAGCCGCCAGCTCACGAACCATCGCGTAGATGCCCGGCAACTCCGCCTCGGAGACCTGACGGGCACCCATCGCCCGCAGCGCGATCTTGTCCGAGTAGAAGTAGCTGAAGGCATTCATCCCCAGCGACACGATCACGGCGAGAACCAGGCCGGCGCTGCCACCCAGCCAGTAGCCCACGGCCAGGATCAGACCGGTGAGCAGACCCAGCAGAGCGGCTGTCTTGAGGCCATTGTGATGACTGGACAACTTTCACTCCTTCGGCTTGCGGGCTCGTGGCCCGCATACCAGAGAACATCGGCAAAAGGTGTGTTCATCCATGTGCCCGCTGTGACTTCCCTGAACACGCCGCTGTGCGCGTGCCCCACATCACGCTGCCCTATCGATGGATCATCGACATCCGAGCGCACGCAACGCCTCAGTTCGAGCGAAGACCTCCGAATGACCCGGACCGATCAGGAGATGACGCGTGCCCCTCGACGCAGGGAAGTCTGGTGCGACACAGAAGGCTTCCTCTTCCTGGTCGTATCGGCCGATTGGTTCAACCGCAGCAGGATGCGGGCCGGGAAACCACCGGACCGTCTACGCCGATGACCTGCAAGTCATCACGAAGGAGTCGCTGACCAGCCCGGTATGGGCCGCCCCGGAGCCACTGACACAGGACATCGAGGACTCGCTCCGGGAGATCCTCACCCCGGCTGACGTGACTCCTCGCGCCTTCAGCCGTAGTGCCGCACGCCTCGAACAGAATGCCGTGCTGTCCGCTGACCTATGGATAGGCGATATCGAAGCGGTGGAAAGGAGGACGACAGTGGCCACCAAGACTGGGCTCCTCACGGAAGTGGAGACCAACGCTCTCCCGCTCGTGGAGGTCGTGCGCCTGTCAGACCGCAAGCCGGCCGAGCCGAGTCGGACGCGGATCCGTGAGGCCGAGGCGCATCTCCTCAAATCGCCGTTCCACACAACCGACGACTGATCCCAGCCCAGCAGACAACGCTGAACCCCAGGCAGGGGTCCATCGTCGTGCGTTACGGCCTCTCCGCGGAACTTGACGGCGTATCTGCAAGCCGCCTACTAACTACCTTTCTCACCGCTTCGCCTCCACCGGCCCGCGGGCCGATCTTCAACGAGCTGGGCGCTATGAGCCCAGACCGGCCGGACGGGTAGGGGCGTTCCCGCCATGTTCCCCGAAGGGGGCGAAGACAGCGGCTTCCCCGGAGCACAACGAGAACGGCCCCGGCTCAGCGTTTCCGCTGGCACCGGGGCCGTTCTTCTCGCCTGTGGCGGGTAGAGGATTCGAACCTCTGTAGCTTTCGCGACGGATTTACAGTCCGCTCCCATTGGCCGCTCGGGCAACCCGCCTGGGCAACTGCCGTGGTCTCCCGCGGCAGCGGACATAAGAATAGCCGTAGCGCGAACCGCATCAACAACCGGGTACGGTCGGCATGTCGCGGGCCGCGAACCGGCCGCGTAAGGCATCGACAAGCATCCAGCCGCAGGAGTCTGATCTATGGCAGCCAACCCGTCGTTCGACATCGTGAGCAAGGTCGACCGGCAGGAGGTCGACAACGCTTTCCACCAGGCGGAGAAGGAGCTCGGTTCCCGGTTCGACTTCCGGGGGACCGGCACGACTCTCGCCAAGTCGGGTGAGGCGTTCACGATCACCTCGGAGACGGAGGAGCGGGCGACGGCCGCGCTCGACGTCTTCAAGGAGAAGCTGGTGAAGCGCAACATCTCGCTGAAGTCCCTGGACGCGGGGGAGCCCCGGCAGTCCGGGAAGACCTGGAAGATCGACCTGAAGGTGATCGAGGGGATCGAGACGGACAAGGCGAAGGCGATCAGCAAGAAGATCCGTGACGAGGGCCCGAAGGGTGTGCAGGCGCAGATCCAGGGTGACCAGCTGCGGGTGACCGGCAAGAAGCGGGACGACCTGCAGGCGGTCATCGCACTGCTGAAGCAGGAGGATTTCGGGGTCGCCCTGCAGTTCAACAACTACCGCTAGAGCGGTTGCCGGTGGGGTGGGTTCGGCTTCGAACCCACCGCGCGACCCCGGTCCGCGTCCCTCTCCGGGTCTGCGGTCGTTTTCAAACCTTTGGTGGGTACGCCAATCGGCCCCACAGAAATCGGGCAGCCCTGTCGGGTCCGCGCGAGCCGGGCGTCGCTGCCGGACCGTCCGGCGACCGCCGGGCCGAATGCGGCGGTCACCGCACGATCCACCAAGGCCCCGGGCATCGCCCACATCGCCGGGGTGTGTGCTGCCGCCGGAGGCCGAGCGCTATTCATTCCAGCGCTGATGCGACTCCCATGCCGCCTGTTTGGTGGTGCCGAGTGCGGCGCCGATCCGTGTCCAGGAGGCGCCGGCCCCGCGTGCCGACCGGATCATCGCCTGCCGCCCGTACCCGGCCTTCCGGATGATCACTTCGCTGAGCGCGAGCATCTCCAGGGTCTCGTCGCGGGACAGGGCCGGCTCGTCGTCGGGGTCCATGGCGGCGAGGGCGTCCCGCATCCGTAGCGCGTCGTACCGGTGGGTGGCGGTGGTGAGTGTGTGCCGCCGCTCCAGCTCGTCGGGTGTGGTCACGCCGAGCAGTGTTTCGTCAGGCTGTCTTGACGTCAAGCCGCCCTGACGCGTACGCGCGAATTGGTCTCACTTCTCCCCCTAAATCGGCCATAAAGCCGTCAATTCTTCAGTAGCAGGCAGGAGTGCCTGCTCAGCCGTTCGGCCAGGATTTGCCGGAGCGTCGCCACGACCCGCCGATGAACGCTCCCTGTCGCACAACTGGTGTGGCACCATCATGTGACCCCCACACTCGATGCGAATCCCCAACTGAGGAGCGAGCGATGTCTGCAAAGAAGCTGAGCCGTCTGGCTGGCTTGGTTCTCGCACTTGCGGTGGTTTTCGGAGGCACAGCCGTTGAGGCCGGGGCGACCGAGAGCAGCGACGCCGCGGTGTTCAACACCAATATCGTTCTTGACTGGGAGTGAGGCGCCCCACCTGACGGTCTGAGGCGGCCGATCGGCTAGAGAGGATCTCGATGGTCGAGCGGCCCCGGGCCAGGCGAGGAGGAGCCCAGCGAGCGTGGCTCATCACGTACCCGCTGGCTCTGTTCGTCGTCCTCTGCTCCATCGGCTTCTGGATCACCGAGCCACATTGGTACGTTTCCTGGCCACTCGGGCTGGGCTTCTTCGGTGCCCTTCTGATCGCCCATCGGACGGGCCAGAGCATCGTCATCTGGCGCAGTAGTTTTTATGTCGGACTGACCGAGCTCCCGATTCTTCTGGCGCTGTTCTATCTACCGCCGATGATGGTGATCCTGGTCGCGAGTGGCGCCAGTCTGGTGCACCACCTCTGGTCCGGCACAGCGGCCACCAAACTGTCGTTCAACGTCGCCAAGTCCGCTGCCGGGAACTGCGCGGCGGTCCTGTTCATCACGGCCTTCCCGCCGATCGCGCCGGATGCCGGCCCGCGGACCTGGGCCATCCTCGCCGGCGCGCTGCTGCTGGCCTTCTTCGTCGAGCTGGTCAGCCTGGCCGGGGTGTTCAGTCTGGTCCAGGGGCTCTCCATGGGCCGGGACGTGCTGCGGGCCGGCTTCTCCTCGATCACGGTCACCGGCCTCAACATCCTGATCGGCCTGATCTTCCTGATCGCGCTGGACGCGACGCTCTGGTCGGCGGTGCTGCTGGCCTTCCTGATCGCGACCCTGGTGTCGATCCTGCGCTCCTACTCCGAGTTCTTCCGGCGGCACAAGACGCTCGCCGACGTGTACGAGTTGACCCAGGCGATGCGCGACGAGGGCGGCCGCAGTGGTCTGCCGGACGTGCTGCTCGGCCGGGTCCGTGCACTGATGCAGTCGGAGTACGCGACGCTGTGGCTCTCCCCGCAGGGCCGGCATCCGGAGGTGCTGCTGACCTCCCGGGTCGAGCACAAGGGCCTGCTCGACATCGCGCCCACTCCGGAGGACGTCCGGGACCGGGCGATCGCCTCGCAGGCCCCGGTCGGGGTCGGCCCGAGCTTCCCGGAGACCGAGGATCTGCGGGCCAGTCTGCGGTCCGCCAAGATCAAGGACGTCATCGTCATCCCGTTGCGCTCCGGCCCGGCGACGATCGGCACGCTCGAGGTGGCCAACCGGCTCGGGCAGAGCCGGAGTTTCCGGGAGACCGACGTGCAGGTGATGGAGACGGTGGCCGCGCACGCCGCGGTGGCCGTGGAGAACTCCCGCCTGGTCGACCGGCTCCGCTACGACGCCTATCACGACCGCCTGACCGGCCTGCCGAACCGCCGCCGGGTGATCGACGCCCTGGCCGAGTCGGTGAAGGTGCGGGCCGAGGACGAGGTCGTCGCGATCATGCTCTTCGACGTCGACGGCCAGCGGAACGTCAACGAGTCGATGGGTCATGCCGCCGGCGACAAGCTGCTGGGCGAGACCGCCGACCGGATCCGTGACATCGCCGACCCGGGCGCGCTGGTCGGCCGGATCGGCGGCGACGAGTTCGTGGTCACCCTGCGCGCGCCCAGCATCGACGCCACCATCGAGATCGCCACCCGGATGCGGGAGCGGCTGCGCGGCCCGATGGCGGTCGGCTCGCTCACCCTGGACGTGAACACCGCCGTCGGGGTGAGCGTCTACCCCGATCACGGCAGCGATCCGGAGGCGCTGCTCCAGCGGGCCGAGCTGGCCGCGAACGCCGCGAAGGTGCTGCCGTACGGCGTGCAGCCCTTCCACCCGGCACTGGAGTCCCGCGCGATCCGCCGCCTGGGCATCGCCGCCGACCTGCGCCACGCGCTGGACAACGATCAGCTCGAGGTCTACTTCCAGCCCAAGGTGACGCTCGCCGACCGGCACGTGGTGGGCGTGGAGTGCCTGGCCCGCTGGGTGCACCCGGCGCACGGCGAGGTGGCCGCGGAGGACTTCGTGGCGGTCGCCGAGCACACCGGTCAACTGGCCCGGCTCACCGAGGTGGTGCTGGTGGCCGGCCTGCGGCGGTGCAAGGCGTGGGCGGCGGCCGAGCGGCCGCTGGACATCGCGGTCAACCTCTCCGCGCGTACGCTGCTCGACTCCCGCTTCCCGGAGCTGGTCCGGGAGTTGCTGGAGGAGCACGCCGTCGATCCCGGCCGGGTGACCTTCGAGATTTCCGAGCCGGGCATGCTCAACGACATCGAGCGGGTGCTGCCGTCGCTGTACCGGCTGCGGGATCTCGGCGTACGCCTGAGTGTCGACGACTTCGGGACGGGCGCCTCGTCGCTGGCGTACCTGCGGCAGTGGCCGGTGCACGAGGTGAAGATCGACGACAGCTTCGTGCAGGGGATGGCGACCGACTCCGGTGACCTGGCGATCGTCCGGGCGGTGATCGGGCTCTCCCGCGAGTTCGGACTCACCGTGGTGGCCGAGGGCGTGGAGAGCGAACTGACCCTGGAGTTGCTGGAGGAGATGGGCTGCGAGATCGGTCAGGGCTATCTCTTCAGCCGGCCGCTGCCGTGGGAGCGGCTGGAGGCCTGGCTGAGCGCTCAGACCGAGCCGGAGTCCACTCCGACCGGAGAGGTCAGAAGGCTCCGAGCAGTGATCTGACCAGGTATTTCGCGGTAAGGGGGGTACTGATTTCACCCCGCCCCGCAGGCCGTGTAGTCTTATCCACGCAGCAAGCGAGAGATCGCGACAGCAAGAGATTGCGACAGCGAAGGATCGTTAGCGGCAAGCCCCCTTAGCTCAGTCGGCAGAGCGTCTCCATGGTAAGGAGAAGGTCTACGGTTCGATTCCGTAAGGGGGCTCTACCGGGTTCGTTCCGCCTTGCCTGGCGCTGGACATGTGAGCCTGGCTCGGCGGTGTAGCTCAGATGGCAGAGCAAGCGGCTCATAATCGCTGTGTCGCCGGTTCAAGTCCGGCCACCGCTACTTTCTCCCAGTGATTCCCCACCCGGGGACCCACTTTGCGAAGCGGCGGACCGAGCGTCTACGCTGGTTCGTCGACAGTTAATTCGTTAGCAGGAAGGCACCCCGCCGTGGCCAAGGCGACCGACGTCCGTCCGAAGATCACCCTGGCGTGCACGGAGTGCAAGGACCGGAACTACATCACCAAGAAGAACCGGCGTAACGACCCCGACCGCGTCGAGCTGAAGAAGTTCTGCCCGCGCGACGGCAAGCACACCCTGCACCGCGAGACGCGCTGATCGCCCGTACACAAGCAGCGCCTGAAGCTTTTCACTACGCCGTCCGGATTCGTCCGGGCGGCGTAGTGCTGTCTCCACGGCGAATGCCGCCGGCCGGTAGGTTGTCGGCATGCCACTGGACCAATCCTTCGTGGGCCGCACGTACCCGCCCACCGAGCCCTACCTGGTCGGCCGGGAGAAGATCCGGGAGTTCGCCCGGGCGATCGGCGCCACCGACGCGGAGTACCACGACCCCGAGGCGGCTCGTGCTCTCGGCTACCCCGACGTGGTGGCCCCGCCCACCTTCCCGGTCGCGATCACGATGCCGGCCACCCGTCAGGTCGTCGCCGACCCGGCCCTCGGAGTCGACTACAGCCGGGTGGTTCACGGCGACCAGCGTTTCGCGTACACCCGCCCGGTCGTCGCCGGTGACGCCCTGGTCTGTGTGAACACGGTGGAGGAGATCCTGAGCCGGGGTGGCCACGATTTCCTGACCACCCGCACCGACGTGACCACCGAGGCCGGCGAGCCGGTGGTGTCCGTCTGGCAGAAGCTCGTGGTGCGAGGAGAGGCCTGATGAGCGACATCCTGGAACCGCAGACCTTCCGGGTCACCCGGGCCGATCTGGTGCGCTACGCGGGCGCCTCGGGCGACTTCAACCCGATCCACTGGAGTGAGCGGACCGCGACCTCGGTGGGTCTGCCCGGCGTCATCGCGCACGGCATGTTCACGATGGCTCTGGTGGGCCGCGCGGTGACTCACTGGGCCGGCGCCCCGGACGCGGTCGTCGAGCTCAGCGTGCGGTTCAGCAAGCCGGTTCCGGTGCCCGACACGGACGAGGGGACCGAGGTCGTGGTGTCCGCCACGATCAAGGGTGTCACCGATGAGGGACACACTCGGCTGAGCCTGACTGCCACATGCGGCGGGGACAAGGTACTGTCCATGTCACAGGCGCTCATCAGGAAGCGGTAGCCCGGGTTGGGATAAGGCCGGGCGTACCCGTACACTGGTGCGCCGTGGGGCTCTGAAGTCGCAAGGCGACAGGTCCCGCAAAGGGGTGTAGCTCAATTGGCAGAGCAGCGGTCTCCAAAACCGCAGGCTGCAGGTTCAAGTCCTGTCACCCCTGCGCATTTCTCCTAGACGTGCCCGCCCGGTGCGCGGTTCGCACAAACTCCGCGTCCGGTCGAGCGCTGACAGGAACTCAAGCCCACCGACGACGGAGGTAGGACGAAGTGGCCGAGAAGGACCGGCCCGGTGACGACGTCCCGGGTGACGACGAGGTTCTCGCCGACGCCGCCGCCGGCGGTGGGGTTCCGGACGACGACGCCGACGAGTCACGCACTCGTGACGGTGGCACCGCGGTCGCCGAGCGGTCGGCGGAGGAGCCCTCGAAGAAGAGGGCTCGGGGCAAGGGTCCGATCGGCCGGGTGGGCGGTTTCTTCCGCGAGGTCACCGGCGAACTCCGTAAGGTCATCTGGCCGACCCGCAAGGAGCTGCTGACCTACACCGGTGTGGTCATCGTCTTCGTGGTCATCATGACGGCTCTGGTGGCCGGCCTGGACTACGGCTTCGGTAAGGCGATCCTCGCGGCGCTGGGCTAGACCCCCGCGAGTCCGACCGACGTTACATTTCTGGAAGTGAGCGAGCGTGCCTGAGTACGACGACGAGACAGTCGACGAGCAGTCGTCGCTGGCGATCGACGAGTCGGTGGAGGCGGCCGACGACGAGTCGGCCGTGGCCCAGGCGCCCGAGGCTGACGAGGACTACGACCCCGTCAAGGAGCTGCGGCAGAAGCTGCGGTACGCGCCCGGCGACTGGTACGTGGTGCACTCCTACGCGGGTTACGAGAACAAGGTCAAGACCAACCTCGAGACCCGGATCACCAGCCTCGACATGGAGGAGTTCATCTTCCAGGTCGAGGTGCCGACCCGTGAAGAGGTCGAGGTCAAGAACGGCAAGCGCAACCAGGTGCAGGCCAAGGTCTTCCCGGGTTACATCCTGGTCCGGATGGATCTGACCCCGGAGTCCTACTCCTGTGTGCGCAACACCCCCGGTGTGACCGGCTTCGTCGGCGCCACCGACCGGGTCGACCGGCCGGCCCCGCTCTCCCTCGACGAGGTGCTGAAGTGGCTGGCCCCGGCCGTGCAGGCCGAGGAGAAGAAGGCGAAGCCCGAGGTCAAGGTGCTCGACTTCGAGGTGGGCGACTCGGTCACCGTCACCGACGGTGCGTTCGCGTCGCTGCCGGCCTCGATCAGCGAGATCAACGCCGACCAGCAGAAGCTCAAGGTCCTGGTGTCGATCTTCGGTCGCGAGACCCCGGTCGAGCTGAACTTCAACCAGGTCACCAAGATCTGATCGCCGGATCCCCGGCGGTAATCAGTGGGAGGGGTCTTTCCGAAGGCCCCGCCATCTACCACAGGAGTAAGTAGCAATGGCACAGCGCAGCAAGGCGTACCGCTCCGCCGCGGAGAAGATCGACGCCAACAAGCTCTACGAGCCCAAGGACGCGATCGCCCTGGCCAAGGAGAGCAGCCCGGTCAAGTTCGACGCCACCGTCGAGGTCGCGATGCGCCTCGGTGTCGACCCGCGTAAGGCCGACCAGATGGTCCGCGGCACCGTCAACCTGCCGCACGGCACCGGTAAGACCGCCCGCGTCATCGTGTTCGCCCAGGGCGCGAAGGCCGAGGAGGCCGTCGCGGCCGGCGCCGACGAGGTCGGCACCGACGAGCTCGTCGCCCGGATCCAGGGTGGCTGGCTGGACTTCGACGCCGCGATCGCGACGCCGGACCAGATGGCCAAGATCGGCCGGATCGCCCGGATCCTCGGCCCGCGTGGCCTGATGCCGAACCCGAAGACCGGCACCGTCACCGTCGACGTGACCAAGGCCGTCAACGAGATCAAGGGCGGCAAGATCACCTTCCGGGTGGACAAGCACTCGAACCTGCACCTGATCATCGGCAAGGCGTCCTTCGCGCCGGAGCAGCTGATCGACAACTACGCCGCGGTGCTCGACGAGGTCCTCCGGGCCAAGCCGTCCGCCGCCAAGGGCAAGTACCTGAAGAAGGTCACCGTCGCCACCACGATGGGCCCCGGCGTCCAGATCGACCCGAACGTCGTGAAGAACCTGCGCGGCGACGCGAACGCCTGATCCACAGCATCACCGAAACCCCCGGGAGCCACTCCCGGGGGTTTCGGCTTTCCCACCGAGCGTGGAATGCTTCGGCCCGTGCGTTTCGACAAGGTCTGGTTCCGGTACGCCCGTAGAGCCCCATGGACCCTGCACGACATCGACGCGACAGTTCTGCCGGGCCGGGCGACGGTGGTCCTGGGCCCCAACGGTGCCGGCAAGTCCACCCTGCTCCAGCTGGCCGCCGGGGTCCTCCAGCCGTCACGCGGCGCGATCCACGACCGCCCCCGGGTGGTCGGCTGGGTCCCGGAACGTTTCCCGGCCGCCCAGCCGTTCAGCACGCTGGGCTATCTGCGGGCGATGGCCGAGGTCCGCGGTCTGCCGGCGCGCGCCGCCGACGAGTGGATAGACCGGCTGTACCTGGCCGCCCACGTCGACACCCCACTGTCCGACCTGTCCAAGGGCACCGCCCAGAAGGTGGGCCTGGCCCAGGCCCTGCTGACTCCGCCCGGCCTGCTGATTCTCGACGAGCCGTGGGAGGGCTTGGACGCCCAGTCCCGCGAGCTGGTCCCACAGTTGGTGTCCGAGGTGACCGAGGAGGGCGGAGCGGTGCTGGTCAGCGACCACCGAGGCGAGATCGCCACCCTCCCGAACGCGATCCACTGGACCGTGACCGGCCAGCGAGTGACAGTCTCCGGCGCGGAGCCAACCGAGAACCCCACCGGCCCGGCACCCGACGAGGTGGTGGTGGAGGTGGCGGTCCACAAGGACAAGGCAGCCGACGCGGTGACCAGTCTGACCGCCGCCGGCCACCGAGTCCTGGGCGTCCGATCAAATTCCCAGCTTGCGGTACGCAGAACGAACGTTCTGTCCCGCGAAGTCGCCCCGGCGCTCGTGCGAAAAACCGCGCCCACCCTAGGCGGAACGAACGTTCTATCGCGGGAGGGTGGTCCGGGGTTCGTGGGGGAGTCTGCGCCGACCTCAGGCGGAACGAACGTTCTGTCGCGTGAAGGCGGTCCGGGGTTCGTGGGGGAGTCTGCGCCCACCTCAGGTGAAACGAACGTTCTGTCGCGTGAAGGCGGTCCGGAGCCCACGAAGAAGACCACCCCCACCCCAGGCAGAACGAACGTTCTGTCCACGACAAGCGACCACGAGTCCGACGAGTCGGGCGACCACGCGGCCGAGCAGCCGGGCGAGCACGCGGCCGAGCACCCGGGCGAGCACCCAGGCGACCACGCGGCCGAGCACCCGTGCGAGCACGCGGCCGAGGAGCCGAGCCGATGACCGCGCTCGTACGGATGCGCCTGTCCGGCTTCCTGCGGGGCGGCCGTGCCCTGGCCCCGCTGATCACCGTGCTGGCCGTCCTCTCGGTCCTGTACGGCGGTGGCGCCGCCCCGGCCGCCTCCGCCTACGGGTATTCCGCCGTCTGCCTCTTCCCGATCCTGGCCTGGCTCACCAAGCTGCTGCTGGACACCGAACCGGACGCCCAGCGCCGTCTGGCCCGGCTGGCCGTCGGCCCGGCCCGGGAAGCCGCCGCCGGCCTGCTGGCGGCGCTGGTTCTGGCCGGCGTGGTGTGTCTGTTCGCGATGGTGGCCCCGCTGCCGTTCGGTGGCATCCGCCCACCCGCACCGGGTTCTGCGGAACCCTCACTCCCGGCCGGGATCCTGCTCGGCCTGTCGGCGCATCTGCTGGTGGCGCCGGCCGCGGTGGCGCTGGGCGCGCTGGCCGGCCGGGCCGTGACCAGGCGGGTGCTGCCCGGGGTGGCGGTGCTGGTGACCGGTTCGATCCTGGTGATCGTGCTGGGCTTGCGTGACTCGATCGCGCCGTGGCTGGTGCCGCCGGTGCTGGCGACGGCACGCGAGCTGGGCACCGACCGGCTGCCGGACCCGGGCACGATGACGCTGCTGGCCGGCTGGGCGCTGCTGTGGTGTACGGCTGCTCTGGGGCTCTACGCACGTTTGCGCAAGGCTCGTTCCTGACCCCGATTTGGCGTTCGGTGACGGTCCCGCGTACTGTTGCATCTCGAAGTTCCACCCATAGACCGCTGGTCGCCGCAACAACCGTCGTGAGGCGGATGTCGCGGCCGAAGGTCCCGCAACAGGCGGGCGACCCGTGCAGGGGAGAACGGTTCGTGATCGCCGACCGCGCCTTTGCGTGTGTTCGAGTTCGCCCCGTGCCTCTGCGCCCGGGGCGTTTTGTTTTGTTCGGACCCTCTCGACCAGTGGCTGAAGCACTGAGAGAGGAGGGACATGGCGGACAAGCCGGTCCGGGCCGACAAGGCTTCGGCCGTTGCCGAACTCACGGACCACTTCCGTGCTTCGGCGGCCACCGTGTTGACCGAATACCGCGGCCTCACCGTGAAGGAGCTCACCGAGCTCCGGCGGTCGCTGGGCGGCGAGAACAAGTACACCGTCGCGAAGAACACGCTGGCTAAGCGTGCCGCGAGCGACGCTGGTATCGAGGGTCTCGACGCGCTGTTCACCGGTCCTACCGCGCTCGCCTTCGTGAACGGCGATGTGGTCGAGGCGGCCAAGGGCATCCGTGCCTTCGCCAAGGCCCACCCCGTTCTCGTCATCAAGGGCGGTGTCTTCGAGGGCAAGGCCATCACGGCGGACGAGGTCAACAAGCTTGCTGACCTCGAGTCCCGTGAGGTGCTGCTGGCCAAGCTGGCCGGCGCCATGAAGGCGAACCTCAGCAAGGCCGCTGCCACGTTCCAGGCGCCCCTCACCAAGACGGTGCGCACGGTCGAGGCGCTGCGGGCTGAGCGCGAGAAGGCCGGTTCCGCGGAGGCCTGAGGCCACCGTGTGAACCGTTTAAACGTCAAAAGTACTTAGGAAAGGTTGCCTCACATGGCGAAGATCAGCACCGAAGACCTGCTCGAGGCCTTCAAGGAGATGACCCTGATCGAGCTCTCCGAGTTCGTGAAGCAGTTCGAGGACGTCTTCGACGTCAAGGCTGCCGCTCCGGTCGCCGTCGCGGGCCCGGCCGGCCCCGGCGCCGCTGCCGACGCCCCGGAGGAGAAGGACTCGTTCGACGTCGTCCTCGAGGGTGACGGTGGCAAGAAGATCCAGGTCATCAAGGTCGTGCGTGAGCTGACCGGCCTGGGCCTCAAGGAGGCCAAGGACGCCGTCGAGTCCGCCCCCAAGGCGATCCTCGAGGGTGTCAACAAGGAGAAGGCCGAGGCCGCCAAGGCCAAGCTCGAGGGTGAGGGCGCGAAGGTCACCCTCAAGTGATCTAACGCTCCACAGTGTTATCCGTCGATGGCGGGGATTCGTTCGCGGATCCTCGCCATCGCCGTATCACCCGTCGTCCCCGCTGGTCAGCGGGGTGCGGTCGGGCCGCCGGCGACACAGGCGGCAAAAGCTTGTAAAGTTCACTTTTCGTGAAATAAAGCGCTGAGCGGACGACCGCGGCTGTCCGACCCGCGGCACAGCCCTTGACTGTGTGTCGGCGGACAGGCACGCTGACAGCAGCAAGTTTCCGCGCTTGCGACAGCCGCCCTGTGGGTAACGAGGCTTTGCGCCCGCCACTCACCGGACCGGCACCGGAGGACAGTTACTGCGTTTCCGAGCGGTTCCCGTCACCGTTCCTGACCGCCTGTTGCGCAGGTCAGCGACGATGGGGACTTGTTCCGCAGAGCACCTCGGGTGTGGGGCTGGACAGCGGTTAGCCGAGCGGCTACACTGCTAGTTTGCGCTGCCTTCTGCCTTGCCTTCGACTGAGATATCCATGTGGATAACTCTCTTGGGGGCTCATTGGAGTGCACGCAGACCAGTTGCACCAGCAACTCAGCCGCATAGCAGCACCGGTCCTCGGAAGGACGCATCTTGGCAGCTTCCCGCCCTGCGAAGACCAGCCGTACGTCGAGCGCTTACGCACCCCGCCGGGTCTCTTTCGGCCGGATCACCGAGCAGCTAGAGGTCCCCAACCTCCTCGCCCTCCAGACGGACTCCTTCGACTGGCTGGTCGGCAACGAGGCTTGGCAGGCCCGGACGACGGACGACCCGCACGCCCACTCGGGCCTCGCAGAGATCCTCGAAGAGATCAGTCCCATTGAGGACTTCTCCGGCACCATGTCGCTGTCCTTCTCAGCTCCGCGCTTCGACGAGGTCAAGGCCTCGATCGAGGAGTGCAAGGAGAAGGACCTGACCTACTGTGCCCCGCTGTTCGTGACCGCGGAGTTCACCAACAACACCACTGGCGAGATCAAGAGCCAGACCGTGTTCATGGGTGACTTCCCGATGATGACCCCCAAGGGGACGTTCGTCATCAACGGCACCGAGCGGGTCGTGGTGAGCCAGCTCGTCCGTTCGCCGGGCGTGTACTTCACCAAGGAGCCGGACAAGACCTCCGACCGCGACCTCACCAGCGTCAAGGTCATCCCGAGCCGGGGTGCCTGGCTGGAGTTCGACATCGACAAGCGCGACACCGTCGGTGTCCGCATCGACCGCAAGCGCCGGCAGGCCGTCACCGTCCTGCTCAAGGCGATCGGCTGGTCCGCCGACCAGATCCGTGAGCGTTTCGGCTGGTCCGAACTGCTCATGACGACCCTGGAGAAGGACCACATCGGCGGGCAGGACGAAGCCCTGCTCGACATCTACCGCAAGCTGCGTCCCGGCGAGCCGCCGACGCGCGAGAACGCCCAGACCCTGCTCGACAACCTCTTCTTCAACCCGAAGCGGTATGACGTCGCCAAGGTCGGCCGTTACAAGTTCAACAAGAAGCTCGAGATCGACGTCCCGATCGTCCGGGGCACGCTCTCCGAGGAAGACATCGTCAAGACCGTGGACTACCTCTGCCGGCTGCACGCCGGTGAGGACGGCTACGAGGCCGACGACATCGACCACTTCGGCAACCGCCGTCTGCGCACCGTCGGCGAGCTCATCCAGAACCAGGTCCGCGTCGGCCTGTCCCGGATGGAGCGCGTCGTCCGCGAGCGGATGACGACCCAGGACGTCGAGGCGATCACGCCGCAGACCCTGATCAACATCCGCCCCGTGGTGGCTGCGATCAAGGAGTTCTTCGGCACCTCGCAGCTGTCGCAGTTCATGGACCAGACCAACCCCCTCGCGGGTCTGACCCACCGTCGCCGTCTGTCGGCGCTCGGCCCGGGTGGTCTGAGCCGTGAGCGGGCCGGCTTCGAGGTCCGCGACGTGCACCCGTCCCACTACGGCCGGATGTGCCCGATCGAGACCCCGGAAGGCCCGAACATCGGCCTGATCGGCGCGCTCTCGACGTTCGCGCGGGTCAACCCGTTCGGCTTCATCGAGACGCCGTACCGCAAGGTCGAGAACGGCATCGTCACGGACGAGGTGCACTACCTCACCGCCGACGAGGAAGACCGGTTCATCAAGGCCCAGGCGAACGCGGTGCTGTCCAGCGACGGCACCTTCGCCGAGGACCGCGTCCTGGTCCGCCGTAAGGGCGGTGAGGTCGACTACGTGCCCGGCACCGAGGTCGACTACATGGACGTGTCGCCGCGGCAGATGACCTCGGTCGCGACCGCGATGATCCCCTTCCTCGAGCACGACGACGCCAACCGCGCACTCATGGGCGCGAACATGCAGCGCCAGGCGGTGCCGCTGGTCAAGGCCGAGGCCCCGCTCGTCGGTACGGGCATGGAGTACCGCGCCGCGGTCGACGCCGGTGACGTGGTCGTCGCCGAGGTCGCCGGTGTGGTCGAGGACCTGTGCGCCGACTACGTGACGGTGCACCAGGACGACGGCCACCGCCGGACCTACCTGCTGCACAAGTTCCGCCGCTCGAACGCCGGCTCCTGCGTCAACCAGAAGCCGGTCGTCTTCGAGGGTGACCGGGTCGAGGCCGGCCAGGTCATCGCCGACGGCCCGTGCACCGACGAGGGGGAGATGGCCCTGGGCCGCAACCTCCTGGTCGCGTTCATGTGCTGGGAGGGTCACAACTACGAGGACGCGATCATCCTGTCGCAGCGCCTCGTGCAGCAGGACGTCCTCACCTCGATCCACATCGAGGAGCACGAGGTCGACGCCCGGGACACCAAGCTCGGCCCGGAAGAGATCACCCGCGACATCCCGAACGTCAGCGAAGAGATGCTGGCGGACCTGGACGAGCGTGGCATCATCCGGATCGGCGCCGAGGTCGTCCCCGGTGACATCCTGGTCGGCAAGGTCACGCCCAAGGGTGAGACCGAGCTGACCCCGGAGGAGCGTCTGCTCCGCGCGATCTTCGGTGAGAAGGCCCGGGAGGTCCGGGACACCTCGCTGAAGGTTCCGCACGGCGAGACCGGCACCGTCATCGGTGTCCGGACGTTCTCCCGCGAGGACGGCGACGAGCTGCCCCCGGGTGTCAACGAGCTGGTCCGGGTCTACGTCGCCCAGAAGCGCAAGATCCAGGACGGTGACAAGCTCGCGGGCCGGCACGGCAACAAGGGCGTCATCTCCAAGATCCTGCCGGTCGAGGACATGCCGTTCCTCGAGGACGGGACCCCGGTCGACATCGTGCTCAACCCGCTCGGTGTTCCGTCGCGTATGAACATCGGCCAGGTTCTGGAGACCCACCTCGGGTGGATCGCCAAGACCGGCTGGTCGGTGGAGGGCGACGACGAGGAGTGGAAGCGTCAGCTCCGCTCGATCGAGGCGCACGAGTCGGTGGCCGACAGCAACGTCGCGACCCCGGTCTTCGACGGTGCCCAGGAGGAGGAGATCAAGGGTCTCCTCGAGTCGACGCTGGTCAACCGCGACGGTAAGCGGCTGGTCAACGGCGACGGCAAGGCGCACCTGTTCGACGGTCGCTCGGGCGAGCCGCTGCCGGACCCGATCTCGGTCGGCTACGTCTACATCCTGAAGCTGAACCACCTGGTCGACGACAAGATCCACGCTCGCTCGACCGGCCCGTACTCGATGATCACGCAGCAGCCGCTGGGTGGTAAGGCGCAGTTCGGTGGTCAGCGTTTCGGTGAGATGGAGTGCTGGGCCATGCAGGCCTACGGCGCCGCTTACGCGCTGCAGGAACTGCTCACCATCAAGTCCGACGACGTCCTCGGCCGAGTGAAGGTCTACGAGGCCATCGTCAAGGGCGAGAACATCCCGGAGCCGGGAATCCCGGAGTCGTTCAAGGTGCTTCTCAAGGAGCTCCAGTCGCTGTGCCTGAACGTTGAGGTGCTCTCCAGCGACGGCGTTGCCCTGGAGATGCGCGAGACCGACGACGAGGTCTTCCGGGCCGCGGAGGAACTCGGCATCGACCTGTCCCGGCGCCCGAACGAGGGCGTCAGCAGCGTCGAGGAGATCTGACGGAGAGCGGCTCCGGTTCCCCCACCCGGGGAGCCGGAGCCGCCCCCGCCGGCCTTGAATTCACCCGAGCAACGAAACACGAGGGATAGTCCAAGTGCTCGACGTCAACTTCTTCGACGAGTTGCGCATCGGCCTTGCTACCGCTGACGACATCCGGCAGTGGTCGCACGGCGAGGTCAAGAAGCCCGAGACGATCAACTACCGCACCCTCAAGCCCGAGAAGGACGGACTCTTCTGCGAGAAGATCTTCGGTCCGCAGCGGGACTGGGAGTGCTACTGCGGTAAGTACAAGCGGGTCCGGTTCAAGGGCATCATCTGTGAGCGCTGTGGCGTCGAGGTGACCCGGTCCAAGGTCCGCCGTGAGCGCATGGGTCACATCGAGCTGGCCGCGTCGGTGACCCACATCTGGTACTTCAAGGGCGTCCCGAGCCGTCTGGGCTATCTGCTCGACCTGGCCCCCAAGGACCTCGAGAAGATCATTTACTTCGCCTCGTACGTGGTCACCAGCGTGGACGCCGAGTCGCGTCACCGTGACATGTCCACCATCGAGAACGAGATCTTCGCCGAGAAGCGCCAGTCCGAGAACGGTCGTGACTCGGAGATCGAGAAGCGCGCCGCGAAGCTGGAGCAGGATCTCGCCGAGCTCGAGGCCGAGGGTGCCAAGGCCGACGTTCGCCGCAAGGTGAAGGAAGCCGGCGAGCGCGAGATGCGCCAGATCCGTGACAAGGCGCAGCGCGAGATCGACCGCCTGGACGAGGTGCTCGACACCTTCCGCAAGCTCGACTCGAAGCAGCTGGTCACCGACGAGCTGCTCTACCGCGAGCTGCGCGACCGCTTCGGTGAGTACTTCACCGGTGGCATGGGCGCCGAGGCCATCAAGGCCCTGCTGCAGAACATGGACCTGGACGCCGAGGCGGAGAACCTTCGGGAGATCATCCGCAGCGGCAAGGGCCAGCGGAAGATCCGGGCGCTCAAGCGGCTGAAGGTCGTCGCGGCGTTCCTGAACACCCGCAACTCGCCGCTCGGCATGGTCCTGGACTGCGTCCCGGTCATCCCGCCGGACCTGCGCCCGATGGTGCAGCTCGACGGTGGCCGGTTCGCGACCTCCGACCTGAACGACCTGTACCGCCGGGTGATCAACCGGAACAACCGCCTCAAGCGTCTGATCGACCTCGGTGCCCCCGAGATCATCGTGAACAACGAGAAGCGGATGCTCCAGGAGGCCGTCGACGCTCTGTTCGACAACGGCCGTCGTGGCCGGCCGGTGACGGGTCCGGGTAACCGCCCGCTCAAGTCGCTGTCCGACATGCTCAAGGGTAAGCAGGGCCGGTTCCGTCAGAACCTGCTCGGCAAGCGCGTCGACTACTCCGGCCGTTCCGTCATCGTCGTCGGCCCGCGGCTCAAGCTGCACCAGTGCGGCCTGCCGAAGCAGATGGCGCTGGAGCTGTTCAAGCCGTTCGTGATGAAGCGCCTGGTGGATCTCAACCACGCGCAGAACATCAAGTCGGCCAAGCGGATGGTCGAGCGTCAGCGCCCGGTCGTGTGGGACGTCCTCGAAGAGGTCATCTCCGAGCACCCGGTTCTGCTGAACCGCGCGCCGACCCTGCACCGTCTCGGCATCCAGGCCTTCGAGCCCCAGCTGGTCGAGGGCAAGGCCATCCAGATCCACCCGCTCGTGTGTACGGCGTTCAACGCCGACTTCGACGGTGACCAGATGGCGGTCCACGTGCCGCTGTCGGCCGAGGCGCAGGCCGAGGCCCGGATCCTGATGCTGTCGTCGAACAACATCCTCAAGCCGGCCGACGGCAAGCCGGTCACCATGCCCACCCAGGACATGGTCATCGGTCTGTACCACCTGACCCACCTCACGCCCGGTGCCAAGGGCGAGGGCCGGGTGTTCAGCTCGGACGCCGAGGCGCGGATGGCGTACGACAACGGTGAGCTGCACCTGCAGGCTCCGGTGAAGATCCGGCTGCGGGAGGTCATCGGGGTCGACAACGGCGCCAAGGGTGCGACCTGGACCGCTCCGGAGGAGTGGGTCGAGGGCGACCCGGTGCTGGTGGAGACCACGCTGGGCCGGGTCATCTTCAACGAGACCCTGCCCCCGGGCTACCGGTACGTGAACTACGAGATCCGCAAGGGTCAGCTGTCGGCGATCGTCAACGACCTCGCCGAGCGCTTCCCCAAGGTCGCCCTGGCCGCGACCCTGGACGCGCTCAAGGAGGCCGGTTTCCACTGGGCCACCTGGTCCGGTGTGACGATCGGCATGGGCGACGTCATCGGTCCTCCGCGCAAGCCGGAGATCCTGGCCCGCTACCAGGTCGAGGCCGACCGCATCGACAAGCAGTACCAGCGTGGTCTGATGACCGGTGAGGAGCGCCGCGGCGAGCTCATCGAGATCTGGACCAAGGCGACCAACGAGATCTCCAAGGAGATGGAGACCGCGCTGCCGCAGGAGAACCCGCTCTGGGTGATGATCAACTCCGGCGCTCGCGGTAACCTCCTCCAGCTCCGGCAGATCGCCGCGATCCGTGGTCTGGTGGCCAACCCCAAGGGCGAGATCATCCCGCGCCCGATCACGTCGTCGTACCGCGAGGGTCTGACCGTTCTGGAGTACTTCATCTCCACGCACGGTGCCCGTAAGGGTCTGGCCGACACCGCGCTGCGTACCGCCGACTCGGGTTACCTGACCCGTCGTCTGGTGGACGTCTCGCAGGACGTCATCATCCGCGAGGAGGACTGCGGCACCGACCGCGCGATCCCGATGCAGGTGGGCGAGCGCGAGGCGGACGGCACCCTGGTCGTCCACGTGCACGCCGAGACCGGTGTGCACGCCCGTACGCTGGCCGACAACATCGACGACGAGAACGGCAACCGCGTCGTCTCGCGCGGTGACGACCTCAACTCGATCCTGGTCGACAAGCTCGTCGCCGCCGGCGTCGAGAACGTCCGGGTCCGCAGCGTCCTGACCTGTGAGTCGAAGCTCGGTGTGTGCGCGGCCTGCTACGGCCGTTCGCTGCCGACCGGCAAGTCGGTCGACATCGGCGAGGCGGTCGGCATCATCGCCGCCCAGTCCATCGGTGAGCCCGGTACGCAGCTGACGATGCGTACCTTCCACACCGGTGGTGTCGCGGGTGAGGACATCACCCAGGGTCTGCCGCGTGTGCAGGAGATCTTCGAGGCACGTGTGCCGAAGGGCAAGGCGCCGATCGCCGACACCCCCGGCCGCGTCCGCATCGAGGACGGCGAGCGCTCCCGGAAGATCATCGTGGTGCCGGACGACGGCAGCGAAGAGATCGTCTACGACAAGATCTCGAAGCGCGTCAAGCTCCGGGCCCACGACGGCGACCACATCGCGGTCGGCGAGAAGCTCACCGAGGGCACCATCGACCCGCACGAGCTGCTGCGCATCATGGGCCCGCGCGCGGTCCAGGTCCACCTGACCAGTGAGGTCCAGGAGGTCTACCGCTCGCAGGGTGTGCTCATCCACGACAAGCACATCGAGATCATCATCCGCCAGATGCTCAAGCGGGTGACGGTCATCGACTCCGGCGCGACCGAGTTCCTGCCGGGTGTGCTGGTCGACCGGGCGCTCTTCGAGTCGGAGAACCGCCGGCTCGTGGGCGAGGGTGGCGAGCCCGCCGCCGGCCGTCCGGTGCTGATGGGTATCACCAAGGCCTCGCTGGCGACCGACTCCTGGCTCTCGGCGGCCTCCTTCCAGGAGACCACCCGGGTGCTCACCGACGCTGCGATCAACTCGCGCAGCGACTCGCTGGTGGGCCTCAAGGAGAACGTCATCATCGGTAAGCTCATCCCGGCCGGTACCGGTATCTCCAAGTACCGCAACATCCGGGTGGAGCCGACCGAGGAGGCCAAGGCCAAGGTGTACTCGATGACCGGGTACCCGGAGACCGACTACGGCTTCGGGCCGGCCAGCGGGCAGGCAGTGCCGCTGGACGACTTCGACTTCGGGTCGTACCGCTAAGGGTTTCTCCACACGGGGCGGTCGCGCGTTGCGCGGCCGCCCCGTGTGCTTTCTAGGATGGTTGAGTGACGCTTCCCGCTGTGCCCGCACGCCACCCGATGGACCCGGAGCCCGTGCCGTCGACGAAGGCCCGGGCGGTGTTCGCGCTCGGCCTGGTGGGGCTGCTCACCGGCCCGCTGGTGGGTGGGGTGATACCCGCCACGCTGGCGCTCGTGCTGGCCCGGCAGACCGGGCGTGAGGTCTATGCCGCGGGCGGGTTCCTGACCGGTTCGGTGTGGATCCGCCGGGGCACCCAGCTGGCCTGGGTGGGCATCGTGCTGACGGTGACCGCGCTGGTGGTGCTGGCGATCGCCGGGCTGCTGCATCTGGCCGCCGCGCCGGGCGGCGCCCAGGACTTCTCGCCGGGCACCGACTGAGGCCCGGGCCCGCGGAGGCCGGCACCGACCGAGGTCCGGGTGCGTCGAGGCCGGGTGCCGGCCGGCGTCCGGCCCGCCGAGGCCGGGCGGGCTGCGGCCACGCTCGGATGAGTGACATGCTTCGGATATGACGCAACTCCCGGGCGCCGTTCCGCCGCCGCAGCCGGGCCCGCCGTACCACGCGCCGTACGGCCAGTCCCCGGCTCCGTACGGCGCGCCCCCGCCGTACCCACCAGTTCCTCCGCCACCACCGGTGACCGCGGGCTGGCAGCCGGAGCGGGTGGATCAGGTGACCGGGACCGGATTCGGCCTGGTCCACCTCCAGGTGGCACCGATCACCTCCGGGCCGGCCGTCGGTTCGCTGGTGGCCGGCATCGCCGCGATCGTCGTCTCGTTCGCTGTCTTCTGCTTCGGCCTCAGTGGAGCCCAGGAGGGCTGGGGCGGCTGGGTCGCTGGAGCGTTCACCCTGCTCAGCCTGCTGGCCGGCGCCGGCGCCGTGGTGGCCGGCCTGATCGCGCGGCGGCAGATCGCCCGCCCCGCGGAGCCGGGGAGAGTACGGTTCACCGGGCGGGGTCTCACCGTCGGTGGCCTGGTGTGCGGGATCACCGGCGCCGCTCTGTCGGTGGTGGCACTCTCGGTGGGGTTGTTGGTGCAGTTGTGAAGTCCGGTTCGGACCGCGCGAGGGCGGCCGGTGGCCGGGATCCGGCACCGCGACGATGGCACGCCGGGCCACCCGGTACACTGGTATACGGAGATGTCCATCGTGGGAGCCTGGGTTCATTTTGACCTGGGTGCGCAGGGTGGGTAGTCTTTCCCCTCGTGCCCGGGCTCGCCCGGGCAACTCGTGCGTGCACCCGTTTCGGAACGTGCGACGGGTTAGAGCACCACGACGGGCAGGGCTCAGTGAAGGGCCCTGTTCACACAGACAAACATCCGGAACGCGCGAACCTTCGCGCGTGAAGGGACCGTGAGCCGGACGACACGCCCGACCGCGGGTGCGGGAGGCTTCCCTCGGGGAGCGGCTCGCACACAGAGGCAGAAATACTCGGTGCGGCCGTGAACAGGAAGCGGCCGAAGGGAGCGGAGAAACCCGGTGCCCACGATCCAGCAGCTGGTCCGCAAGGGCCGCCAGGCGAAGACGAGCAAGACGAAGACGCCGGCGCTGAAGGGAAGTCCTCAGCGGCGCGGCGTGTGCACGCGCGTGTACACCACCACCCCCAAGAAGCCGAACTCTGCGCTGCGCAAGGTCGCTCGTGTGAAGCTCAGCAGCCAGATCGAGGTGACGGCGTACATCCCGGGCGTCGGCCACAACCTGCAGGAGCACTCCATCGTGCTCGTGCGTGGCGGTCGTGTGAAGGACCTCCCGGGCGTCCGCTACAAGATCGTTCGTGGTTCGCTGGACACCCAGGGTGTCCGCAACCGCAAGCAGGCTCGCAGCCGCTACGGCGCGAAGAAGGAGAAGAGCTGACATGCCGCGTAAGGGACCCGCTCCGCGCCACCCGGTGGTCGCTGACCCGGTGTACAACTCCCCGCTGGTAACTCAGCTGGTCAACAAGATCCTGATCGGCGGCAAGCGTCAGCTCGCCGAGCGCATCGTGTACGGAGCCCTGGAAGGCGCCCGCGAGAAGAGCGGCACCGACCCCGTGGTGATCCTCAAGCGCGCCATGGACAACGTCAAGCCGACCCTCGAGGTCCGCAGCCGCCGTGTCGGTGGCGCGACCTACCAGGTTCCGGTCGAGGTCCGTACCCCGCGCCAGACCACCCTCGGTCTGCGCTGGCTGGTCCAGTACTCCAAGGCCCGCCGCGAGAAGACCATGATCGAGCGCCTGCAGAACGAGCTGCTCGACGCCAGCAACGGCCTCGGTGCCGCGGTCAAGCGCCGCGAGGACACTCACAAGATGGCGGAGTCCAACAAGGCCTTCGCGCACTACCGCTGGTAAGACCCTGCTGCGGGCCCGGCAATCCGCCGGGCCACGGCATTCGTACCGGTCCACGAGACGACGACGAAGAAAAGTAGGGATGGAAGTGGCCGCCGCAGACGCGCTCGCCAAGGTACGCAACATCGGCATCATGGCGCACATCGACGCTGGTAAGACCACGACGACCGAGCGAATCCTGTTCTACACCGGTATCACGTACAAGATCGGTGAAGTGCACGACGGCGGCGCCGTCATGGACTGGATGGAGCAGGAGCAGGAGCGCGGTATCACCATCACTTCCGCCGCCACCAAGTGCGAGTGGAAGGGTCACACGATCCAGATCATCGACACGCCTGGCCACGTCGACTTCACGGTCGAGGTCGAGCGGTCGCTGCGTGTGCTCGATGGTGCGGTCGCGGTGTACGACGGTGTGGCCGGCGTGGAGCCCCAGACCGAGAACGTCTGGCGCCAGGCGGACAAGTACGACGTCCCCCGGATGTGCTTCGTCAACAAGCTCGACCGGACCGGTGCCGACTTCTTCCGCTGCGTGCAGATGATGATCGACCGGCTCAACGCCACCCCGCTGGTCCTGCAGATCCCGATCGGGCTCGAGGGTGACCACATCGGTGTCGTCGACCTGATCGAGATGCGCGCGCTCACCTGGCGTGGGGAGACCCAGAAGGGTGAGGACTACGCGATCGAGGAGATCCCGGCCGACCTCGCCGACCAGGCCGCCGAGTGGCGCGAGAAGCTCATCGAGACCCTCGCGGACGTCGACGACGCCGTGATGGAGAAGTACCTCGAGGGCGAAGAGGTCTCGGTCGACGAGATCCGGGCCGCCATCCGGCGCGCCACGATCGCCAGCAAGGCCAACCCGGTTCTGTGTGGCTCGGCGTTCAAGAACAAGGGTGTGCAGCCGATGCTGGACGCCGTTGTCGAGTTCCTGCCGTCGCCGCTGGACGTTCCGGCCATCGAGGGCACCGCGACCGACGGCGAGACGCCGATGCTGCGGAAGCCGTCGAACGACGAGCCCTTCTCGGCGCTGGCCTTCAAGATCCAGACCGACAAGCACCTCGGCAAGCTCACGTACGTCCGGGTCTACTCCGGCACGCTCGAGACCGGTACTCAGGTGGCGAACTCCACCAAGGACCGCAAGGAGCGCATCGGCAAGATCTACCAGATGCACGCGAACAAGCGCGAGGAGCGCTCGACCGCGCAGGCCGGCGACATCATCGCCGTCCAGGGTCTGAAGCAGACCACCACCGGTGACACCCTCTGTGACCCGAACAAGCCGGTCGTCCTCGAGTCGATGACGTTCCCGGAGCCGGTCATCGAGGTGGCCATCGAGCCGAAGACGAAGTCCGACCAGGAGAAGCTGGGCACCGCGATCCAGCGCCTCGCCGAGGAGGACCCGACCTTCCGGGTCTCCACCAGCGAGGAGACCGGTCAGACCATCATCGCCGGCATGGGTGAGCTGCACCTCGACATCCTCGTCGACCGGATGCGCCGCGAGTTCAACGTCGAGGCGAACATCGGTAAGCCGCAGGTGGCGTACCGCGAGACCATTCGCGGCACGGTCGAGAAGCTCGACTACGTGCACAAGAAGCAGACCGGTGGTTCGGGCCAGTACGCGAAGGTCATCGTCAAGGTCGAGCCCCTGGGCCTCGAGGCTGACGGCCCGACCTACGAGTTCGTCAACGCCGTCACCGGTGGCCGTATCCCCAAGGAGTTCATCCCCTCGGTGGACCACGGCGCGCAGGACTCCCTGCAGTACGGCGTTCTCGCCGGCTACCCGCTGGTCGGTGTGAAGTTCACGCTGCTCGACGGTCAGTACCACGAGGTCGACTCGTCCGAGATGGCGTTCAAGATCGCCGGCTCGATGGCGATGAAGGAAGCGGCCCGCAAGGCCGACCCCGCGCTGCTCGAGCCGATGATGGCCGTTGAGGTCACCACCCCCGAGGACAACATGGGTGACGTCATCGGCGACCTCAACTCCCGGCGTGGCATGATCCAGTCGATGGAGGAGCGCCACGGCGCCCGCGTCGTCAAGGCTCTGGTGCCCCTCTCGGAGATGTTCGGCTACGTCGGCGACCTGCGGTCGAAGACTGCCGGCCGGGCTAGCTACAGCATGCTGTTCGACTCCTACGCCGAGGTTCCTCAGAACGTGGCGAAGGAGATCATCGCGAAGGCCACCGGCGCCTGATGCGTTGAGGCACGTGCGGCCTGTCGAGGGCCGCACGTGCACTAGCAGTCGACAGAGTCCTGAGCGCCTCACTGGGCGTGCCGGGCGAAAAGAAATGACCAGTCCACAGGAGGACACCAGTGGCGAAGGCGAAGTTCGAGCGGACTAAGCCGCACGTCAACATCGGCACCATTGGTCACATCGACCACGGTAAGACGACGCTGACTGCGGCCATCACGAAGGTCCTGCACGACGAATACCCGGACCTGAACCCGTACACCCCGTTCGACGAGATCGACAAGGCGCCTGAAGAGAAGGCCCGTGGTATCACGATCTCGATCGCGCACGTCGAGTACCAGACCGCGTCGCGTCACTACGCGCACGTGGACTGCCCCGGCCACGCCGACTACATCAAGAACATGATCACCGGTGCCGCGCAGATGGACGGCGCGATCCTGGTGGTTGCCGCGACCGACGGCCCGATGCCGCAGACCAAGGAGCACGTGCTCCTGGCCCGCCAGGTCGGCGTTCCGTACATCGTCGTCGCCCTGAACAAGAGCGACATGGTCGAGGACGAGGAGCTCCTGGAGCTCGTCGAGCTCGAGGTCCGTGAGCTGCTCAGCACCTACGAGTTCCCGGGCGACGACCTGCCGGTCGTGCGCGTCTCGGCGCTCAAGGCGCTGGAGGGCGACCCGGAGTGGACCGCCAAGCTCCTCGAGCTGATGTCCGCGGTCGACACCGCGATCCCGCAGCCCGAGCGTGAGACCGAGAAGCCGTTCCTCATGCCGATCGAGGACGTCTTCACGATCACCGGCCGTGGCACCGTGGTGACCGGTCGCGCCGAGCGTGGCATCCTCAAGCCGAACGAGGAGGTCGAGATCGTCGGTATCCGCGAGAAGTCGACCAAGACCGTTTGCACCGGCATCGAGATGTTCCGCAAGCTGCTCGACGAGGCCCGCGCGGGTGAGAACGTCGGTCTGCTGCTCCGCGGCATCAAGCGCGAGGACGTCGAGCGCGGCATGGTCGTCGTGAAGCCCGGCACCTCCACTCCGCACACGGAGTTCGAGGGCCAGGTCTACATCCTCTCGAAGGAGGAGGGCGGCCGTCACACGCCGTTCTTCCAGAACTACCGGCCGCAGTTCTACTTCCGCACCACGGACGTCACCGGCGTCGTCACGCTGCCCGAGGGCACCGAGATGGTCATGCCCGGCGACTCCACCTCCATGTCCGTGAAGCTGATCCAGCCGATCGCCATGGAGCAGGGCCTGAAGTTCGCGATCCGTGAGGGTGGCCGCACTGTCGGCGCCGGCACGGTCACGAAGATCAACGTCTGATCTGAGGATGTTCACGACTGCTTCTCGTGAGCTTCGGCTCACGGGGAGTGGTGAGCAACTCTCAGAGGTGACCCCGATTAGCAATGTCGGATTCGATCCGGCATACTAGTCAGGTTGCGTCCGCGCGGGGTGGGTAGCTGACCGAGTGACACTGCTCGTGCAGTTGCCCACCCTCGCCGGGTGTCCGGGTGTGTTTTGACTTGCCGCCCGGCCCCCAGATTCCCGCGATCGGCGCCTACCCAGCAGTCAGGGGGCAGGGGCTGAAGCAGAATGCCCAGCATTCTGAGCAGAGGCGCGACACGCCCGACCGCGGGGGTCGGACAACGCAGGATCAACGGTCCTGCGGGCATGCGGAGGCACCGCTTCCGCACGTAGCGGCATCGAGAGAAGGAAACAGAAGCCACCATGGCGGGACAGAAGATCCGCATCCGGCTCAAGGCCTATGACCACGAGGTCGTCGACTCCTCGGCGCGGAAGATCGTCGAGACGGTGACGCGTACCGGGGCGCAGGTCGCGGGCCCGGTGCCGCTGCCCACGGAGATCAACCGTTTCTGCGTGATCCGTTCGCCGCACAAGTACAAGGACTCGCGCGAGCACTTCGAGATGCGCACGCACAAGCGTCTGATCGACATCATCGACCCGACTCCGAAGACGGTCGACTCGCTCATGCGCCTCGACCTGCCGGCTGGCGTCGACATCGAGATCAAGCTGTAGGGACCGGACAATGGACAGGCAAGTTAAGGGGATCCTGGGCGCCAAGCTCGGCATGACCCAGGTCTGGGACAACAACAAGGTCGTCCCGGTAACCGTGGTGCAGGCCGGCCCGTGCGTCGTGACCCAGGTCCGCACCGATGAGAAGGACGGCTACGCGGCTGTCCAGCTGGCTTACGGCGCGATCGACCCGCGCAAGGTGAACAAGCCGGAGGCCGGCCAGTTCGCCAAGGCCGGGGTTTCGCCGCGGCGCCACATCGTGGAGCTGCGCACCTCCGACGCCAGCGAGTACGAGCTCGGCCAGGAGGTCAGCGCCGACACGTTCGCCGCCGGCCAGCCGATCGACGTGACCGGCAAGACCAAGGGCAAGGGCTACGCCGGTGTCATGAAGCGGCACGGCTTCCACGGTCTCCGCGCCAGCCACGGTGTCGAGCGCAAGCACCGTTCGCCCGGTTCCATCGGCGCCTGCGCGACCCCCGGTCGTGTCTTCAAGGGTGTCAAGATGGCCGGCCGCATGGGTGGCAAGCGCTTCACCGTGCAGAACCTGGTCATCCAGGCCGTCGACACCGAGCGCAACCTGATCCTGGTCCGCGGCGCGGTTCCCGGTCCCAAGGGCGCGCTGATCCTGGTCCGTAGCGCGGCGAAGAAGGGCGGTGCCAAGTGAGCTCGGTTGACGTGATCAACGCCGAGGGCACCAAGACCGGCTCGGTCGACCTGCCCGCCAACGTCTTCGACGTCGCGGCGAACATCCCGCTGATGCACCAGGTCGTCGTGGCGCAGCTGGCCGCGGCCCGTCAGGGCACGCACAAGGCCAAGACGCGCGGCGAGGTCGCCGGCGGCGGCAAGAAGCCGTACAAGCAGAAGGGCACCGGTCGCGCCCGTCAGGGCTCGATCCGCGCGCCGCAGTTCACCGGCGGTGGCGTCGTGCACGGTCCCGTGCCGCGCGACTACAGCCAGCGGACCCCCAAGAAGATGAAGGCCGCCGCCCTGCGCAGCGCCCTCTCCGACCGGGCCCGTGACGGCCGCGTCTTCGTGGTCGAGTCGTTCGTCTCCGGCGAGAAGCCGTCGACGAAGGCCGCGGTCACTGCCCTGCGCAAGGTCGCCCAGACCACCAAGGTCCTGGTCGTTCTGGACAGCCAGGACGAGCTGAACTGGGTGTCGCTGCGTAACGAGCCGACCGTCCACCTCATCGAGGCCGGCCAGCTCAACACCTATGACGTGCTGGTCGCCGACGAGGTGGTCTTCACGAAGGCCGCGCTCGACGAGTTCCTCGGCGGGTCCGAGAAGTCCGAGGAGGGCGACAAGTGAGCACGATCGCCGACCCGCGCGACATCATCTTCGCGCCGGTGGTCTCCGAGAAGAGCTACAGCGTTCTCGACCAGAACTGGTACACGTTCGAGGTCAGCCCGGCCGCGAACAAGACCCAGATCAAGATCGCGATCCAGCAGATCTTCAACGTCCGCGTGCTGACCGTGAACACCGCCAACCGTGAGGGCAAGCGCAAGCGCACCCGCACCGGCTGGGGGCAGCGCAAGGCCACCAAGCGCGCGATGGTGAAGCTGGCTGACGGTGACCGTATCGAGGCCTTCGGCGGCCCGGTCAGCTAAGGGGTTTGTGAATCATGGCAATCCGTAAGTACAAGCCGACCACGCCGGGCCGTCGTGGCTCCAGCGTCGCCGACTTCGCCGAGATCACCCGGTCGACGCCGGAGAAGTCTCTGCTGGTCCCGCTGCCCAAGAAGGGCGGCCGCAACGTCCACGGCCGGATCACCACCCGGCACCAGGGCGGTGGCCACAAGCGGCAGTACCGGCTGATCGACTTCAAGCGGAACGACAAGGACGGCGTGCCGGCCAAGGTCGCTCACATCGAGTACGACCCCAACCGCACCTCGCGCATCGCTCTGCTGCACTACGCCGACGGTGAGAAGCGCTACATCCTCGCGCCGAAGGACCTCAAGCAGGGCGACCGCGTCGAGTCGGGCGTGGGCGCGGACATCAAGCCGGGGAACAACCTTCCCCTGCGCAACATCCCGGTCGGTACGACGATCCACGGTGTGGAGCTTCGTCCCGGCGGTGGAGCCAAGCTGGCCCGTTCGGCCGGCGTGGGCATCCAGCTGCTCGGCCGTGAGGGCGCCTACGCCACGCTGCGTATGCCTTCCGGTGAGATCCGTCGCGTCGACATCCGCTGCCGCGCGACGGTCGGCGAGATCGGCAACGCCGAGCAGTCGAACATCAACTGGGGTAAGGCCGGCCGTATGCGGTGGAAGGGCAAGCGCCCGACCGTCCGTGGTGTGGCCATGAACCCCGTCGACCACCCGCACGGTGGTGGTGAGGGTAAGACCTCCGGTGGTCGTCACCCGGTCAACCCGGCTGGTAAGCCGGAGGGCCGTACCCGCCGCAAGGGCCAGGAGAGCGACAAGCTGATCGTTCGCCGCCGCTACGCCACCCGCAAGCGCGGGTAACGGGAGTTAAAAGATGCCTCGCAGCCTGAAGAAGGGCCCGTTCGTCGACGACCACCTGCTCAAGAAGGTGGAAGTCCAGAACGAGAAGAACTCGAAGAACGTCATCAAGACCTGGTCGCGGCGTTCGACCATCATCCCCGACATGCTCGGGCACACGATCGCGGTGCACGACGGGCGTAAGCACGTCCCGGTGTTCATCAGTGAGGCGATGGTCGGGCACAAGCTCGGCGAGTTCGCTCTGACCCGCACGTTCAAGGGTCACGAGAAGGACGACCGCAAGAGCCGTCGTCGCTAAGCAGATTCACGGATCAGAGGAATTAGGAGCTACAGCGATGCCAGTTAAGGGCGACGCTCCGGTGCTTCCGGGCGCGCGGGCGGTTGCGCGGCACGTGCGCATCTCGCCGAACAAGGCGCGCCGGGTGATCAACCTCGTTCGTGGTCTGCCCGCGAAGGAGGCGCTGGTCGTCCTGCAGTTCGCGCCGCAGGCCGCCAGCGAGCAGGTCTACAAGGTGCTTGCCAGCGCCATCGCGAACGCGGAGAACAACGAGCGGCTCGACGCCGACGGTCTCCTCGTGAGCGAGGCGTTCGTCGACGAGGGTCCCACGCTCAAGCGGTTCCGTCCGCGGGCGCAGGGCCGGGCGTACCGGATCCGCAAGCGCACGTGTCACATCACTATCGCGGTCGAGGCGGTCCAGACGGCCCGCCCGGCGAAGAAGGCCGCGGCGAAGAAGGCCGACAAGCCGGCTGAGCCGCAGGCTGCCGAGTCCCAGAGCACGGAGGGTGCCGAGTAATGGGTCAGAAGGTTCACCCCACCGGGTTCCGTCTCGGCATCTCCACCGACTGGCGGAGCCGTTGGTTCGCCGACAAGCTCTACAAGGACTACATCGGCGAGGACGTCAAGATCCGCCGGATGATGTCCAAGGGCCTCGAGCGCGCCGGCATCTCCAAGGTGGACATCGAGCGGACCCGCGACCGGGTGCGTGTCGACATCCACACCGCCCGGCCGGGCATCGTCATCGGCCGTAAGGGGGCGGAGGCCGACCGGATCCGTGGCGAGCTCGAGAAGCTCACCGGCAAGCAGGTCCAGCTGAACATCCTCGAGGTCAAGAGCCCCGAGTCGGACGCTCAGCTGGTCGCGCAGGGTGTCGCGGAGCAGCTGTCCTCCCGGGTCAGCTTCCGCCGCGCGATGCGCAAGGCCATGCAGTCGGCCATGAAGAACCCGATCTGCAAGGGCATCCGGGTGCAGGTCTCCGGCCGCCTCGGCGGCGCGGAGATGAGCCGCACGGAGTTCTACCGTGAGGGTCGCGTTCCGCTGCACACGCTCCGCGCGAACATCGAGTACGGCTTCTTCGAGGCCCGTACCACGTTCGGCCGGATCGGCGTGAAGGTCTGGATCTACAAGGGCGACGCCGTTCCGGGTCGCGAGGTCGCCCCCGAGGCGCCCGCGCGTCCGCGCCGGGACCGGGCCGACCGTCCCGAGCGTCCGCGTCGTGGCCGTTCCGGTTCGTCCGGTACGACCGCGGGCGGCACCGAGGCCGGCCGGGCCGCTCAGGCCGCGGCGACCGCCGATGACACCGCCGCTGCTCCGGCCGCGGCTGAAAAGCAGCAGGAGGGCTGACCTGTGCTGATGCCCCGTAAGCCCCCGAAGGGCTTCCGTAAGCCGCACCACCCGGACCGCAGTGGCGCGTCCAAGGGTGGCAACCGGGTCGTCTTCGGTGAGTTCGGTATCCAGGCTCTCGAGCCGGCGTACGTGACCAACCGTCAGATCGAGTCGGCTCGTATCGCCATGACCCGTCACATCAAGCGTGGCGGCAAGGTCTGGATCTCGATCTTCCCGGACCAGGCTCTGACCAAGAAGCCGGCCGAGACCCGCATGGGTTCCGGTAAGGGTTCTCCCGAGTGGTGGGTGGCGAACGTCAAGCCGGGACGGATTCTCTTCGAGATGTCCTTCCCGAACGAGACGGTCGCGCGTGAGGCGATGCGCCGCGCGATCCACAAGCTCCCGATGAAGTGCCGCATCGTGACGCGCGAAGTGGGTGAAAGCTGATGGCAGCCGGCGTTAAGGCCGCTGAGCTCCGCGAGCTTCCTGAAGAGGAACTGGTCGCGAAGCTCAAGGAGGCCAAGGCGGAGCTGTTCAACCTTCGTGTGCAGCGCGCGACCGGGCAGCTCGACAATCACCGTCGGCTCCAGGTCGTCCGCAAGGACATCGCGAAGATCTACACGATCATGCGGGAGCGGGAGCTGGGCCTCTCGGTCGCGCCGGATGAGGTGACGGCATGAGTGAGAACACCACCGCTCCGCGCGCGCAGCGCAAGGTGCGTGACGGTCTCGTGGTCAGCGACAAGATGGACAAGACCGTCGTTGTCGAGGTCGAGGACCGGGTCAAGCACGCCCTGTACGGCAAGGTCATCCGCCGTACGCGGAAGCTGAAGGTGCACGACGAGCAGAACGCTGCCGGAGTCGGCGACCGCGTCTCGATCATGGAGACTCGTCCGCTCTCCGCCACCAAGCGGTGGCGCATCGTGGAGATCCTCGAAAAGGCCAAGTGAGTGCGCTGGGGCCGGTGTGAGCCGGCCCCAGCGGCCCGTCAACCACCCCGCCACCCGCCCGTAAAGCGGAACAACAGCAGGGTGAACGTTCCGCCAAGCTTCGGGCAGTGCCTGAAGAACTGGCAGACATAGGAGACAGACGTGATCCAGCAGGAGTCGCGACTGCGCGTCGCCGACAACACGGGTGCCCGGGAGATCCTGTGCATCCGCGTGCTCGGTGGCTCCGGTCGCCGTTACGCGAGCATCGGCGACGTCATCGTGGCCACGGTCAAGGACGCCATTCCGGGTGCCGGTGTGAAGAAGGGCGACGTCGTCAAGGCGGTCGTCGTTCGCACTGCCAAGGAGCGGCGCCGCCCGGACGGCTCGTACATCCGCTTCGACGAGAACGCCGCCGTCATCATCAAGGACGGTGGGGACCCCCGCGGTACCCGCATCTTCGGCCCGGTCGGGCGCGAGCTGCGCGACAAGCGGTTCATGAAGATCATCAGCCTGGCGCCGGAGGTGCTCTGACCGTGAAGATCAAGAAGGGCGACACGGTCGTCGTCATCGCCGGTAAGGACAAGGGCGCCAAGGGTAAGGTCATCGCGGCCTACCCGACGCGGGACAAGGTCCTGGTCGAGGGCGTCAACCGGATCAAGAAGCACGAGCGCATCCGCACGAACCAGCGTGGTTCGAAGACCGGTGGCATCGTCACCCAGGAAGCCGCCATTCACATCTCGAATGTGCAGCTGCTGGACGGCGACGGCAAGCCGACTCGCATCGGTTACAAGATTGACGAGAACGGCAACAAGGTCCGGATCGCGCGCACGACCGGTAAGGAAATCTGATGACTGCCGCTACCGAGCCCAAGACGCTGCCGCGTCTCAAGCAGAAGTATCGCTCCGAGGTCGTGCCGGCCATCCAGGAGCAGTTCAAGTACGGCAACGCCATGCAGACGCCCGGCCTGGTCAAGGTCGTCGTGAACATGGGTGTCGGCGAGGCTGCCCGGGACGCCAAGCTGATCGACGGCGCGGTCCGCGACCTGACCACCATCACCGGTCAGAAGCCGCTGATCCGCCGGGCGACCAAGTCCATCGCGCAGTTCAAGCTGCGTGAGGGCATGCCGATCGGCGCGAAGGTCACCCTCCGCGGCGACCGGATGTGGGAGTTCCTGGACCGGCTGCTGTCGATCTCGCTGCCCCGTATCCGCGACTTCCGCGGTCTGGACGGCCGGAAGCTCGACGGTCACGGCAACTACACGTTCGGTCTGACCGAGCAGTCGGTGTTCCACGAGATCGACCAGGACAAGATCGATCGTCCGCGGGGCATGGACATCACCGTGGTCACCACCGCCACGACCGACGACGAGGGCCGGGCGCTGCTGAAGCTCCTGGGCTTCCCGTTCAAGGAGAACTGAGCATGGCTAAGAAGGCGCTGATCCTGAAGGCGGCCGCGAAGCCCAAGTTCGCCGTGCGTGCCTACACCCGCTGCCAGAAGTGCGGGCGCCCGCACTCGGTCTACCGCAAGTTCGGCCTGTGCCGCGTTTGCGTGCGGGACATGGCCCACCGTGGTGAGCTGCCCGGCGTGTCCAAGGCCTCCTGGTAACTTTCCGCCCCACGGCCCGCCCTCGCGGCGGGCCACCAGGCGGACCCGAATGTAATGCCGCTTCGCCGTAGGCCTGAGCCCAGCCCGGGAACCCCGGCGAGAAAGGTTGACGAATACCCATGACGATGACGGACCCGATCGCAGACATGCTGACGCGTCTGCGCAACGCCAACCAGGCGTACCACGACAAGGTGACGATGCCCTACTCGAAGATCAAGGCGAACATCGCCGAGGTCCTCAAGGCCGAGGGTTACATCGCGTCGTGGACGTCTGAGGAGCCCGAGGAGGGCGCGGTCGGCAAGCGTCTGGTCGTTGAGCTCAAGTACGGCCAGAACCGCGAGCGCAGCCTCGCCGGCATCAAGCGCGTCTCGAAGCCCGGCCTGCGGGTTTACGCCAAGTCCGACGAGCTGCCCCGCGTGCTCGGTGGCCTCGGTGTCGCGATCATTTCGACGTCCCAGGGACTGCTGACCGACAAGCAGGCCCGCAAGCGGAGCGTTGGCGGGGAAGTCCTCGCCTTCGTCTGGTAACTGGAGACTTAGACATGTCGCGAATCGGACGTAAGTCGATCCCGGTCCCGGCCGGCGTCGACGTCACCATCACGGGGCAGACCGTCAAGGTCAAGGGCCCCAAGGGCGAGCTCTCGCACACCGTCGCCGAGCCGATCACGGTCTCGAAGGACGGCGGCGAGCTGGTCGTCAACCGACCCAACGACGAGCGCAAGGCCAAGGAACTCCACGGCCTGTCTCGTACCCTGGTCGCCAACATGATCATCGGCGTGACCGAGGGCTACAAGAAGACGCTCGAGATCAACGGCACCGGTTACCGCGTGACCGCCAAGGGCAAGGACCTCGAGTTCGCCCTCGGCTTCTCTCACCCGGTTCTGGTCCCGGCCCCCGCGGGCATCACCTTCTCCGTCGAGAAGCCGACCGTGTTCTCGGTCGCCGGCATCGACAAGCAGCTGGTGGGTGAGATCTCCGCGAACATTCGCAAGATCCGTCCGCCGGAGCCCTACAAGGGCAAGGGTGTCAAGTACCAGGGCGAGGTCATCCGCCGCAAGGCTGGAAAGGCAGGTAAGAAGTGACCGCCACGCTGCTCAAGCGCCGCAACGGCGGCGGGGTTGCCGCCAAGCGTGCCGTCGGCAAGGCGCGTCGGCACTTCCGGGTCCGCAAGAACGTCCGTGGTACGGCCGAGCGTCCCCGTCTGGTCGTCACCCGCTCTTCGCGGCACATCACCGCGCAGATCATCGACGACCTCAAGGGCCACACGCTCGCTTCCGCCTCGACTCTCGACGCCTCGATCCGTGGCGCCGAGGGCGACAAGAGCGCCCAGGCCGTCAAGGTCGGTGCTCTGCTCGGCGAGCGGGCGAAGGCCGCCGGTATTTCCAAGGTCGTCTTCGACCGCGGTGGCAACAAGTACGCGGGGCGTATCGCCGCGCTTGCCGGTGCCGCTCGCGAAGCCGGACTCGAGTTCTAGGAGGAATTGACCAATGCCTGGTCAGCAGCGCCGTGGCGGCGGGTCCGGCGGTAACACCGAGGGTGGCGGCCGCCGCGACAACCGTCGTGAGGGCGGCCGCGGCAACGCGCCCGTCGAGAAGACCCCGCACCTCGAGCGGGTCGTCGCGATCAACCGTGTCGCGAAGGTCGTCAAGGGTGGTCGTCGCTTCAGCTTCACCGCCCTGGTGATCGTCGGCGACGGTGACGGCACCGTCGGTATCGGTTACGGAAAGGCCAAGGAGGTGCCCGCGGCGATCGCCAAGGGCGTCGAGGAGGCCAAGAAGCACTTCTTCAAGGTTCCGCGGATCGGCACCACCATCCCGCACCCGATCAAGGGTGAGGCGGCGGCCGGTGTGGTCCTGCTCAAGCCGGCTTCCGCCGGTACCGGTGTTATCGCCGGTGGCCCGGTGCGTGCCGTGCTCGAGTGCGCGGGTATCCACGACATCCTGTCGAAGAGCCTCGGCTCCTCGAACCCGATCAACATCGTGCACGCGACCGTGGCCGCTCTGAAGGGCCTCGAGTCGCCGGAGATGGTCGCGAAGCGTCGTGGCCTCCCCGTCGAGGACGTGGCTCCGGCCGCCATGCTGGCGGCGCGGGCGGAAGCGGCGGTGCACTGATGGCGCGCTTGAAGGTCACCCAGATCCGGTCCGGGATCGGGCGTAAGCAGAACCAGCGGGACTCCCTGCGGTCGCTCGGCCTGAAGCGGATCAACGATGTGGTGGTCAAGGAGGACCGTCCCGAGATTCGGGGCATGATCTTCGCGGTGAACCACCTCGTCACTGTCGAGGAGGTCGAGTAATGGCGATCAAGGTCCACCACCTTCGTCCCGCCCCCGGTGCCAAGACCGCCAAGACCCGCGTGGGTCGTGGTGAGGGCTCCAAGGGCAAGACCGCGGGTCGCGGTACCAAGGGCACAGGTGCTCGGAAGAACACCCCGGCGTCGTTCGAGGGTGGGCAGATGCCCATCCACATGCGGCTCCCGAAGATCAAGGGTCTGGGCAACCGGCCCCGCAACAAGGTCGTCTTCCAGGTCGTGAACCTGGACCGGCTCGCCGAGCTGTTCCCGAACGGCGGCGAGATCGGCCCGGCCGAGCTGGTCGAGGCCGGCGCGGTCCGCAAGGGTCAGCCGGTCAAGGTGCTGGGCTCGGGCGAGCTGGGCGGCGTGTCGCTGACCGTCTCCGCCCACGCGTTCAGCGGGTCGGCCAAGGAGAAGATCGCTGCCGCCGGTGGTTCCACCACCGAGCTGTAGCAACTAGCACGGCTGGAGGCCGCGGCACCGGGGAGACCCGGGGTCGCGGCCTCTTTCCGTTGTCCGGGAGCGGCGTAAAACGGCCCTGTGCGCCGCGTGAGGCGCTGATTGCGCTCCGACTGCCGCCCAGGTACGGATCGGGCGTTCCGGCCCGTGTGGGCCCTCTGAGGACCCGGGGCCGCGCGCCGGCGCGGGCGGACACTGGTTGTCTTCGATGGAAACTGGGAGTGTTCCGGTCCGTGCCGTAGGGTGAGACGAGCGTGCCGACCGGCGCGCAACCAACCGGTTCAGCCATGAAGCCGGACAGTTGTGTTGTACTGGGACATCGGCCCGAGCCATGCCGGTGGTTGCGCTCTCGGCCTTGCTGATACAGTGCTCCGCTGGCGGCCTCTATGGCTGTCCAATGATGTGTGCCCGAAGTTCCGGGATTTCGCAACCCAGAGTGTGGCGACCACGCAGGAGGATCAGTTGTTGTCCGCCTTCTCGAGCGCGCTTCGGACGCCTGACCTGCGGAAGAAGCTACTATTCACGGTAGCGATCGTGGCTATCTACCGTCTCGGTGCCACATTGCCCAGTCCGGGCGTCTCCTATGCCAACGTCCAGGCGTGTCTCAAACTCACCGAGTCGGACACCAATGGCGTGCTCAACCTGCTGAACCTCTTCTCCGGCGGAGCGCTGCTGCAGCTCTCCGTCTTCGCGCTGGGCATCATGCCGTACATCACGGCGTCGATCATCCTGCAGCTGCTCACGGTGGTCATCCCCCGTCTGGAGCAGCTTCGCAAGGAGGGTCAGTCCGGCCAGGCGAAGATCACTCAGTACACCCGCTACCTGACGCTCGGCCTGGCTGTCCTGCAGGCTTCCGCGTTCGTGGCGCTGGCTCGGACCGGTCAGCTGTTCAACAACATGTGTGACCAGGACGACCCGACCTACCAGATCATCCCGGAGAACACCGGCGTTCCGATGTGGCTCACGCTCACCATCCTGGTGATGACGATGACCGCCGGCACCGGTGTGGTCATGTGGCTCGGCGAGCTCATCACCGACCGGGGCGTCGGCAACGGCATGTCCGTGCTGATCTTCACATCGATCGCGGCCCGCCTCCCCGGCGAGGGCTGGAGCATCAAGGAGTCCAGCGGCACCGGCAAGTTCTTCCTGGTGATCGGCCTGGTTCTGGTCATCATCGCGCTGGTGGTCTTCATCGAGCAGGCGCAGCGCCGGATCCCGGTGCAGTACGCCAAGCGCATGATCGGCCGGCGGATGTACGGCGGCACCTCGACCTACATCCCGCTGAAGGTGAACCAGGCGGGTGTCGTCCCGGTCATCTTCGCGTCGTCGCTGCTCTACCTGCCGCAGCTGTACCTTCAGTTCTTCGACCAGAACAACCTGAAGGACTACCAGATCTGGATCCAGCGGTACCTGGCCGACGCGACCAGCCCGTTCTACATCGGCGTGTACTTCCTGCTGATCATCTTCTTCACGTACTTCTACGTCTCGATCACGTTCAACCCGACCGAGGTCGCTGAGAACATGAAGAAGTACGGTGGTTTCGTGCCGGGCATCCGCCCGGGCAAGCCCACCGCCGACTACCTGGACTTCATCCTCAGCCGGATCACCCTGCCGGGGGCGTTGTACCTTGGCTTGATCTCGGTCCTGCCGAACTTCTTCTTCATCTGGCTCAACCAGCAGCAATACCAGAACTTCCCCTTCGGCGGCACGGCAGTGCTGATCATGGTGGGTGTGGGTCTGGAGACGGTGAAGCAGATCGAGAGCCAGCTCATGCAGCGGAACTATGAAGGGTTCCTCCGGTAGTGGGTACGCGGGGCCGAGCGGCTCTGGCGTCGATGTGCGTGGTTTCTCAGGACCGAAGCGAGGCGATGTAGGTGCGGCTGGTACTGGTGGGCCCTCCGGGGGCCGGCAAGGGGACCCAGGCTGAGTTCATCGCCGCCCATCTCGCCGTACCGAAGATCTCGACCGGGGACATCTTCCGGGCGAACGTGTCGCAGGGGACGCCGCTGGGCGTCGAGGCCAAGCGCTACATGGACGCCGGGCAGCTCGTCCCCGACGAGGTGACCATCAACATGGTCCGGGACCGGCTGGCCGAACCGGACGCCGGCGACGGCTTCCTGCTGGACGGCTTCCCGCGCACCGTGCCCCAGGCGCAGGCCCTGGACAAGCTCCTGGCCGACCTGGGCACGGCGCTGGACCTGGTGATGGAGCTCGTGGTCGACGACGACGAGGTCATCCGCCGGCTGTCCGGGCGGCGTACCTGCCGGGGTTGCGGAAAGATCTGGCACGTCGAGTTCGACCCGACGAGCAAGGAGAACATCTGCGACCGCTGCGGCAGCGAGCTGTTCCAGCGCGATGACGACAAGGCCGAGACGATCGCCAACCGGCTCGTGGAGTACGCGGACAAGACCGCTCCGCTCGTCGACTTCTACGGCGCTCAGGGCAAGCTGGTGGGCATCGACGCGACCGGCCCGGTCGAGGACGTCACGATGCGCGCGATCGACGCCCTGCAGTCGTTCGGCGGCTGATTCCGCCCCGTTCCATCAAGCACGACGCCGCCCCGGGTAACCCCGGGGCGGCGGCATGTCCAGCACGAGAGGGTTAGGCTCACCGCCATGCGCCGCCAGGAGCTGAATATCCAGCTGAAGACTCCCGAGCAGATCGAGTTGATGCGGGCCGCCGGCCTGGTCGTCGCCGCGGCTCTGGACGCGATGCGGGCGGCGGTGGCCCCCGGTGTCTCCACCGCCGATCTGGACGCCGTCGCGGAGAAGGTGATCCGCGACGCGGGCGCCGTCCCGTCGTTCAAGGGCTACCACGGCTTCCCCGCGTCGATCTGCGCCTCGGTCAACGAGCAGGTGGTGCACGGCATCCCCAGCGCCGAGCAGGTCCTCCGGGAGGGTGATCTGATCTCGCTGGACTGCGGCGCCATCCTGGAGGGCTGGCACGGCGACTCGGCGATCACCGTCGGGGTCGGCGAGACCGCCCCGGAGCTGCTGAAGATGGCCAAGGTGGCCGAGGACGCGATGTGGGCGGGTATCGCCGCCGCGGCCCGGGGTGTGGCCAACGGGCGCGGCCGGCTGACCGACATCTCGTTCAACGTGGAGAAGACGGTCCGCAAGGCCGGGCGGTACGGCATCGTCGACGGCTACGGCGGCCACGGCATCGGCACCGAGATGCACCAGGACCCGCACGTGCTCAACCACGGCAAGCCGGGGCGTGGCATCCGGCTGGAGCCGGGCCTGGCCCTGGCCATCGAGCCGATGATCACCATGGGGTCGCCCCGGACGGCGGAACTCAGCGACGGCTGGACCGTGGTGACCCGGGACGGCTCGCGGGCGGCGCACGTGGAGCACACGATGGCGCTGCTGGCCGACGGGGTGTGGGTGACCACCGCCCCGGACGGTGGACGTGCTCGTCTCGGCGATCTCGTGACCGCCCGTCAGCCATAGATGACCCTGGCGACCTGCTGGCATGCTGGGACCCATGGGGCATGAGGGGATGCGGGCCGGTGACACCGATCGGCAGAAGGTCGCCGATCAGCTGAAGGCTGCGCTGGACGAGGGCCGGCTCGACCTGAGTGAGTACGACGAGCGGGTGCAGAAGGCGTACGGGGCGAAGACGTACGGCGATCTGGATGGTCTTCTGGACGATCTGCCCGGCACCGTGCCCGTGACGAAGTCCCAGGTGGTGCCGGCCGGCCCGCAGAGCCCGGCGGCGCCGGCGAAGAAGGGCAGGAAGCACAAGGAGAAGCAGTCCGGGGTCCAGGGCATGGCCTTCGTCTTCGTGATCTGCGTGCTGGTCTGGCTGATGAGTGGGGCGGGTTACTTCTGGCCGGGCTGGGTGGCGATCCCGCTGCTGTTCGCTCTGATGGCGCACTTCCGGGACCGGGGCAATCGCGGCCACTAAGCCCGATATGGTCGAGTTGTCCGCCAGCGAACACGCCCGGCAGCGGGGTGCGCAACCCTCGGTTTGGCGTCGCTGTTACGGGCGCGTAGACTGGCTCGCTGGCGCGTAGCGTCCACTCCTTCATGTCCTCAAGCGCTTCCGGGGACCGAGGGAGTCGCGGCTGTTTCGGACCTTTGGTCCGGATACGACGTTGCGACAGCCTGCCCCAAGAACCCGATGTCAGGTAGCGGAGGACATGCCAAAGAAAGACGGAGCCATCGAGATCGAAGGCCGTGTGATCGAGCCTCTACCGAACGCAATGTTCCGGGTGGAGCTCGCCAATGGTCACAGGGTTCTGGCACACATCTCCGGGAAGATGCGCCAGCACTACATCCGCATCCTTCCCGAGGACAGGGTCGTCGTCGAACTCTCGCCGTACGACCTGACCCGTGGGCGCATCGTCTACCGCTACAAGTAAACGGGTCGCGGGGAGTTTTCCAATCCCGTCTGACTGAGAGTTAAGGCAAACCGTGAAGGTCAAGCCGAGCGTCAAGCGGATCTGCAACAACTGCCGGGTCATCCGGCGGCACGGCCGGGTCATGGTCATCTGCTCGACCGACCCGCGCCACAAGCAGCGTCAGGGCTGAGTCCCGCGCAGGATCCGCACCACTGAAGAAGCTCGTCCCAGTCGCGTTCCGGCGCGACTGCACCCCCGGTCGGAGGCCGGGGCCCACCGGGGCAGGTGGGGTGGGACGGGCACAGACCTCCGCGATCACAACGAGGAGTACGCCCAGCAATGGCTCGTCTCGTCGGCGTCGATCTTCCCCGCGAAAAGCGGATGGAGATCGCGCTCACTTACGTTTACGGCATCGGCCGTACCCGCGCTGTAGAGGCTCTGACCGCTACGGCTATTGACCTGAACAAGCGCGCCAAGGACCTCACGGACGAGGAGCTGGTTCAGCTCCGGAACTACATCGAGGCCAACTTCAAGGTTGAGGGTGACCTGCGCCGCGAGGTCGCCGCGGACATCCGCCGCAAGGTCGAGATCGGCTGCTACGCCGGTATCCGCCACCGCAAGGGTCTGCCCGTCCGGGGCCAGCGGACCCGTACCAACGCTCGTACCCGTAAGGGTCCGAAGCGGACGGTCGCCGGTAAGAAGAAGCCCGGTCGGAAGTAATAGGAGCGCACTGACTTATGCCACCGAAGGCACGCGCAGGGGCCGCAGTCAAGAAGGTCCGGCGCAAGGAACGCAAGAACGTCGCCCACGGGCAGGCGCACATCAAGAGCACCTTCAACAACACCATCGTGTCGATCACCGACCCGACCGGTGCTGTCATCTCCTGGGCCTCCTCCGGCCAGGTGGGCTTCAAGGGCTCCCGCAAGTCGACCCCGTTCGCCGCGCAGCTCGCTGCCGAGGCGGCCGCCCGTCGTGCCATGGAGCACGGCATGCGCAAGGTCGACGTGTTCGTCAAGGGCCCGGGCTCCGGCCGGGAGACCGCGATCCGTTCGCTTCAGGCCGCCGGCCTCGAGGTCGGGCAGATCTCCGACGTGACGCCCCAGCCGCACAACGGCTGCCGTCCGCCGAAGCGTCGTCGGGTCTGACGAAGTAGTACCGATTGCCCGGCGTCCTCATCGGCGCCGGGCACATCCGATGGCCATCAAATAGCGGGTGGCCGGACAGAAAGAAGAACAGCGTGCTCATCAGCCAGCGACCGACCCTCTCGGAGGAGTCGCTCAGCGAGACCCGCTCCCGGTTCACCATCGAACCGCTGGAGCCGGGCTTCGGCTACACCCTCGGTAACTCACTGCGGCGTACCCTGCTGTCGTCCATCCCGGGCGCGGCGGTCACCAGCATCAAGATCGACGGCGTTCTGCACGAGTTCACCACCATCCCCGGTGTCAAGGAGGATGTGGTCGAGCTGGTCATGAACGTCAAGGAGCTCACCGTCAGCTCCGAGCACGACGAGCCGGTCAGCATGTACCTGCGCAAGCAGGGCCCGGGCGACGTGACCGCCGGTGACATCCAGCCCCCGGCTGGCGTCTCGGTGCACAACCCCGATCTCAAGCTGGCGACCCTGAACAGCAAGGGCCGGCTGGACATGGAGCTGACCGTCGAGCGCGGTCGTGGCTACGTCACCGCGGCGCAGAACAAGAGCGCCGGCGCCGAGATCGGCCGGATCCCGGTCGACTCGATCTACTCGCCGGTTCTCAAGGTCACCTACCGCGTCGAGGCTACCCGTGTCGAGCAGCGTACCGACTTCGACCGCCTGATCATCGACGTCGAGTCGAAGGCGTCGATCTCCCCGCGGACCGCGCTGGCCTCGGCCGGCTCGACCCTCGTCGAGCTCTTCGGCCTCTGCCGTGAGCTGGACGAGACCGCCGAGGGCATCGACATCGGCCCGTCGCCGCAGGACGCGCAGCTCGCTGCCGACCTGGCCCTTCCGATTGAGGAGCTGGACCTCACCGTCCGGTCGTACAACTGCCTCAAGCGTGAAGGCATCAATTCGGTGGGCGAGTTGATAGGGCGTACGGAGGCCGACCTTCTGGACATCCGGAACTTCGGCCAGAAGTCGATCGACGAGGTCAAGATGAAGCTCGCCGGAATGGGCCTGGGCCTGAAGGACAGCGCGCCGTCCTTCGACCCCGCGCACGTGGTCGACTCGTTCGGCGACGTGGACTACGACACCGACGACTACCGCGAGACCGAGCAGCTCTAAGAGCTCGGCTGCGCCACATTTCAAGGAGCATCTGAAATGCCCACGCCCACCAAGGGTGCCCGCCTCGGCGGCAGCCCGGCACACGAGAAGCTCATCCTGGCCAACCTGGCCACCGAGCTCTTCCGGCACGGGAAGATCAAGACCACCGAGACGAAGGCCAAGCGGCTCCGCCCGCTGGCCGAGCAGCTCATCACGAAGGCCAAGCGCGGCGACCTGCACGCCCGTCGCCGGGTGCTGGCCACCGTGAAGGACAAGGACGTCGTGTACGCCCTGTTCGAGCAGATCGCTCCGCGGTACACCAACCGTCCGGGTGGCTACACCCGGATCACCAAGACCGGCCCCCGCAAGGGTGACGCCGCCCCCATGGCGGTCATCGAGCTGGTCGAGGAGCTCGAGGTCGCGGCGACCACCGGCCCGTCGAAGGAGGCCCGCAAGGCCGCCGCGCAGCAGGCCAAGGTCGAGGCGCTCGCGCCCGAGGAGGACGAGACCCCCTCGAGCAAGAGCACCGACGCCGACCAGGACGCCGAGGCTCCGGTCAGCGCCTCCGGTGACAAGGGCGCCGAGGGCGACAAGGCCGAGGGCGACGACACCACCAAGGCCTGATCTTCACGGCTGGAAACACATCGACCGCGGCCCGGCACCCCGAGAAGGGTGCCGGGCCGCGGTCTTTCCCGAACGAGGAGCGATGACCGAATCGATCCGGCTGCGGCTGGACGTGTCCTACGACGGCGCCGAGTTCTCCGGCTGGGCGGTCCAGCCCGGTAGACGTACCGTCGCCGGGGTGTTGATCGAGGCCTTCGCCCGTCTGCTCGGAACGGACACACCGCTCGGGCTGACCGTGGCCGGGCGCACCGACGCCGGCGTGCACGCCTCCGGGCAGGTCTGCCACGTCGACCTGCCGGCCGGGCGCTGGGCCGAGCTGGAGGGCTCGCTGCTGCGCCGGCTGGCCGCGCTGACCCCGCCGGACGCCCGGGTCCGGGCGATCACGCCGGTGCCGGACACGTTCGACGCACGGTTCTCAGCGACCTTCCGGCGGTACGAGTACCGGGTCACCGACCGCCCGTGGGGCCCGGAGCCGCTGCGCCGGCACGACACCCTCGGCTGGGTGCGGCCGCTCGATCTGGACCGGCTCAACGCGGCCGCCGCCGGGCTGGTCGGTGAGCACGACTTCGCCGCGTTCTGCAAGCGCAAGGAGCACGCCACCACGATCCGGGCGATCAACCGGCTGGACTGGCGGCGTGAGCCGGACGGGGTCCACGTGGCCACCGTGCGGGCCGACGCGTTCTGTCAGGCGATGGTGCGCAGCCTGGTCGGGGCGATGCTGACGGTCGGTGACGGCCGCCGGGCGCCGGAGTGGCCGGCCGAGCTGCTCACCCTGCGGGAACGGTCCAGCGAGGTGGTGGTGGCGCCGGCGCACGGGCTCACCCTGGTCGAGGTGGGATATCCGGAGGAGACCGAGTACGAGGCGCGGGCCGTCGCCACCCGACGCCTGCGCGCCGACCCCCGTGTCTAGCTGCCGGCCCGGCGGACCAGCACCCGGTCGTGCAGATGGGTGTCCAGCAGCTCGGCGGTGATCCGCTGGACCGCCGGGTCGGTGGCCGGGACCAGGGCGCCGTCCGGGCCGGTGATCACGAGGTACATGACGTAGTGGCCGCGGGTGCGCCACAGCACCGGAGTGCCCGGCGTGGCCGCGGCGCCGGTCAGGTCGGCGAACCCGCCGTCACCCGTCTCGACCAGGTCGCGGATCTGAGCGCCGACGGCATCGGCACCGGCCACGTCGGGCAGGTTCAGCATGCCGGCGGTCACCCGATGGCCGGCGTACGGCACCGACAGGGCGGCCCGGACCGCTTGGGAGCAGCCGTACCGGGCAAGCGTCTGTCGCAACGCGCCGGTGACCGCGACCGCGCAATCGGCGGTGACCTCGCCGGACGCCGTCGCGAATCCGGCGGAGCCGGGCGGGAACACCTCGTCCACGGTCAGCGGCGCGGGATCCACCGCACGGGACGCGATGCGCGCGTCGACCTCCGCGGACGCGAGGGTACGGCCCTGCTCCGGCCGGCGCTCGTCGGCGAGGAAGAGGACACCCAGCATCACGAAGATGCCGAGCACGATCAGCCCGGCCAGGCCGCGGGTCAGCAGGTGGGCGGTCGGGTGAGGCTCGCGCCGGAGGTGCCGCCGGGTGGCCCGCCGATGCTGGCCGGCGGCATAGAACCACACCGGTGCGGCGCGGTGGGCGGAGCGCGTCGGAGAGGCGTGCCGCATCAATCAAAGCTAGGCGCGCACGCTGATCAATGAACGCACAGCCTGTCCGCCACCCCGGCGCCCCGCGGGACATCCGGCGGCGGGAGACTGGGCCGGTGAGCGCCGACCATTACTTCACCGCCGAGCCCGACGCCCCGTTCCGCAAGGGCGAGATCGAGTTCACCGTCGCCGGGCGGGACTACCGGCTCGCCGTCGCCTCCGGGGTCTTCTCCGCCGGACGGCTCGACCCGGGCACCGCAGTGCTGCTGCGCAAGGCCGGACTGCCCGGCCCGGACGCCGAGGGCACCATGCTGGACATCGGATGCGGGTACGGGCCGATCGCCTGTGTGCTGGCCAGTGAGGCGCCGCGGGCGACGGTCTACGCGATCGACGTCAACTCCCGGGCCCGTGACCTGGCCGCCGAGAATGCCGAACGGCTCGGGCTCGGCGACCGGCTGCGGGTGGCCGCGCCGGACGAGGTGCCGGACCAGGTGACCTTCACCCAGATCTGGAGCAACCCGCCCACCCACGTCGGCAAGACCGAACTGCACGCCCTGCTGGAGCGCTGGCTGCCCCGGCTGGCCCCGGACGGCGTGGCCTGGCTGGTGATCAACCGGAACCTGGGCGGTGACTCGCTGCACACCTGGCTCGTCGGGCTGGGCTGGACGGTTGAGCGAATCGCCAGCCAGAAGGGGTTCCGGGTGCTCCGGGTCACCGGAAAATCGGCTGACTGAACCGCTGCTTCCAGGGAGGATGCCGCCATGGGTTACGTGGATGTCGCCGGCGCCGGATTCGTGCTCCCGGACGGGCGGGAGCTGTTCGCCGACGTGTCGTTCCGGGTCGGCGAGGGCGCCAAGGTCGCGCTCGTCGGTCCCAACGGGGCGGGCAAGACCACCCTGATGCGGATGGTGGCGGGAGACATCCCGACCCAGAGCGGGACCATCGCCCGATCCGGTGGGCTCGGGGTGATGCGCCAGTTCATCGGCATGATCGGCGACGACCGGACCCTGGAGGACCTCGCCCTCTCCCTGGTCACCCCGGCACTCGGTGCGGCCGGCACCCGGTTGGCCAAGGCCTCCGCGGCACTGGACGAGACCGAGAAGACCCAATTGGCGTACGCGAACGCGCTCGCCAACTGGGGTGAGACCGGTGGATACGACGCCGAGGTGCTCTTCGACACCGTGACGGTCGCCATCCTCGGCAAGCCGTGGGAGGAGGCCCGGCACCGGGTGGTGCGCACCCTCTCCGGCGGCGAGCAGAAACGGTTCGCTCTCGACCTGCTGCTGCGCGGCTCCGACGAGGTGCTGCTGCTCGACGAGCCGGACAACTTCCTCGACGTGCCCGCCAAACGCTGGCTGGAGCAGCGGCTGCGCGAGTCGAACAAGTCGGTGCTCTACGTCTCGCACGACCGGGAGTTGCTCGCCGAGACCGCCGACCGGGTGGTGGCCGTCGAGGGCGGTGGCGCCTGGACCCATCCGGGCGGGTTCACCTCCTGGCACGAGGCCCGGGTGAACCGGCACGAGCGGATGGAGGAGCTGCGCCGCCGCTGGGACGAGGAGCACGAGAAGATCAAGGAGCTGGTCTTCACCCTGAAGAACAAGGCGGCCTACAACGACGGGCTGGCCTCGCGCTATCAGGCCGCACAGACCCGGCTGCGCAAGTTCGAGGAGGCCGGCCCGCCACCACTGCCGCCGAAGGACCAGTCGGTGCGGATGAACCTGCGCGGTGGCCGCACCGCCAAACGTGCCGTCATCTGCGAGCAGGTCGAGATCGAGAACCTGACGTTCCCGTTCGACCTGGAGATCTGGTACGGCGACCGGGTGGCCGTGCTGGGCGCCAACGGCACCGGCAAGTCCCACTTCCTGCGACTGCTCGCGGCCGGTGGCAGCGACCCCGATCCGGAGCACAAGCCGGTCGACGGGGCGCCGCTCGCGCACGTCGCCCACGAGGGCCGGGCACGGCTCGGGGCGCGGGTCCGGCCGGGGCACTTCTCGCAGACCCACGACCGTCCCGAGCTGCAGGAGAAGACCCTCGTCGAGATCCTCTGGCGCGGCGACGACCACCGGTCCGGAATGGACCGGGCCGGGTCGATGAAGGCGCTCAACCGGTACGAACTGGCGGCTCAGGGAGACCAGCGGTTCGGCACCCTCTCGGGTGGGCAGCAGGCCCGGTTCCTGGTGCTGTTGCTGGAATTGTCGGGTGCGACCGTTCTGCTGCTCGACGAGCCGACGGACAACCTGGACCTGGCGTCGGCGGAGGCGCTGGAAGAAGGGCTCAAAGCCTTCGAGGGCACGGTGATCGCTGTCACGCACGACCGCTGGTTCACCAGGTCCTTCGATCGTTTCGTGCTGTTCAGAGGCGACGGTGAGGTGGTCGAGGTGCCGGAGCCGGTCTGGGACGTGCGCTAGACACTCCTGTGACGGACCGGTTATGGTCCGGTCACATACAACCCACGGGAGTCCGGGCACCGGGCTGAGAGGGGGGCTGATGCGGCCCCCGACCGTCGAACCTGATCCGGGTCATGCCGGCGCAGGGAGGAGTGCATCATGGGCACATCATTTCCCCGTATCCATGTCATAACGGACACGATCGACGTCGTTCGCGGGGTGGCCGGTCTAGCTGACGTGGCCGTGCAGATCCGGGTCAAGAGCACCGATGCGGCGGCCTACGCCCTCGTCGTCGAGGCCGTCGCGATCTGCCGGCCCGCCGGGACCCCGGTGCTGGTCAATGACCGGGTCGGGGTGGCCCTCGCCGCCGGTGCGGACGGGGTCCACGTCGGAGCCGACGATCTTCCGGTCGACGCCGTCCGGCGGGTTCTCGGTCCGGGCGCCGTCGTCGGGGCCACCTGCCGGTCCGCGGCCGACGCCCGGGCCGCCGTCGCGGCCGGGGCCAGCTATCTCGGGGTCGGGCCCGCCTTCGCCACGTCCACCAAGGACGGATTACCGCCACCGCTCGGGCCGGCCGCTGTCGCGGCCGTCGCCGAGGCGGTGCCGGGCACTCCGGTCCTCGCCATCGGAGGTATCACCGCGGAACGGGTGCCGCAGCTCGCGGTGCACGGGGTCGCGGCGGTCTCCGCCTTCCGGGCGGATCCGAAGGGAGCAGTCGCGGAATTCCTGGCGGCCCTGCGATGAGCGCGGCCGCGGGTCTTCCCGAAGCGGCTGGTCTCCCCGGCTCGGCGGGTCTTCCCGTCACGGGTGTTTCTGCTGGTACGGCCGGCCTTCCCGGTGCGGCGAGCCGTTCCGGCGCGGGTTCTTCTGGTGCGGCGGGCCTTCCTGGTGCGGCGGGTTCTTCTGGTGCGGCCGGCCCTTCCGATGTGGCCAGCCCTCCCGATGCGGCCGGCCCTCCCGGTGCGGCTGGTCTTCCTGGTGCTGTCAGCCCTTGTGGTGCTTTCGGGCGATCCTCTTCGCGCGTCGCCGTCGTCGGGGGCGGGATCATCGGGCTTGCCGTCGCGGACGAACTGGTGCGGCGTGGGGCGGACGTCACCGTTTTCGACCCGGCACCCGCGGGGGCGGGCGGGGCCTGGCACGTCGCGGCGGGGATGCTCGCGCCGGGTGGGGAGTCGGCCTTCGAATATCCGCACCTCACCCGGCTGTTGGAGGCCTCGCATGAGCTGTGGCCGGAGTTCGCGGCGACACTCGGCGACATCGGATACGACACCGCCGGGACGCTGTCGGTGGCGCTCACCGCTGATGACGTCGTGGATTCCGCCCGGGAGTGGAAGCATCAGAAGCTCACCCCGCTGACCGGGTCCCAGGTGCGGGATCGGGAGCCGGCGATCTCGCCGCGGGTCCGGGCCGGAGCGTTCGCGGCCGACGAGCATCAGGCTGATCCGCGCAAGATCGTGGCGGTGCTGCGGGAGCGGCTGGCGGGGCGGATCATCGCCCGGCGGATCAGCGATCTATCCGAAATATCCGGTGAATTAGATAGATCCGGCATGTCGGTTGTGTCAGACCGGGATGGCAGGTCTGACGTGGCCGGCGTCGCCAGCGGGGTCGGTGTGGACGGCGTGGCTGACGCGGTCGGCGAGATCGGCGTGGGCGCTGCGGTCGCCGCACCGGACGCGACCAACTCGGGCGGTGGGTCCGGGTCGGGTGGTGGGTCCGGGTCGGGTGGTGGGTCCGGGTCGGGTGGTGGGTCCGGGTCGGGTGGTGCGGCCGGTTCCGGTGGTGGGGCCGGCCCGGGCGGTGGCGGCTTCGATGCCGTGGTGGTCGCCGCCGGAGCTGGGACCGCCGGGCTCACCGGGATTCCGATCCGGCCGGTCAAAGGCCAGGTGCTGCGGCTGCGTGGGGAACCGGGACTGCTGCGGCACGTGATCGACGGGGCCGCGGACGGACGGCACGTCTACCTGGTGCCCCGGGCCGACGGTGAGGTTGTCGTCGGGGCCACCCAGGAGGAAATCGGTGACCTGCGGAACACCGCCGGGGGAGTGCACGACCTGTTGCGTGCGGCGCTCGACCTGGTGCCGGGGCTCGCCGAGCACGAACTGACCGAGGTGACCGTCGGCCACCGGCCGGGCACGCCGGACAACGGGCCGATCCTGGGATTCCTGGACGGGCAGCCGACGCCGACGGTGGTGGCCGCCGGGCATTTCCGGAACGGGATCCTGCTGGCGCCGATCACCGCACGACTCATCGCCGACCTGGTGCTGACCGGGACGGCGGATCCGATCATCGACGGGTTCGGCCCGGGGAGGTTCCGATGAAGCTGACGATCAACGGCCAGGCGCAGGACCGGACCGGCACCTGCTCGGTGGCGACGCTGGTCGCCGAGATCATCGCGGCGCAGCGTGGGGTCGCGGTGGCGGTGAACGGGACGGTGGTGCCCCGGTCGACGTGGGCCGAGGTGGATCTGGCCGACGGCGACCGGATCGAGGTCCTCACCGCGGCGCAGGGAGGCTGACGATGACACGGGATGCGGCGTACCGGGACGGCCGGGGGTTTCTGCCGGACAACGGGCTGATCCTCGGGACCGGTGGGGCGAACAGCCTGGCCGCCCTGGAAGAGGCGATCGTGGCGTCCGAGTCGACGCTGGTCACGGTGGCTCTCCGGCGGGTGGACGCGGCCGGTCCGGGTCTGCTGCCGATGCTGGACCGGCTGGCGGTCCGGGTGCTGCCGAACACCGCCGGGTGCTACACGGCGGGCGACGCGGTGAAGACGGCGCAGATGGCGCGGGAGGCGTTCGAGACCGACCTGATCAAGCTGGAGGTGATCGGCGACGAGCGCACCCTGCTGCCCGACGGGGTGGAGCTGTTGCGGGCAGCGGAGACGCTGGTCGCCGACGGGTTCACGGTTCTGCCGTACACCAGTGACGATCCGATTCTGGCCCGCCGTCTGGCCGACGCCGGATGTGCGGCGGTGATGCCGGCCGGGTCGCCGATCGGTTCCGGGCTGGGTATCTCCAACCCGCACCACATCGAGCTGATCCGGCAGAGCGTCGACGTCCCGGTGGTGCTGGACGCCGGTATCGGGACCGCCTCGGACGCGGCGCTCGCCATGGAACTGGGCTGTGACGCGGTGCTGATCGCCAGCGCGATCACCCGGTCCGACGATCCGGCGGCGATGGCGGCGGCGATGCGGCACGCGGTCACCGCCGGGCGGCTGGCGCGGGCGGCGGGGCGGATTCCGCGGCGGTTCCACGCGCTGGCGTCCACCGAGGACGACGGGATCGCGCAATGGTGATCCCCGGCGGGCTGGTGGTGCTCACCGATCGGCGGTCCGCTTCCGGTCCGCTGGTGCGGGTGGTCGAGGAGGCGGTCCGGTCCGGCGCCGCGTGGGTCGTTCTCCGCGAGCGCGATTTGCCGTACGACCGGAGAACAGCCCTGGCCGAGCGCCTCCGCACGGTCGTACCGCCGGGGCGGTTGATCGTCGCCGGGCCGGATCCGCTCGGTGGCGACGCCGTGCATCTGGCCGGTGCCGATCCGCTCCCGGCCGGGGTTTCGCTGGTGGGACGGTCATGGCACGGCGCCGAGGATCTGTCGGGTGTGGACTATGTGACGGTGTCGCCGGTCTACCCGACCGTGTCGAAGCCGGGGTACGGTCCGGCGCTCGGCGCGTCCGGTGCGGCCGCCCTGGGCGCCCCGGTGCCGTGGCTGGCGCTCGGCGGGGTGGACTCGCCGCAACGGGCCGGGGAGTGTGCCGCCGCCGGGGCGGCCGGCATCGCGGTGATGGGAGCGGTGATGCGCGCTCCGGCGCTGGCCGGGGAACTGTCGGAGGCCTTCGGCCGGGCGGCGGGCCGGACGGGTCGCGTCGGCGGCGCCGCACCGGTCGGGAGTGGACGATGACGCCGCCGGTGGTGTTGACGATCGCCGGGTCGGACTCCGGTGGGGGTGCCGGGATCCAGGCGGATCTGAAGACGTTCGCGGCCCTCGGGGCGTTCGGGACGTCGGTGCTCACCGCGATCACCGCGCAGAACACGCTCGGGGTGACCGCGATCCATCCGGTGCCGGCCGACGTGGTCGCCGCCCAGCTGGACGCGGTGCTGTCGGATCTGCCGGTGGCCGCGGTCAAGGTCGGGATGATCTCTGATCCGGCGGTGGCGAAGGTGATCGCCGAACGGGCCGGTGACCTGCCACCTCTGGTGGTGGATCCGGTGCTGGTGGCGACCGCGGGCAGCCGTCTGGGTGAGGCGGCGGTGGTGGGCCTGCTCCTGCCGTACGCACGAGTGGTGACGCCGAACCGGCACGAGGCCGCGGCCCTCCTGGGACGGCGGGTGGAGACCACCGGGGAGATGGTGGAGGCCGCCGCCGAGCTGGCCGGTCTCGGACCGCGAGCGGTCGTGGTGACCGGCAGTGAGCTGGCGCTGGATGTCCTGCATCACGACGGCGAGACCACACTGCTGCGCGGCGAGCCGGTGGCGACGGTCAACAACCACGGTTCGGGCTGCACGTTCTCGTCGGCGATCGCGGTGCGGCTGGCGGCGGGGGACCGGCTGCCGGACGCGGTGGCGGCGGCCAAGGAGTACGTGAACCGGGGCTTGCGCGGTGGCTCCTCGTGGCGGCTGGGCGCGGGGCCCGGACCGCTCGACCACTTCGGCTGGTCCGTTTCCTAGCTTCCGGCGGCGTACCGCGATGGGGTGGACCTCTTTCGGCCGTACGCCGCCGGTTTTATCCGTCTTCAGGAGGTTTTGATCATGCGTCGTAAGGTCTACGTCGACGGTGTTCCGTTCACCGAGGTGGTGCTGACCGGCGACCATCCGCCGGTGCGGCTCTACGACACGTCCGGCCCCGGCAGCGATCCCGAGGTGGGGCTGCCCGAGCTGCGGAAACCCTGGCGGACCGGGCGGACCCAACTGGCCTCCGCACGGGCCGGGATCATCACGCCGGAGATGGCGTTCGCGGCCCGGCGTGAGGGCGTCGACCCGGAACTGGTGCGGGACGAGATCGCCGCCGGGCGGGCGGTGCTGCCGGCCAACGTCAACCACCCGGAGTCCGAGCCGATGGTGATCGGATCGCGGTTCCTGGTGAAGGTCAACGCCAACATCGGCACGTCGGCGGTCACCTCGTCGGTGGCCGAGGAGGTGGAGAAACTCACCTGGGCCACCCGGTGGGGCGCCGACACCGTGATGGACCTGTCCACCGGGCCGCGGATCCACCAGACCCGGGAGGCGATCGTCCGGAACTCGCCCGTCCCGATCGGCACGGTGCCGATCTACCAGGCCCTGGAGAAGGTCAAGGGCGACCCCTTGAAACTGACCTGGGAACTGTTCCGGGAGACCGTCATCGAGCAGGCCGAACAGGGCGTCGACTACATGACGATCCATGCCGGCGTGCTGCTGTCCTATGTGCCGCTGGCCGCCGAGCGGGTCACCGGCATCGTCTCCCGCGGCGGTTCGATCATGGCCGCGTGGTGTCTTGCCGAGCACCGGGAGAACTTCCTCTACACCCACTTCCGGGAGCTGTGCGAGATCTTCCGGGAGTACGACATCACCTTCTCGCTCGGTGACGGGCTGCGCCCGGGATCGATCGCCGACGCCAACGACGAGGCCCAGTTCGCGGAGTTGCGCACCCTCGGCGAGCTGACCCATATCGCTTGGGAGTACGACGTACAGGTGATGGTGGAAGGCCCTGGTCATGTCCCCATGCACAAGATCAAGGAGAACGTGGATCGGCAGGTCGAGCTGTGCGGGGGTGCGCCGTTCTACACCCTCGGGCCGCTGGCCACCGACATCGCGCCCGCCTACGACCACATCACCTCGGCGATCGGCGCCGCGATGATCGGCTGGTTCGGCACCGCGATGCTCTGCTACGTCACACCCAAGGAGCATCTCGGCCTGCCGAACAAGGACGACGTCAAGGCCGGGATGATCGCCTACAAGATCGCGGCGCACGCGGCCGACCTGGCCAAGGGGCATCCCGGTGCGCAGGAGTGGGACGACGCCCTGTCCCGCGCCCGGTTCGACTTCCGGTGGGAGGACCAGTTCGAACTGGCCCTCGACCCGGAGACGGCACGGTCCTATCACGACGAGACGCTGCCCGCCGACGCCGCCAAGACCGCGCACTTCTGCTCGATGTGCGGGCCCAAGTTCTGCTCCATGAAGATCAGTCACGAGCTGCGGGAAGCCGGGATGAGGGCGAAGTCCAGCGAGTTCGTCGACGCCGGCGGCCGGGTCTATCTGCCGGTGACCCCGGCCTGACCCGGCCGTGCTGAGCATCGTCGGCGCTCTGCCCGGATTCGGTCAGGAGTCGGCGGACGGCGGTGGCTGGCGTTTCGCCGGGGGCAGGAAGTCGTAGATCGGCTCGTTGCGGGGCTCCGGCGCGGCCAGCGGCAGGTTGCGCTCGGCCAGATCCTCCATCTCCTCGCGCATCTCCTCGTGGGCGGCGCGGGGCTCGGGGGCCGGGAACTCCGGCTTGCGGCGCGGGGCCCGCTTCCGCGGCGGTGGCTTCTCCGCGGGCGTCTCGGCGCCCGCCTCCGATGCCGGGGCGGCCGGTGCCTTCAGCGGGGCGGCCTTCACCGGGGCGGCCTTCGCCGGTGTGCGTTTTACCGGCGGCTTCGCGGGCGTGGACTTGGTCGGGACGGACCTGTCAGGGACGGACCTGTCAGGGACGGCCTTGTCAGGGACGGACTTGGTGGGGCGCCTGCGCGGTGCCGCCTGCTGCTCGGGAGCCGGCTCGTCGGGCGTCATCGTCTCCACCACCGTCGGCGGTTCCGATGGCGGTGGAGACGGGACGATCCGGAAACGGTAGGTGATGCCCTCGTCACGCACCACGAAATCGTCCGAGCCGTCCGGCCTGGTCCAGGTCAGGATCATCTGGCCGTACCGCTCGGCCAGCCGGACCAGCGCCGGGAACGTGTCGACGAGCACCACCGGCTTGCCCGGCGGACTCGCCATCGGCTCCACCGGGACCAGCAGGTGCGGGTAGCGGCGCTCGATCTGCTCACGGGTCCGCAACGGCACGTGCCGCAGCGCCGACATCGCGACCAGGACCGCGCCGAACACCGCGGCCAGCAGCAGGACGACCGAGGACCGGCGGGCCGTCGTCGCGGTGAGCAGGTCATACCCGAGAACACCGATCCGGCGGTCGACGGTCGACGAACCCGCGGAGGCGCCGGAACGGTTCACCACCAGACTGCCCGGCCCGTTGGCCAGCGACAGTTGCAACGGAGCCAGCGTCAACGGGATCTGCGGTTCGAACAGGCCGCCGTCACGGTGCCGGATCTGCGCGGTCACCGCCACGGTGATCTGCCCCAGATCCGCGCCGATCGCCGTTCCGGCGGCCCGTGCGCGCCGCTCCAGAGCATTCAGATCCAGTTGTACGGTGCCCGCGAAGAACGAGGACGCGAACTGTTGCTGCTGGGACAACTGAATGGTGGTGTGCCAGCCGACCGGAGAGGAGAGCCGGGCCATCACCAGAACCCGCCCCGGCTCGCCCCGGTAATCCAGATTCAGGTCGACCAGATTGGTGAGCCGCCGGAATATCGGATCCGGAGAATAGGCGGTCGTCCCGTCATAGGCGGCGGATCGGGGAACGGCCGCGGAATAGGAGAACGTCATCGACTCGCCGGGCGTCCCGGAGCCGGAGACCGTCTCGGTGGCCGGTCTCATCCAGCCGAGCGCGCCGAGGAGCAGACCGGTCACACCGCAGGCGGCGGTGGCGACGGCGAGGGTGCGCATGACCGGGCTCAAGCGGCCGACCGCCCGCAGAGCGGCCGAGGTGGTGGCCCACGAGCCGCCGGTGCCGGTCATCACCTTCACCTTCTTCTTCCGGGGACCGCGAGCGATGTCCCGGCGGGTACGGATCGTCGCCGCACCCCCGCTGAACAGCAGAAACCCGATCATGCCGAGCCCGGTCGGACTCAACAGCGGCTGGATCCAGCCGCCGATCCGCGGGATGTGCAGAATCGCCCGGCCGATCAGGTCGCCACCGGCCGGCCGGGCGGCGTCGGCGGACTGATTGTTGTCCCCTTGGAGAACGAAACCGGTCTCGCCGTCACCGCCGACGATCCGGTGCAGCACCTCGACCCGGCCGTCCGCCCCAGCGTAGGCGGCTATCTGGCCGATCTCGTAGGAATCGGATCGGGCGACGACGACCAGATCGCCGGCGTGGTAGACGGGTTCCATGCTGACGCCATAGGTCACCACATAGGAGATCTGGCCGGTGCCGACCACCCATGCGCCGATGGCCGCCATCACGAGGACGGCGGCCATGGCAAGGCGTCGTTTAACCCGAATAACCAGGTCTCCCTGATCTAGGCCGGCGGCACGGGCACCGTGGGAATGGTGCCGACGCCGCCAGCCTAGGGGCTATCCGACCTGAATGTTGACGGTAGCGACACCCGTGAAATAGCCACTGTTGTTGGCGGTGCAGGTGGAGGCGTTCGAGGAAACTGGGGTGCAGGTCCAGGCGGTCGCCGGAGTACCGCCACCGCCGGTCGCGCCGGGAGTGGTGGCGACGACGGTGGTGCCGTCCGCGGCACCGGAGAGAGTCATGGCGAACGCGGACACCCGGGTCGGGGTCTGTGCGGTGTCGGCGGTGAAGCTGATGGCGGTCAGGGTGGCGCCGGTGATGGTGTGACTGGTGGTGCCACCGATGAAGGTGCTCGTCCCCGCCACGTTGTTGGTCAGGCCGGCGGCGGTGAAAGCGGTGCTACCCGCGGCGATCACGCCCGCCGCGGCCACGCCGCCGAGCAACTGGACCATGTTCCGCATACAGGTGTCTCCCCTTGGTCGTTCGAGGGCCGAGCGGGTGCTCGAGTTCTCGCGACGTGTCTTTCGGTTACCAGGGGTGGGGGGTAAGAGTTCGTGGCCGACGAATTCCGGGGGCGTCACGCGTACCGGCGACGACCGCCACTGCTCTCGCGCCGCTCGCGGTACCGCCTGAACGCATCGTTGCATCGGTGTTCGCCGCGGCTTCGGACGACGTCGG
>NZ_JBNZCE010000004.1:169787-204049 GCF_050589265.1 Actinoplanes sp. G11-F43
CGGGGGGGGGCCCGGGCCCCCGACGGTGCGGAGGTTCGGGGTGGGCTACTGGCCGCCGAGGCCGTTGACCCAGCCGACGTAGTCGTCCTCCCGGCCGCGCCTGGAGTTCCGCGGCGTGGGGGCCGACGGCGGCGGGCCGACCGGCTGGGGGTGCGGCGGCGGGGCGCTGACCACGGTGGGCTCGGGGGTCCGCGGGTGCTCGGCGGTGTCCAGGCCGGTCCGGGGGGCGGGCTGGTTCGCGCCGAACCCGTTGAACGAGCCGGTGTCGCCGGTCAGTGCGGCGGACTGCTCCGGTTCGGGCGAACCGCGCCGGGTGCGCCATCCGCGGCGCAGACCGCCGGAGCCCTTGGCCGGCTGCTGCCCGGAGAAGCGCGGCTCGGTGTCCGGGCCGTCGACCTGGGCCGGAGCCAGCCCGGCGACCTGGGCCGGGATCGACGGTGGCGCGGCGAACTGGGCCGCGGACTGAGGCGCCGGGACCTGGGCGTGCGCGCCGGTGGGGGTGCGCTGCCCGGGGATGGTGGCGTGCGCGCCGGTCGGGGTGCGATGTCCGGCGGCGGAGGCCTGGGCGTGACCGCCGGAGGAGTGCTGCTGTCCGCCGGGCGAGTGGTGCTGACCGCCGGAGGACTGGGGGTAGCCGCCGCCGGGCTGGGCCTGAGGGCGACCACCGGGCTGGGCCTGCGGGTGACCGCCGGGCTGGACCTGGGGGTGGGCGCTGGTCGGGCCGCCCTGGTGGAACGGGTTTCCGCTGCCGGAGGAGAACGGGGAGGAGGCGGCCGGGGTGGCCGACGAGGCGGCCAGATCCCGCAGCGGGTGCGGGCGGTCGCCGCCGAGGCTGAAGATGCCGGTGTCGGACGGGCGCAGCTGGTCCTCCGGGCGCAGCGCGGCGGCGGCCGCGGCCTGGGCGATCGCGGACTGGTTGGGCACGTCGCGGCGGGGCAGTCCGGCCCGGCCGGAAGCCGGTTCGGGCTTCGTGCCGGCGGGCGGCTCGGGCTCGGGGGCGGCGTCCGGCGGGGTGCTCGCCGGGGCGTCCGGCTCGGTGCCGGGCGACGTCTCCGGGGCACTGCGGACGATCGCGGCGAGGACCGAGCCGAGGACGCCGGCGCCGCTGGCGGTCATCGCCGCCCAGTACGGGCTCAGCTCGAAACCGGCCGACGATCCGGGACCGGCGATCAGGTACGCCAGGGTCAGCAGTGCCGGCCCGGCCAGTCCACTGAGGGCGACCGCGGTGGTCGACATCCGCCGGCCGCGGGCGATCCAGCCGATGATCAAGCCGGTGAGCAGCGCGATCGCGGGCATGGTGGCGAACAGGGTGTACTCGGTGACGGCTGCCGGGATGAGGCTTCCCTCCAGCACGCCGAGGCGGGCCGGGGTGGGGGTGCCACCCGACTTCAGCGACGGGACGACCGAGGTCAGCGCGATGGCCCAGACCAGGACGCTCACCGTGGCGATGCTCCACCGGGCCACCGCGCGGGCGGCGGCCGCGTAGGCGGCGAAGATGCCGATGGCGGCGCCCAGCCCGGCGCAGATGCCGATCACCAGGACCGGCTGCACCCCGGCGACCTGGGCGTCCCGGGCCGGCTGCATGGTCAGCGGGAGGATCGCGAGCGCGCCGATCCCGGCGGCCAGACCCATCGCGAGCGCGCCGCCGGCCGGAATCGGGCGGGGTGACCAGCGTGGGCGCAGACCGGTGGCGACCACGGCTCCGAGGGCCGCGGCGGTCATCGTCATCCAGGCGATCCAGGCCAGCTGTGCTGTCCACTGATCACGCTGAGTGATTTCCAAGGTCTGGTCGAGCCGCACCATGCCGAGCCCGTAGGCGATGCCCAGCTGGCCGGCCCCGACGACCACGGCGGCCGTGACGGTGGCGGCCAGCAGCTTCAGCCAGCTCCGAAATGCCATGCTGCGCACGTTACGGAATGTTCCGCATGATGCGCCAGTCCGGGGTCCCCTTCTTAAGGCAGCCTAAAGTCGGCGCGGCGGGAATCGAATTTTCTCTATTGAAATCCGGTCACTTACGGTGACTCGCGGGCGCCGTTCGCGCTACTTGCCAGAACGACCGTCCGGAGTGGACACTGTCGCGCACGGACAGCGAGTCCGTCGTTTCGCGACAAACCTTGCCACCGTGTTCTTCGAGGTCGCGGGACAGAACTCTCACATACTGGTTGGAATCACGATGCTGTCCGGTGACCACGACCTCACGGACCGTGGCGCATGATGCATTCGCGCACGTCAACCTCGGGAGCGTGCCCAGTCTTTCCGGTCGCGCGCGGTTATCACCCGGACAGCCGAGCATTTTCCGGGAGGTTCCAGGCTTCCCAAATGGACGGCGTTCTGATGAAATCGCCGCCGTGCCGGAAACGGCGCGGGCCCTGCCGTGGGCGCCGTTGACCAGACCGCGGCCGCCGATGGGCCGGCTCCTGCCATGGTGCGGAGCGGGGACGACCGCGAAGGAGAAGTCGTGAGCACGGGATCCTCGGCCCTGGCTGCGCGACCCGCGAAACGCGGTGTGTTCCGCCCACGGAGCCTGCGGCTGCGCGGGAAGATCGCCGGCCTGCTGCTCCTGCCTCTGCTCGCGGTGTTCGGCCTGGCGTCCATGCGGCTGCTGGAGGTCACCCGGCAGTCCACCGACGCCGACCGGGTCACCCGGCTCGCCGAGGTCGGCACCGAGTTGTCCCACCTGAGCCGCCTGCTGCACGACGAGCGGATGGCCGCCGCCGAGTTCCTGGCCGGGACCAAACGGCCGGCGACCGGCTACCAGGACGCGATCAAGGCGGTCGACCTCCAGGTCGACGTGGTCCGGGCCGGCCGTGCCGAGATCGCCGGCATCCCCGCCCGGGTCGAGAGCCATCTGGTCATCGTCGACCGGCAGATCGCCACCATGGACGCGTTGCGCACCGGTATCAGCGAGCGCCGGGACACCGGGCTGGCCGAAGCGGTCGCCGCGTACGGCTCGATCATGGGCAGCCTGACCGACTACGCGGCGCTGCTCAGCCTGGAGGCCGTGCGGGGCCCGGTCGCCGACGGCCTGACCGCGCTGGCCGCCTTCAACCGGCTGGAGACCGCCGCCGCCGACCAGGCCGCGATCGCCTACGTCATCCGCGCCTCCGGCGACTTCGGCGCCGACCGGCAGCGGCAGCTCATCGCGGCGCAGGTGACCCGTACCAGCGCGCTCGACGAATTCCGCCGGGTCGCCACCCGCGGGCAGGCGGACCGGGTGGACGCGGTCCTCGTCGAACCGGCGGTGGAACGCGCCGACGAGGTGTCCGCCCGGCTGAACGGCTCGCAGGCGGTCAGCCTGGCCGAGGTCGCCGACGCGTTCGACCAGATGCTGGCCCTGCTCCGGGCCGCCGAGCGGGAGCTGGAGGAGCAGGTCGTCGCGGTCGCCGAGGACGAGGACACGGCGACCGCCCGGCTGGCCACCATCGAGTTCGCCGGCGTCGCGCTGATCGTCATCGCGGCCGTCGCCCTCGGCTTCTACCTGGGCCGGACCCTGCTGATCGCGGTACGCCGGCTGCGTGAGGGCGCCCTCGGCGTGGCCAACCGGGACCTGCCGGTCGCGGTGAGCCTGCTGCACGACGTGGAAGGCCTGAACGAGGGCGGGGTGGAACGGATCGTCGCGCAGACGCGAGACCCGATCCAGCTCCCCGACCAGGACGAGTTCAGCGAGGTGGCCGAGGCGTTCAACATGGTCCACCGGGAGGCCATCCGGATCGCCGCGGAACAGGCCGCCCAGCGGACCACCATGTCCACCATGTTCCTCAGCCTGGCCCGGCGCAGCCAGGCGCTCGTCGACCGGATGATCGGCGAACTGGACCAGATCGAGCGGATGGAGGAGGACCCGAAGCGGCTGGCCCGCCTCTTCGAACTCGACCACCTCGCCACCCGGATGCGCCGCAACGACGAGAACCTGCTGGTCCTGGCCGGAGCCGAGGTGGGCACGCCGCGCCGGGAGGACGCGCTGCTGATCGACGCGCTGCGGGCCGCGCAGTCCGAGGTGGAGCTCTACCACCGGATCGAGTTCGGCACCATCGACACCGACGTGCTGGTCGCCGCGGCCGCCGTCAACGACGTGGTCCGGCTGGTCGCCGAACTGCTCGACAACGCCACCCGCTTCTCCCCGCCGGAGAGCGTGGTGATGGCGTACGGCGCCCGGTCCGGGAACCAGGCGGTGATCCGGGTCGAGGACCGCGGTCTCGGGCTCAACCCGGACCAGCTGGAACAGCTCAACCAGCGGCTGACCGGACCGGCCGAGGTGGACGCGTCCGCGTTCCGGCTGATGGGCTTCGCGGTCGTCGCCCGGCTGTCGGCCCGGCACGGCATCCACGTCGAACTGCAGCCGGCCCCCGAGGGCGGGACGATCGCCGAGATCACCCTGCCCGCCGACATCGTGGTCCGGCCAGGCGCCGAACCGGCCGGGACCCCGCGGGCGGCCAGCTGGACCCGTCCCGGTCCGCCGCCGGTGCTGCCGACCGGAACACCCCGGAGCGCCGAGGTACGGCCGCCGGTGCGCACCGCCCCGGCCCCGACACCACCGATCGCCCGGCCGCCACAGCCGCAGGTGGGCGTACCGATGTCCGAATTGGATCTGAAGCCGACTCCGGATCGGCCCAAGCTTCCGACACGCGTACCCAATCCGGTTGTGGCGGCCGGGCCCCCGGAGCCCGCGCCGGTCGCGCCGCCGGCCGTGCCCACCGCGGACCTCGCGGCGGCGCCCGGCGATCCGGTGTCTCCGGCGGAACCTGTCGACGAGGCCGCGCCGATTCAGATCGAGATGCAGCAGACCTGGTTCCGCGGTGAGGGCGAGCCGGACGGGTGGCAGGGCATGCCGACCGCGGGGTACGCGCCGCCGCCGAGCGCGCTGACCCCGCCCGCCGGCCCGCCGGCCCCGGTGTCACCGGCTCCCGCGCCACCGGCTCCCGTATCGCGGATCTCCGTGCCGCCGGCCACCGAACCGCCCGTCGCCGAGCAGCCCGGCCGGACCGTGCCGAAGCAGCGCCGCGGTGCCGAAGACCGCTGGCGGACCGCTGCCGACGACGGGTGGCAACTCGCGCGGGCGGCCGCCGACCCGAAAGCCGACGGCACCACCCGGTCCGGGCTGCCCAAGCGGATCCCGCAGGCCCAGCTCGTCCCCGGCGGGGTGGAGACCACCCCACGGGCGCAACATCGTCGCAGTCCGGATGAGGTCCGCGGGCTACTTTCCGCGTATCACCGAGGAGTGCAACGAGGGCGGACGGACGGCGTTGCCGAAACCGCCGCCGCCGCAACACAGCCTCCCAAGGAGAACGATCAGTGACCAGGCCCCCCACCATGCAGGACATGGGCTGGCTGCTCAGCAACTTCGCGGACAGCGTCGCCGGAATCGCCCACGTGGTCGCGGTCTCGGCCGACGGCATACTTCTGGCCTCGTCCCGTGATCTGCCGGCAGACCGTGCCGACCAGTTGGCCGCGATCACCTGCGGCGTGGTCAGTCTCACCGACGGCGCGTCCCGGATGTTCAACGCCGGAACCGTCCAACAGACCATCATCGAAATGGACAGCGGCTATCTTTTCCTGATGTCCATCAGCGACGGTTCATCGATGGCCGTCCTGGCGGCGCGCAGCAGCGACGTCGGCCAGGTCGGTTACGAGATGGCTCTGCTGGTGGAGCGTGTCGGGGCGGCCCTGTCGCCGGCGGCACGTGAGGCAGTCGGCAGCCACTAGGCAGACGAGGTGACCGCGACATGACAGAGCCGCACGATCCACGGGGCAACCTGGTGCGGCCGTACGCGGTCACCCGCGGCCGGACCGAACCGAGCCGGGACATCCCGATCGAGGCGGTCCTGCTCGCGGGGCCGGAGGCCGTGCAGGAGTCACGGTTCGCCGGGCACGACAAGTACCGCATCGCCGTGCTGTGCGAGCCCAAAGCGTTATCGCTCGCCGAACTCGCGGCGCTCACCCGGTTACCACTGGGGGTAACCCGGGTGCTCGTCGCCGACATGGTCGGCGCCGGGCTGCTACAGCTGCACAGTGCCGCTCCCAAGACCGGTTTCACGGAGCGGATGGACCTGCTGGGAAGGGTGTTGGGTGGACTTCGCAAGCTCTGAGAGGGCGCGACCGCATCCCACCGAGATCACCTCGGCGAAGATCGTCGTCGCGGGTGGTTTCGGCGTGGGCAAGACGACTCTGGTCGGGGCGGTCTCCGAGATCGAGCCACTCACCACCGAAGCGGTGATGACCGTGGCCGGCGCCGGGATCGACGACGCCTCCAAGGTGCCGGGCAAGGGCAGCACCACGGTGGCGATGGACTTCGGCCGGATCACCATGGCCGACGACCTGATCCTGTACCTGTTCGGCACCCCCGGCCAGACACGGTTCTGGTTCATGTGGGACGAGCTGATCCGGGGTGCCGTCGGCGCCGCGGTGCTCGTCGACACCCGGCGGCTGCCCGACGCGTTCGCGCCACTCGACTACTTCGAGAACCGGCACCTGCCGTATCTTGTCGCGGTCAACTGCTTTGACGGCGCGCCACGCTACGAGCCGGAGGAGGTCCGTGAGGCGCTCGCCATCCCGGCCCGGGTCCCGCTGCTGATGTGTGACGCCCGGCATCGCGACTCGGTGAAGGCCGTACTGATCGGGGTGGTCGAGCATGCGATGGCGACCCTGGTTGCCGAGCACGGGCAGGCCACACCGGTCGGCTAGTCAACGACGGGTACCGCACCGGCACGGACACCACACCTTCCCGGACGTGGACATCCGGACCGGCCGGCTGCTGCTGCGCGAACTGCGCGAGACCGATGTGCCGGAAGTCACCGCCGGGGCCTCCGACGAGGTGACCCAGCGGTGGCTTCCGCTGCCGTGGCCGTACACCGAACAGCACGCGGCGATCTTCGTCACCCGGCTGGCCCCGGCGATGCGGGCCAGCGGGCACGGCATGGTCCGGGCACTGGAGTACGACGGGTACTTCGCCGGTGTGATCGATCTCAAGCGCACCGACTGGACGGCACGGGTCACCGAGATCGGGTACTGGACCATGCCCGGGTTCCGCGGCCTCGGGCTGACCACCGAGGCGGCGTCCGCGCTCACCACGTGGGCGCTGGAGCGACTCGGGTTCGAGCGGGTGGAGTTACGCGTACCGCCGGGGAATCTCGCCTCCAACCGGGTGGCGGTCAAGTCCGGTTTCGTGCTGGAGGGTGTGGCGCGCAACGCGGGCAAGGTGCGTACCGGGCGGGTGGACCTGGCGGTCTACTCCCGGATCCGGTCCGATCCTGATCAGACCGGGATCCGGTAGCCGCGTTTCACCACGGTCTGGACCACACCGGGGACGGCCAGGCCGGCGCGCAGCCGGGCCACCGCCATCTCCACCGCGTGCTCGTCGGCCCCCCGGGGCAGGGCCTGCAACAACGCCGCCCGGGAGAGAACCCGGCCAGGGGAGTTGGCCAGCGCCCGCAACACCGCCATCGGTGCCGGAGCCAGCGGGCGCAGATCGCCGTCCACCACCGCGGCGTGCCCGCGCAACACGATCGAATGCCCGGAGACCTGCAGAGACACCGCCCGTTTGGGCAGCTCCTCGACGATCGTGCGGACCAGCGCGCTCAACCGGGCCCGGCCCGGCATCGCCACCGGGATGCCCTGCCGGCGCAACGGCGCCGAGGTGACCGGGCCCACGCAGGCCGCCATCACGTCGTCGCGCAGCGCTTCCAGCAGAGCGTCGTTGCCGGCCCCGGACGCCCGCAGCACGGCCTGGACGGCGGCCGCCGAGGTGAACGTCACAGCGTCCACCAGCCGGCCGGTGACCAGATCGACCAGCCGGTGCAGCGGAGCCGGGTCGGTGGGCGGCGCCCAGCGGTAGACCGGCAGCTCGATGACCCGGGCGCCGGCCGACTCCAGCGCCTCCGTGTACTCCGGTTGGCTCTCGCCGTGCAGCTGCATCGCCACGGTCAGGCCGCGGATCCCCCGGGCGGTCAGGTGCTCGACGACCTCCTCGTAGCCCTCACCCTCCGGGGACCACTGGTCGTGCAACCCGGCGGCCCGGACCGCGGCCCGCGCCTTCGGCCCACGAGCCACCAGATAGGCGCGGGTCAGCACGGCGCGCAACGGCTCGGACAGGCCCCAGCCCTCCGCCGCCTCCAGCCAGCCGCGCATCCCGATCCCGGTGTTGACCAGCACGATGTCGGGCGGGGTGTCCAGGCAGGCCCGGGTGGCGGCACGCAGCTCGGCGTCGTCGGAGATCGGCACGATGCGCAGCGCGGGGGCGATCACCACGCGGGCGCCGCGCGCCTCCAGCAGGGTGGCCAGCTCGTCCTTACGGCGGTCGGCGGTCACGCCGATGGTGTACCCGGAGAGGGCCGCCGCCGGTTCCGCCAGCGCCGCCGCGGTCAGCACCGTCCGCCGGGCACCCGGGGTCCGGTCCGTCATCCGAGCAGGGTGTTTCTGGTGGGACTGCTTCGGGTGGGACCTCGTCTGGTGCGACCTCGTTCGGTGTGACCTCGTCTGGTGAGACCTCGTCTGGTGAGACCTCGTCTGGTGAGACCTCGTCTGGTGGGACTGAAGAGTCGCGGCGTGGCCGAACGGTCCACCGAAGGGCACGCTCGAAGCCCGCCGTCCTCAGCGTCGACCCGCTCCCATGTCACGCCTGCGTTCTTCGCCATGCCTCCGTCCGGGGCACGCCGCGACTCCTCCTCACCGAACCGGCTCGCCGGCTCGGTGAACACCGTCAGGTCCGTCCTCAACCCTGACGGTTGTCTCTCCATGATGCGCTCCCCGGTCACGCCGGGCCCAGTCATGCCGGTCCCCGTCGTCCGGAGGTGCGCACCGTTGGCCATGCACCGAAGACTGCCGGGGCGGAATTTCCGACGAGCGTCCCATTTGTTTCGAGCCTGCTAAGTCGGGCAAGATGGTCTTCCGAGCGTCGTCCGAGCCGGGTGGGGCCGACCCGCCGAGGGTGGCTCCAGGCCGCGGAGTATGCTTGCCGTGTTTGGCGTACGACCAGGGCTGAGGGTTTGCAACCAGAACCTTCGCCGGGATCGTCGTGCCTCGAACACCGCTCTGTTTTGACCACGCGTCGCGCTGCCGGGTATCGTCTTCCTGCTGTTGTGCGCCGGGTGGTCCCTCTGCGGGGTAGCTGTGACGCACCTGTTCCGGTGCGGCCAGCACGCGCCCCCCAGTCCGACGACGAGACAAGGTAATTCTGTGCGTACGTACAGCCCGAAGCCGGGTGAGATCGAGCGTCAGTGGCACATTATCGACGCTTCTGACGTCGTTCTGGGTCGCCTGGCCACCCACACCGCGAACCTGCTGCGTGGCAAGCACAAGCCCACGTTCGCCCCGCACGTCGACACCGGCGACTTCGTTGTGATCATCAACGCCGGCAAGGTCGCCCTGACCGGCAACAAGCGGCAGACCAAGGTCGCCTACCGCCACTCCGGCTACCCGGGTGGTCTGAAGCAGGTCGGCTACGAGGAGCTGCTCACCAAGCGCCCCGAGAAGGCGATCGAGCTGGCCGTCAAGGGCATGCTCCCGCACAACAAGCTCGCGCGGCAGATCATCAAGAAGCTGAAGGTGTACCCGGGCGCCGAGCACCCGCACGCCGCCCAGCAGCCGCAGCCGTTCGAAATCAAGCAGATCGCGCAGTGAGCGCGGGAGAAGGCAGCAGCATGACTGACATCATCGAGCCCGAGGTCGTCGAGACCGTCGAGGAGCCCGCTGAGACGGTCGTCGTCGTCGAGGAGACGGCCGCGCCGGCCCCGGTCCGCGCCCCGCGTCCCGGTGACCGCCCGGTTCAGACCGTTGGCCGCCGCAAGGAGGCCATCGTCCGGGTGCGCCTCGTGCCCGGCACCGGCAAGATCACCTGCAACGGCCGTGACCTGGAGAACTACTTCCCCAGCAAGGTTAACCAGCAGCTCATCCGCGAGCCGCTGGTGACCGCCGAGCGCGCCGAGCAGTTCGACGTCTTCGCGAACCTGCGTGGCGGCGGCATCACCGGCCAGGCCGGTGCCCTCCGTCTCGCCATCGCCCGCGCGCTCATCGCGGTCGAGCCCGACGACCGTCCCGCGCTGAAGAAGGCCGGCTTCCTCACCCGTGACGCCCGCGTCAAGGAGAGCAAGAAGTACGGTCTCAAGAAGGCCCGTAAGGCCCCGCAGTACTCGAAGCGCTGATTTTCGCGCTACGTCTGCCATCGACGGCCGAGTGTGTCCCTCGTACGGGGGGATGTGCTCGGCCGTCGATGTTTGTTTTACTCCCTCCCCAACTAGCCGTTCCGGTACTCGTGACCAGCCGAACGCTGATGCAGGCTTGAGGTCGCGTTAACCGGCGAAAGGAAGCCGCCATGGGGCGACTCTTCGGCACGGACGGCGTTCGCGGCCTAGCGAACGGCGATCTGCTCACCCCCGAACTAGCCCTCTCGGTCGCAGTGGCGGCCGCACGGGTGCTCGTCGAAACCGACGGGAGCCACCCACCGCTCGCCATCGTGGGCCGTGACCCGCGAGCCAGCGGCGAGATGCTGGAGGCCGCCGTCGTCGCCGGCCTGACCAGTGCCGGGGCCAACGTGGTACGGGTCGGTGTGCTGCCCACACCGGCGGTCGCGTACCTGGTGGGGCAGACCAATGCCGATCTCGGAGTGATGATCTCCGCGTCGCACAACCCCATGGCCGACAACGGCATCAAACTCTTCGCCGCCGGCGGTGCCAAGCTCCCGGACGAGCTGGAAGAGCGCATCGAAAGGGCGATCGAAGACGGGCACGGGCTGATCGGCCGGCCCACCGGCGCCGGCATCGGCCGGGTCAACGATCTGCTCGACGGCGCCGAGTACTACATCAAGCACCTGGTCGAGTCGATCCCGCACCCGCTCAACGGGCTCAAGGTCGTCGTCGACTGCGCCAACGGGGCGGCCAGCGAGGTCGGGCCGATCGCGTACAAGGAAGCCGGCGCCGAGGTCATCGCCATCCACGCCGAGCCGGACGGGCTCAACATCAACGAGGACTGCGGCTCCACCCACCTGGAAGCCGTCCGCGAAGCGGTCCTCCGGGAGGGCGCCGACCTGGGCCTCGCCCACGACGGCGACGCCGACCGCTGCCTGGCCGTCACCGCCGCCGGCGACGTCGTCGACGGCGACCAGATGATGGCCATCCTGGCCCTGGCCATGCGGGACGCCGGCACCCTCACCGACGACACCCTGGTCGCCACCGTGATGAGCAACCTGGGCCTGCGGATCGCCATGAAGCAGTCCGGCATCAAACTGCTGGAGACCAAGGTCGGCGACCGGTACGTGCTGGAGGAGCTGGCCGGCGGCGACCTCGCCCTCGGCGGCGAACAGAGCGGCCACATCGTCATGCCGGCCTTCGCCACCACCGGCGACGGCGTGCTCACCGGCCTGCACCTGATGGCGCAGCTCGCGGCCACCGGCAAATCCCTCGCCGACCTGGCCGCCGTGGTGCACAAACTGCCCCAGGTTCTGATCAACGTACGGGTCGGCGACCGGGCCGCGGGTGCTTCGGCACCGACCGTGCAGGCCGCTGTCGCGCTCGCCGAGAACGAGCTGGGCGAGACCGGGCGGGTGCTGCTCCGGCCGTCCGGCACCGAACCGCTGGTCCGGGTGATGGTCGAGGCCGCCACCGAGGAGCAGGCGCGATCCGTCGCCGAGCGGATCGCCGACGAGGTCCGGGCCGCCAGCCCCGCCTGACGACTCCCATCGTGTACGGGCCGGTCCTTCGCGGGCCGGCCCGTTCGCTGTTACTCGATCACCAGTTTGGTGCAGTTGGCCGTGGCCAGCGTGCCCTCGGCGCTGTGCTCGGCCACCTGCTCGCCGTCCACGGTCGCCCGGCAGCGCACGCCACCGTCGCCGAGGCCCGCCCGGATCGCCACCACGTAGACCGTGGCCGGGCTCGTCAACTTCGTGGTGATCTTCCACGGCAGCTCGGCATTGCCGACCCGCTTCGGCGTGCTGCCCTCCTCGGCGTAGACGATCTCGGCCGGGCCGTCGCCGGTCACCTCGTAGGTCACGCTGATCTCGGTGCCCAGCCCGGGGATGCCGGTCGGCAGATCGGTCGGCAGGCCGGGCAGCTCCGGTAGATCGGTCGGCAGCGCCGGCAGGTCGGGGCCCTCGGTGGGCAGGGCCGGCAGCGTCGGGTCGGGGAGCGAGCCGGTGATCTCCGCGGCCTTGTCGGTGGCCCGGTCCACCAGGATCTTGCCGACCACTCCCACTCCGCCGCAGAGCAGCAGGGCGATCGCCAGCACCAGAGCGATCATCGGGACGGCGCTCTTGCGGGGCGGAGGCTGAGGCGGGCCGTATCCCAGAGGCGGGTAGCCCGGCTGTTCATACCCCGGTGGGGCGTATCCGGGTTGTTCATAGCCTGGTGGTGGGGCCGCCCAGCCCGCGGTCTGGTCGTAGTGCGGCGCCGGATTGTGCGGCGGAACCTGGGCCGTACCCGGGCTGTATGACGGCGGGTAGGGGCCGGCCGGGCTCGTCGGACCGGCCGGACCGGCCGGACCGGCCGGGCTCGCCGGACTCACCGGCGGGAACTGGGACGTCGGCGGGTACTCCGGGTCGCTGCCCGGCGGCGTGAACGTCGGCGGCCTGGGTGGCTGCCGAGGCTCGTTCGGATCGCTCATGTCTTCCTCCCGGTGGATCCCTAGCCGAAGGTACGCCTGGGACGCACGTCAAGGATCACTCACCCGTACGGAGGAGGGCTGCCAGCTAGTCGGGCCGACTGCTGTTCCAATCACATCGGATGCTCAAAAGTGTGCTTCTCGCGCATGACGTTTGAGCGAAAGTCGGTTAGGCTGCCCCGCATGTGTGGGATCGTGGGTTACGTAGGAAGCCGGCCGGCGCTGAGCATCGTCATCGACGGGCTCCGCCGCCTCGAGTACCGCGGATACGACTCCGCGGGTGTCGCCATCATCGACAGCGGACTTGTCCAGACTGAGAAGAAAGCGGGAAAACTCGCCAACCTGGAGAAGGCGCTCGCCGAACGCTCCGGTGACAGCATCGAGATCGGCACCACCGGCATCGGCCACACCCGCTGGGCCACCCACGGCGGACCCACCGACCGCAACGCCCACCCACACCTGTCCGCCGACGGCCGGGTCGCGGTCATCCACAACGGCATCATCGAGAACTTCGCCCGCCTGCGCGCCGAACTCGAAGCCACCGGGGTCGAATTCCGCAGCGACACCGACACCGAATGCGCGGCCCACCTGCTCGCCGCCGAGATGCGCGCGCTGCGCGAGTCCGGTGCCGAGGACGGGCCGGCCCTGCTCGCCGAAGGCATGCGCCGGGTCGCCAATCGGCTCGAAGGCGCCTTCACCCTGCTCGCCGTCGATGTGAACGTGCCCGGCGCGGTCGCCGCCGCCCGCCGCAACTCGCCGCTCGTCGTCGGCCGCGGGGCCGGGGAGAACTTCCTCGCCAGCGACGTCTCCGCCTTCATCGAGCACACCCGCGAGGCGATCGAACTCGGCCAGGACCAGGTCGTCCTGATCACCCCCGAGGGCATCGAGATCACCGGCTTCGACGGCAGCCCGGCCACCGGCACCGAGTTCCACATCGACTGGGACGCGTCGGCCGCCGAGAAGGGCGGTTACGAGTACTTCATGCTGAAGGAGATCGCCGAGCAGCCCCAGGCGATCGCCGACACCCTGCTCGGCCGGCTCTCCGACCGCGGCGAGATCATCCTGGACGAGGTCCGCCTCACCGACCAGGACCTGCGTGACGTCGACAAGGTGTTCATCGTCGCCTGCGGCACCTCCTACCACGCCGGGATGGTCGCCAAGTACGCCATCGAGCACTGGGTGCGGATCCCCTGCGAAGTGGAGCTGGCCAGCGAGTTCCGCTACCGCGACCCGATCCTGGACCGTTCCACGCTGGTGATCGTGATCAGCCAGTCCGGTGAGACGATGGACACCCTGATGGCGCTCCGGCACGCCAAGGAGCAGAAGGCCCGCGTCCTCGCCATCTGCAACTCCAACGGGTCCACCATCCCGCGCGAGTCCGACGCCGTCCTCTACACCCATGGCGGTCCGGAGATCGCCGTCGCCTCCACCAAGGCCTTCCTCACCCAGCTCGTCGCCTGTTACCTGATCGGCCTGCACCTGGCCCAGATCCGCGGCGTGATGTACGCCGACGAGGTCGCCGCGGTCGTCGAGAAACTGCAGGCCACCCCGGACAGCTTGCGTACGCTCCTCAGCCGGATGGACGACGTCCGCGCCCTGGGCCGTGATCTGCGGACCGCCTCGACCGTCCTGTTCATCGGCCGGCACGTGGGTTTCCCGGTCGCTCTGGAGGGCGCGCTCAAGTTGAAGGAACTCGCCTACATGCACGCCGAGGGCTTCGCGGCCGGTGAGCTCAAGCACGGCCCGATCTCGCTGATCGACGACGGCACCCCGGTGGTGTGTGTGGTCCCGTCGCCGGCCGGGCGTGGCGTGATGCGCGACAAGGTGGTGTCGAACATCCAGGAGGTCCGCGCCCGCGGTGCCCGCACCATCGTCATCGCCGAGGAGGGCGACGACGACGTCAAGCAGTTCGCCGACCACCTGATCACGGTGCCGCCGACGCCGTCGCTGCTCGCCCCGCTGATGACCACCGTCCCGCTGCAGATCCTCGCCTGTGAGATCGCCGCGGCCCGCGGCAATGACGTCGACCAGCCCCGCAACCTGGCCAAGTCCGTCACGGTCGAATAATCCACCGCGGACGGATCCACCGCGGACGGATCCACCGCCGACGGATCCACCGCCGACGGATCAGCCGGCGGCGGATCGGCCACTGACCGAACAGTCGTCGAGTCACCGAGCCGCCGGATCCGGTCATCAGACCGGTCCCGGCGGCTTTTCGGCTCCGCTACCACACGGCTTTCCCGCCTTCCTCCGGCCTTGTGCTGAGGGAGGCGAGGGATGCGGTGATGCCGCCGGAACGCGCGGTGGTGCGGGTGGCGGGCATGGTGTTTTCGAGGGGTGCGGTGGTGCTGCCAGGAGGCGCGGTGGCGCGGGTGGCGGTCATGGTGCTTTCGAAAGGTGCGGTGATGCCGCCGGAAGGCGCGGTGGCGCGGGTGGCCGTCATGGTTTCTCGCCCAAGGCCAGGCGGGCCAGGGCGTCCAGGGCGGGGCGGCCCTCGTCCCAATAGCCCAGGTGGCCGGCGTCGGGCTGGCTGGCGAAGATGCGGCCGCCGAAACTCGGGTGGCTCGGATTGGTGCCGAACCAGAGGTCGCGTTCGACACCGGGCGGCAGGTTCGGCAGGATCGCGCCGGGCAGGAAGCCCTTCGGCTCCCTCGCCAGCTGGATCACATCGGTGCGTGACGTGGTGGACCAGATCTGCTCGGCCGGCACACCCAGCAGGGCCGCCGAATCCACCCCGACTCCGGGTGAACCGACGAACACCAGACTGTCCGCCTCCAACCGGCCACCGGCCGCGGCCGAACCCACCACCGTCGAGCCGTAACTGTGCCCGAGCACCGTCTGCCGGGCCGGTTCGCCGCCCTCATGGGTGGCCCGCAGCCCCTCCTGGAAACGGCGCAGCTCGACCGCACCCTCCCGGGCCTGCCGCGGCGAGAACGCCTCGTGCAGGAAGTCCGGAGCGTCGTAGTCCAGCCACAGCACCGCACTCGTCGACCCGGCCGGGCCCAACTCGCCGGAACGGGTCGCCACCCGCTCGGCCCGGGTCAGCTCGTTGTCGAGCGAACGCAGGTCCGAAGTCATCCCCGGGACGTGGGTGAGCACATGGGTGGCCCGGTCGGGGTCGCCGAGCGCCACCACGGCACGGCCTTCGCCGTCGAGGCCCAGCCCCACCAGATACGCCCTCGGGCCGTCGTCGTCCTCCAGCCGGCCGGCCAGCCGGTCGAGGCCCTCGCGCAGGTCGCGGATCCGATCGGGGTCGGCGCCGCGAGCCGCCATCGTGTCCAGGTCGCGGCGGCGGTCGTCGAGCAGCAGACGGTTCGCGATGTCCCGGTCGGCGACCGGGATGCCCTCCACCCCGGCCAGCGCCTCCGCGTCGGTGACCAGCAGCCAGTCCCGCTCCGCCGCGGTGAACCCGGCCCACCAGCGCCGGACCTCGGCCGGATCGGCGTCGCACCCCGGAAAGGTGGTGACCGTCGGCGCGTCCGGCACAGCGGCGAGCGCGGCGAGCCGGGTGGCCGCGGTGGCGTCGGCGGTGGCGGCGATCTCCAGCGCGGCCGCCAGCTCAGCCGCGACGGCCCGGCAGTCCGCTGCGATCTCGGCCGCGGACCGCGAACCGGCCCCAGCCCCAGCACCACTATCAGCACCAGTCTTGAGACCAGGACCGGAGCTAGGGCCGGCGCTGGGGCCGGCGCTGAGGACGGCTGGCGCCCGGACCACGCCGGAGTCGTCGATCGTCAAACCGGCGCGGGCGGCGGACGCTCGTGCTCGGTCGAGCATCACCCGGGCCCGGGTGAGGGCCGCGGCGAACTCGGACAACGCCTGATCGGCACGCCAGCAGAGGACCCGGAAGAACGCCAGCCGCCGGGACAACGCGATCAGCCGGGCCGTGGCCGCCTCCGCCGCCGAACCGGACCACGACGACCGCAACCGGGCCAGCAACGGGCCGAACTCACCGCACAGGACACCGGCCAGCGCCGCCCACCGGCGCCAGGCGAGCGCGTTGGCCAGCCAGCGGGCCGGATCGGTGACACGCAGACGGGAGTAGACGCCGGCGGTCGCGCTCATCGGGGCGCCCGGAGCCGGGCCGCGGCTCGGGTGTCGGCCTCCTCGTAGTCGCCGGCGACCGAGCGGACCCGGTCGGCGGTCTCCGAGATGTCGTGACCCAGCACGCTCACCCACCGCCGCGCGATGTCGGCGGCGTCGGTCGCGGCGCCGGTGGCCGCCCAGCGTGGTGTGGGGACGGGCGGTGGCACCCGGGACGTCAGGGCGGACACCCGGGCCGCGAACCCGGTGACGGCGGTGGCGTCCGCGCGCAGGGACTCGGCGTCGACCTGGAATCCGGAACTCATCTCAACCTCCCAGTGGGACGACGGGTGCGTGAGCCGCCGGACCGAGGGGCGCCGGCAGCTCGTGGGATCGAAGTTAGAGCGCCGGGAAGGGCCGTGGGAGGGCCTGTGGACAGCCTGTCCACAGGGCTTGTCCGAGGGCTGGAACGGCTGGTAGATCGGTAGACGTACCGGCGAATGGGTTGGGGGTGGTGACCTGGTGCACCGATAGGGTGACCGTTGTGATCGTGTCTGTCGGCATGGATGTCGTCCTGGTGGAGCGCTTCGGCCGGGCCCTGGAGCGCACCCCGCTGCTCGCGGACCGGCTGTTCACCGAGGCCGAGCGGCTGACCGGGTCGGGGAATCCGCGGTCGCCCGAGTCGCTGGCGGCCCGGTTCGCGGCCAAGGAGGCGGTCGCCAAGGCACTCGGCGCGCCCGCCGGGCTGCGGTGGCACGACTGCGAGATCGTCACCGATCCGGACGGGCGGCCGTGGTTGACGGTCTCCGGTACGGTCGCCGCCGCGGCCACCGCGCGAGGCATCGCCCGATGGCACCTGTCGCTGTCTCACGACGGCGGTATCGCCTCAGCGATGGTCGTAGCCGAAGCCGGCCCGTAAGCGAAGCCGGCCCATGAGCGAAGCCGGCCCATGAGCAGAAAACATCCTGAAGCGGAAGCCGGTCCGCAAGCGGATGGCGACCCGCGCCGGAAGACGGACGGGGCAGGACGGACGGAGAGAACATGCGGCAGGCGTGGCGGGTCAGTGACGTGCGTTCGGCGGAGAAGAGCCTGATGGCGACCCTCCCGGACGGCACCCTGATGCAGCGGGCGGCGGCCGGCCTGGCCCGGCGCTGCGCCCTGCTGCTGCAGGAGTCCGGCGGCGTCTACGGCGCCCGCGTCCTGCTGCTGGTCGGCAGTGGTGACAACGGCGGCGACACGCTGTTCGCCGGTGCCGCGCTGGCGAGCCGCGGCGCCCAGGTCCGCGCCCTGCTGCTGACTCCGGAGCGGGTGCATCTGGCCGGTCTCGCCGCGCTGCGCCGGGCCGGTGGGTTCACCACCCGTGATCTGCCGTCCCGTTCCGACCTGGTGCTGGACGGCATCGTGGGGATCGGGGCGAGCGGCGGGCTGCGGCCGGCGGCGGCGTCCGTGGTGGCCCGTCTCAAGGATCTTCGCGGGCGAACGGGTGAGCGCCCGCCGATCGTCGCCGTCGATGTCCCGAGTGGTGTGACCGTGGACACCGGCGACGTACCGGGTGATGCGGTGACCGCCGATGTGACAGTGACGTTCGGCTGTCTCAAGCCGGCACACCTGATCGGCCCGGCGGCGACCCGCTGCGGCCTGGTGGATCTGATCGACATCGGTCTCGGCCCGGTTCTGGTGACCGATCCGGCGGTCCGGGTGGCGGAGGCCGGGGACATCGCCGGGTGGTGGCCGCGGCCGGGTGCGACCTCGGACAAGTACACCCGTGGCGTGGTCGGGCTGGCCACCGGTTCGGCGTTCTATCCGGGTGCCGCCCTGCTGTCCGCGGCGGGCGCGCTGGCCGGCCCGTCCGGCATGGTGCGGTATGCGGGCAGCGCCCACCGCGAGGTGGTCCGGGCGCACCCGTCGGTGGTGGTGGCCGACCGGGTGGCGGCGGCCGGCCGGGTGCAGGCGTGGGTGTGCGGCTCGGGCCTGGGCACCGGTGACGAAGCTCGCACCGAGTTGCGCAGTGTGCTGGCCACCGCGGTGCCGGTGCTGCTGGACGCGGACGCGATCACCCTGCTGGTCGGCGGGGAGCACGCCGAGGATCTGCGCCGGGACGCCCCGCTGGTGCTCACTCCGCACGACGGCGAGTTCAAGCGGCTGGCCGGGGAGATGCCCGGCGCGGACCGGGCCGGGGCGGCGGCCCGCCTGGCCGCCTGGACCAACGCGGTGGTGCTGCTCAAGGGCGACCGGACGATCGTGGCCACCCCGTCGGGGGAGATCTGGGCCAATCCGACCGGCAGCCCGGCGCTGGCCACCGCCGGTTCCGGGGATGTGCTGGCCGGGCTGCTGGGGTCGTTGCTCGCGGCCGGGATGCCGGCGGCGCGGGCCGCGGTGACCGCCGCCTACGTGCACGGCCTGGCCGGGCGGTGGGCGGCCGGGGACGGTCCGGTGACGGCGCCGGACGTGGCGGCGGCGTTGCGCCCGGTGGTGGCGGATCTCCTGGGTTGACCGGGCGGAGCGGCCTGACCGTCAGAAATTGTCATACGCCTCAGTAGGGTGGAGGCATGTGGCAGGCCGAAGTCCGCGTCGATCTGGACGCGATCAGGGACAACGTCGCGACGCTGCGCGCCCGCACCTCGGCCGAGGTGCTGGTGGCGGTGAAGGCGGACGGTTACGGGCACGGCCTGGTGCCGTCGGCCCGGGCCGCGCTCGCCGGTGGCGCGACCTGGCTCGGTGTCGCGGCGCTGGACGAGGCGCTGGCGCTGCGCCGGGCGGGTGTCGAGGCGCCGGTCCTGGCCTGGCTGCTGGCGCCCGGCCTGCCGTTGCACGAGGGGGTCGCGGCCGGCGTCGATCTGGGCGCGGCCACTCCGGAGCTGGTCGACGAGCTGGTCGAGGCGGCCCGGCGGGCGGGCTGCCCGGCCCGGGTGCACCTCAAGATCGACACGGGGCTGTCCCGGGGTGGCGCGGTCGCCGACGACTGGCCGATCCTGCTGGAGGCGGCCGCCAAGGCGCAGGCCGGCGGGGATGTCGAGGTGGTCGGGGTGTGGAGCCACTTCGCGTGCGCCGACGATCCCGGTCACGAGTCGGTGGACCGTCAGCTGGCCGCCTTCCACGAGGCCCTGGCCGTCGCCGCCGGGTTCGGCATCACCCCGCGCTATCGGCACATCGCCAACTCGGCGGCCACCCTGACCCGACCGGACGCGCATTTCGACCTGGTCCGGGTCGGCATCGCGGCCTATGGGCTGTCGCCGATCGCGGGGGAGACCTATGGGCTGCGGCCGGCGATGACCGCCCGGGCCCGGGTGATGCTGACCAAGCGGGTCCCGGCCGGCCAGGGCGTCTCCTACGGGCTCACCTACACCACGCCGCGGGAGACGACGCTGGCCGTGGTGCCGCTGGGATACGGCGACGGCGTGCCGCGGCACGCGTCGAGCACCGGCCCGGTCCGGGTGGGGGGCACGACCGCGCGGATCGCCGGGCGGGTCTGCATGGACCAGGTGGTGGTGGATGTGGGTGACGAGCCGGTGACGGCCGGGGATGTCGCGATCCTTTTCGGTCCCGGCACGAGTGGTGAGCCGACGGCTGACGACTGGGCGGCGGCGACCGGCACGATCAACTACGAGATCGTCACCCGGTTCGGCAGCAGTCGCGTGCCACGGCACTACGACGGGGAGGTCGCCCGGTGAACCGGTCGAGGGTCGCCAAGGGCGCCGGCATATTCGGGGCCGCGGTCGGTGTGGCCGCGGCCGGTCTGGCCACCGCGTTCGCCGTCGAGCGGGCGCTGGTGCGCCGTTCGGTGAACGCGCCGGGGGACGCGCACGCCGACGAGCCGTTCGGCGACCAGCCGTTCGACCGTGAGCTGACGGTCACCGCCGCCGACGGCACCGATCTGCACGTGGAGATCATCGAGCCGGAGGGTGCGAGCGGCGAGCCGACGATCGTCTTCGTGCACGGGTTCGCCCTGGACATGGGCACCTTCTACTTCCAGCGCAAGGAGCTGGCCGAGCGGGGCACGCACCGGATGGTCTTCTACGACCAGCCCGGTCATGGGAAGTCGAGCAGGCTGAAATCGGGGACGTACGATCTGGCCGCTCTGGGCCGGTCGCTGGCCGCGGTGCTGGAGGAGACGGTGCCCGGCGGCCGGATAATCCTCGTCGGCCACTCGATGGGCGGCATGACGATCATGGCGTTCGCCGAGCAGTTCCCGGCCTGGTTCGGCAACCGGGTCACCGGGGTGGTGCTGATCTCCACCTCGGCCGGCCTGTTCGACAAGGCCAAGCTGGGCATCACCAACCTGGTGGCCCGGGTGAGTTCGCCGTTCTTCCCGCTCTGGGACAAGGCGGCCCAGCTCGGCGGGGGCACCATCGACCGGGCCCGGGTGGTCTCCACCGACCTGGCCTGGCTGCTCACCCGGCGGTACGGATTCGGTGAGCCGAAGCCCAGCCCCACGCTGGTCACCTTCGTGGAGAGCATGAACTCGAAGACCTCGGCGGAGACGCTGACCAAATATCTGCAGACGCTCTACACCCACAACCGGGTTCCGGCGCTCGACGTGCTGGCCGGTGTCCCGGTGCTGGTGGTGGTCGGTGACCGGGACTATCTGACCCCGGCCTCGCACTCCGAGGAGATCATCGAGCACCTGCCCGAGGCCGAGCTTCTCAAGATCGAGAACAGCGGCCACGTGGTGATGCTGGAGAAAGCCGATCAGGTCAACGCAGCACTGATCCCCTTCCTGGAGAAACTGACGTGAAACTGGAGACGGTCGAGGAGACCCGCGAGTTCGGGCGGCGGCTCGCCGGCGTGCTGCGGGCCGGCGACCTGGTCCTGCTCACCGGGCCGCTGGGGGCCGGCAAGACCGCCCTGACCCAGGGCATCGGCGCCGGCCTGGGCGTGCAGGGGCCGATCACCTCGCCGACGTTCGTGATCGCCCGGGTGCACCGGGGTCCGCTGCCGTTGGTGCACGCCGACGCGTACCGGCTGGGCGAGCGCCCCGATCCGCGCGCCGAGATCGACGACCTCGACCTGGACGCCTCCGCCGAGGACGCGGTCACCGTCGTCGAGTGGGGCGCCGGGCTCGTGGAACAGCTCAACGACGAATACCTGCTGGTCCGCCTGGACCGGCGGGACGACGACACCCGAGTCATCGAACTGGTGCCGCACGGCGGCGACTGGGCACACCGACTGGAGAGCATGTGAACCTGACCGAGCTGCTTCCCCCGGAGTGGCGTGACGAGCTCACCCCGTTCCTCGACGAGAAGGCCACCGCCGACCTGGGCGCCTGGGTGGCCGAGGAATACGCGACGCAGACGATCTACCCACCGGTGGAGGACCTGTTCGCGGCGTACCGGCTGTGCTCGCCGGCCGAGACCCGGGTGCTCATTCTCGGTCAAGACCCATACCACGGCCCTGGCCAGGCACACGGTCTCAGCTTCAGCGCCCAGGACGGGGTGCGCCGCCCGCCGTCCCTGAGCAACATCTTCAAGGAGCTCAACGAGGACCTCAACATCCCCAAGCCGAAGGGCAGCGACCTGACCGGCTGGGCGAAGCAGGGGGTGCTGCTGCTCAACTCGGTGCTGACGGTCCGCGCGGGCAAGGCCGGCTCGCACGGCAACAAGGGGTGGGAGGCGTTCACCGACGCCACCATCAAAGCGCTGAACGCGCGGAACGAGCGGGTCGTCTTCCTGCTCTGGGGCAGCTACGCGAAGAAGAAGACGGTGCTGGTCACCAACCCGGTGCACGCCGTTCTGGAGGCCGGGCACCCGAGCCCGCTGAACCGGGTCGGGTTCCTCGGCAGCCGCCCGTTCAGCGCCGCCAACAAGGCGCTCGCGGACGGTGGGCGCCCGGTCATCGACTGGGACCTGACGGCCACCGTCTAGGGTTTTCGCTGTGCTGGTACTCGCTCTGGACACCGCAACCCCCGCGTCGACCGCGGCGCTCGTCGAGGTCACCGCGGACGGCCTGGCCGGCGTGGTGGAACGGCGGACTGTCGACCCGCGCGCGCACGGGGAGCGGCTCGCCCCCGAGATCGCCGCGGTCCTCGCCGACGCCGGGTTCCGGCCCCGCGACCTGGCGGCGATCGTCGCCGGCGTCGGTCCGGGGCCGTTCACCGGCCTGCGGGTCGGGCTGGCCACCGCGGCGAGCATGGGACAGGCTCTGGCGATTCCGACGTACGGGGTCTGTTCGCTCGACGCCCTCGGCCGTGCCGCGGGTCCGGGGCGGGTGCTGATCGCCACCGACGCCCGCCGGCGCGAGGTCTATTTCGCGACCTACACCGATGGTGTACGTGTGACGGGCCCCGAGGTGGCGAAACCGGCCGACGTGGCGGCGCTGGTCGCGGGCGCGGTGGGCTCGGCTCTCCCGGCGGGCCTACTCGTCTCGGCGGAGGAGATGCTGGCGGCGGGCGCAGAGGGCGCGGGAGCATCCGGGGCGGCGGGCGCAGAGGGCGCGGGAGCATCCGGGGCGGCGGGAGCAGCGGGTACTGGAGCATCCCGGGCGGGGAAAGCAGCGGGTACGGGAGCATCCCGGGCGGCGGGGTCGGCGGGTGCCGGGACCTCATTGGCCGGGCTGGTCGAACGGGCCGCCGGTGAAGGGGCGTTGAAGTACGGTGACGTGTTCGGTGTCCCGGTGGAGGAGCACCTGCTCTATCCGCCGGGCGCCGCGCTGGTCGCCATCGCGGCTGATCGGATCCGGACAGGTGCGCCGAGCGAGATTCTCACACCGCTCTATCTGCGGCGGCCGGACGCGGTCGAGCCGAGCGCGCGCAAGCCGGTGCTGACCTGATGGAAGCGTCAGCCGAAGTCCCCGGGAATGCCGATAAATCCGGGCAAGAGGGTCAAAATCCGATTGGTGAGTACGTCATCGAGCGCTTCCGCTGGTGGCACATCGATGAGGTCCTGCCGATCGAGGAGGACCTCTTCGGCCCGGAGAAGTGGTCGCCCGCGATGTTCTGGAACGAGCTCGCCACCGGCCAGTTCTACCTGGTCGCCCTCGGTGGAAAAAGCGCCAGTGGGACTGGCGTGGGTGGGACTGGCGTGGGCGGGGCTGGGGCGGCCGGGGCGGCCGGGGCTGGCGTGGGCGGGGCTGGCGTGGGCGGGGCTGGCGCGGGTGGGACTGGCGCGGGTGGGAACGACGTGGGCGGGACCGGCGCGGGCGGCAGGGTGTTCGGGTATGCCGGGCTGTCCGTGGTGGACGAGCACGAGTCGTGGGTGCAGAACATCGCGGTTCGGCGGGACGCGCAGCGGCTCGGGCTCGGGCGGCGGCTTCTGGAGGCTCTGCTCGCCGAGGCCGCCCGGCGGGGCAGCCGCAAGACTCTGCTGGAGGTCGCCGTCGACAACGCGCCGGCGCAGAAACTCTATGCCATGTACGGATTCGAGCCGGTCGGGATCCGGCGCGGCTACTACCAACCGAGCAACACGGACGCCCTGGTGATGATGCGCGATGCGTGACGAACCCCTGGTCCTCGGGATCGAGACCTCCTGCGACGAGACCGGTGTCGGCATCGTTCGCGGCCACACCCTGCTCGCCGACGCGCTGGCCTCCAGTGTGGACCAGCATGCCCGGTTCGGCGGGGTGGTGCCCGAGGTGGCCAGCCGCGCCCACCTGGAGGCACTGGTCCCGACGATGCAGCGGGCCCTGGACGACGCGGGGGTGACGCTCGCCGACGTGGACGCGATCGCGGTGACGAGCGGTCCCGGCCTGGCCGGTGCGCTGCTGGTCGGGGTGGCGGCGGCGAAGGGTTACGCGCTGGCCGCCGAGAAGCCGGTCTACGGGGTGAACCATCTGGCCGCGCACGTGGCGGTGGACACTCTGGAGCACGGTCCGCTGCCGGAGCCGGCGATCGCGATGCTGGTGTCCGGCGGGCACTCGTCGCTGCTGCTGGTGGACGATCTGACGGCGGGGGTGACCCCGCTGGGCGCGACCATCGACGACGCGGCCGGTGAGGCGTTCGACAAGGTGGCGCGGCTGCTGGGGCTGGGGTTTCCGGGTGGGCCGATCATCGACCGGTCGGCGCGTGCCGGCGACCCGGTGGCGATCACCTTCCCGCGGGGGCTGACGGCGCCGAAGGACCAGGCCGCGCACCGGTTCGACTTCTCCTTCTCCGGGTTGAAGACGGCGGTGGCGCGCTGGGTGGAGGCGCGCGAGCGGGCCGGTGAGCCGGTGCCGGTGGCCGACGTGTCGGCGAGTTTCCAGGAGGCGGTCTGTGACGTGCTGACCGCGAAGGCGATCGACGCGTGCCGGACGCACGGGGTGGAGACCCTGGTGATCGGTGGTGGCGTGGCGGCGAACTCGCGGCTGCGGGTGCTGGCCGAGGAGCGGGCGGCGAAGCACGGGATCCGGGTGCGCGTACCCCGCCCGCAGTTGTGTACCGACAACGGCGCGATGGTGGCCGCGCTCGGCTCGCATCTGGTGGCCGCCGGGGTGGCGCCGAGCCGTCTCGATCTGCCGGCGGATTCCGCGATGGGTTTGACCACGGTGAGTGTGCCGGGGTAGGAAGCGTTCATGATCGCGCGGATGTGGGAGGTACGGGCCTCGCGCAGCGGCTTCGACGAGCTGCTGGCCTGGGTCTGTGACACGGCGGTGCCTGCCTTGGAGGTACTGCCACAACATGTGTCGAGTGACGTCTATTCGTCCACCGATCAACGCATCGTCGTCATCACCAAATGGCGCAACTCCCCGGAGAGCATGCGCACCCCACCGGAGAACCTGGTGGCACGCGCTCCGCACGTCTGGGATTTCCACCCCGTCGATCGCTGATCACTCGCAGTCCGCGCACCCCGGTCTTACCGTCGGGGCCTGATGCGAAGACTCCCGGTAACCGACCCTGGTCCGCCCGACGCCCGGAACGCCACCCGATATCTGCTCTGGCTGGTCCGGCGGTCCCGCCTGACGGTCGCCGCCGGTGCGCTGCTGGCGATCGTCTGGATGTGGTGTCAGGCCCTGGTGCCGACGGTGGTCGGCCGGGCGATCGACGCCGCGGTGGACCGGGACGGCCGGGCGCTGACCGGGTGGTCGCTGCTGCTGTTCGGGGTCGGTGTGACGCAGGCGCTGACCGGCATCGTCCGGCATCGGTTCGCGGTGACGAACTGGCTGGCGTCGGCGTTCCGGACGGTGCAGGTGGTGGTCCGGCAGGCGAACCGGCTCGGAGCCGCGCTGCCCCGCCGGATGGACACCGGCGAGGTGGTCGCGATCGGCACCTCGGACATCTCGCACATCGGCTCGGCGATCGACATCACCTCGCGGGGCACCGGCGCGCTGCTGGCCGTGCTCACCGTGACCGTCCTGCTGCTGCACACGTCGGTGCCGCTGGGGCTGGTGGTGCTGGTCGGCGTACCGCTGATGATGGTGATCGTCGGGGTTCTGATCCCACCGCTGCATCACCGCCGGCGCGAGTACCGGGAGCTGCAGGGCCGTCTGACCGGCCGGGCCGCGGATCTGGTCGGCGGCCTGCGGGTGCTGCGCGGGGTGGGCGGCGAGGACACCGTGTCGGCCCGGTACCGCGCCGAGTCCCGGGCGCTCGGCGAGGCCGGGGTGCGCACCGCGCGGATCGAGTCGCTGCTGGAGACCGCGCAGGTGCTGCTGCCCGGGGTGTTCCTGATCCTGCTGACCTGGCTGGGCGCGCGGTTCGCCGCGGACGGGCGGATCACGGTGGGGCAGCTGGTCGCGTTCTACGCGTACGCGGCGTTCCTGGTGGCGCCGTTGCGGCAGCTCACCGAGGCGATCGACAAGGTGACCCGTGGGCACGTCTCGGCCCGGCGGGTGGTGCGGATGCTGCGCGAACGCGGTGACCTCGCGGATCCCGCGGTCGCCGTCGACCTCCCGGTGGGCGATCTGGAGGACCCCGATTCGGGGGTACGGGTGACTCCCGGCCGTCTGACCGCGATCGCCGCCACCGTTCCCGCCGACGCCGCCCGGATCGCTGACCGGCTGGGCCGCTACGCCGACGGCGCCACCCTCGGCGGGATCCCGCTGGCCGCGTCCGCCCGCGCCGACGTGCGGAGACGGATCCTGGTGTCGGACAACGACTCCCGTCTGTTCTCCGGACGGCTGCGATCCGATCTGGACCCGTACCGGCGCGGGACCTTGATCGAAGCTCTTGCCACCGCCGACGCGACCGGCATCGTCGGTGATCTGCCGGACGGCGTGGACACCGTGGTGGCCGAGCGGGGGCGGGAGTTCTCCGGCGGCCAGCAGCAGCGGTTGCGCCTGGCCCGGGCGCTGATCGCGGACCCGGACACGCTGATCCTGGTGGAGCCGACGAACGCGGTGGACGCCTGGACCGAATCCCGGATCGCCGACCGGCTGCCGGTGGCCCGGCGCGGCCGGACCACAGTGGTCTGCACGTCCAGCCCGCTGCTGCTGGCCCGAGCCGACCTGGTGTGTTTCGTCGAGCACGGCCGGGTGGTGGCGGCCGGACGGCACGAGGCGCTGCTGGCCGCGGTGCCCCGGTACGCCCGGCTGGTGACCAGGGCGGAGCAGCCGTGAGCCGGTTGCTCCCGGTGGCCACCGCGGCGCAGGCCCGCCGCTACGCCGGTGAGCTGATCCGCCGGCATCCGGGGATGTTCCGCGCGACGGTGTGCCTGCACGTGGCCGCCGCACTGGCCGGGCTGGCCGGGCCGCGGCTGCTCGGCGAGCTGGTGCAGGGCATCCGGGACGGGGCGCCGATGTCCGAACTGGACCGGATCGCGCTGGCGGTCGCCGGCTTCGTGGTGACGCAGGCGGTGCTGATCCGGTTCGCGCACCTGGCCTCGGCCCGGCTGGGGGAGCGGCTGCTGGCCCGGCTGCGGGAGGAGTTCGTGTCCCGGGTGCTGGCGCTGCCACTGTCCAGGGTGGAGGCGGCCGGGAGCGGTGATCTGCTGACCCGGGCCACCCGGGACGTCGACGCGCTGTCGCAGTGTGTCCGGTTCGCGGTGCCGGAGACGCTGATCGCGCTGATCACCCTGGTCCTGGTGGTGGGCGCGCTGCTGCTGGTCGACCCGGTGTTCGCGGTGCCGCTGCTGATCGGGGTGCCGATCCTGGTGGCCGGCACCCGCTGGTACCTGCGGCGGGCCCCGGCCGGATATCTGCGGCAGAACGCGGCCTGGTCGGAGGTGACCGAGGGGCTGACCGAGACGGTGCAGAGCGCCCGCACGGTCGAGGCGCTCGGCCGGCAGCGGCAGCGGATCCGGCGCACCGACGTCGATCTGCGCCGGTCGTGGCGGGCGGAGAGATACACCCTGCGATTGCGTACGGTGTGGTGGCCCCTGATCGAATTCGGTTACGTGCTGCCGATGGTCCTCACCCTGCTCACCGGCGGCTGGCTGTATCTGCACGGGCGGGTCTCGCTGGCCGCCCTGACCGCGGCGGTGATCTACGTTCAGCAGCTGGTCGACCCGCTGGACCGGCTGGTCGGCTGGCTGGACGAGCTGGAGGTGGGCGCCGCCGCCCTGGCCCGGCTGCTCGGGGTGGCCGCGGATCCGGCACCGGCCGCCGGCGGGTCGCCCGAGCCGGTGGGCGACCGGATCGAGATGCGTGGGGTGCGGTTCGCCTACGAGCCGGGCCGGGAGGTGCTGCACGGCGTCGATCTCACCCTGGCGCCGGGGGAACGGCTCGCCGTCGTCGGGGTCTCCGGGGCCGGCAAGTCCACCCTCGGCCGGCTGCTGGCCGGGGTGCACCAGCCCACCGCGGGCCGGATCACGGTGGGCGGGGTGCCGCTGGCCGCGCTGCCACCGGACCGGTTGCGGGCCGAGGTCGCGCTGGTCACCCAGGAACACCACGTCTTCATCGGCACGCTCCGGGACAACGTGGCCCTGGTCCGGCCGTCCGCGGCGGAGCGGGAGATCCGGGCCGCGCTGATCGCGGTGCGCGCCCTGAGCTGGGCCGACGAACTGCCGGACGGCCTGGACACGGTGGTCGGGGCGGGCGGGTACCAGCTGTCCCCGGCGCAGGCGCAGCAGGTGGCGCTGGCCCGGCTGGTGATCGCCGACCCGCACACCCTGGTGCTGGACGAGGCGACCGCGATGCTGGACCCGCGGGCGGCCCGGGATCTGGAGCGGTCGCTGGCGGCGGTGGTCCGGGGGCGGACCGTGGTGGCGATCGCGCACCGGCTGTTCTCCGCGCACGACGCGGACCGGGTGGCGGTGGTGGAGAACGGCCGGATCGTCGAGATCGGCCGGCACGACGAGCTGGTGGCGGCGGGTGGTGCCTACGCCGCGTTGTGGAAGTCCTGGCAGGGCGATCCGGTGCCGGGCCGGGAGACGGAAGAAGGCGCGCCGCAGGGGCGCGCCTTCTCGTGAGGCTTCGACGTCTGAGCCACGGCTAGCCGTAGCTCAGACGTGGATCAGAAGCCGGGGCCGTGCTGGTGACCGTGGCCGTGGCCACCGTGGCTGTGCCCGTGCCCACCGGCGGCGGCCGGAGCCGGCTCGGCCGGCTTCTCCACCACGAGGCTCTCGGTGGTCAGCAGGAGCCCGGCGATCGAGACGGCGTTGGAGACCGCGTTGCGGGTCACCTTCACCGGGTCGATGATGCCGGCCGCGGCCAGGTCGACGTATTCGTCGGTGGCGGCGTTCAGGCCGTGGCCCCAGCCCAGCTCGTTGACCTTGCCCACCACGACGTAGCCGTCGTGGCCGGCGTTCTGCGCGATCCAGCGCAGCGGCTCGACGAGCGCCTTGCGGACGATGCCGACGCCGAGCGCCTCCTCGCCGGTGAGACCGAGGTTGCCCTCGAGCTCCTTGGCGACCTGCGCGAGCGCGGCGCCGCCACCCGGGACGGTGCCCTCCTGGACCGCGGCCTTGGTCGCCGCGATGGCGTCCTCGATGCGGTGCTTGCGCTCCTTCATCTCGACCTCGGTGGCCGCGCCGACCTTGATCACCGCGATGCCGCCGGAGAGCTTGGCCAGCCGCTCCTGAAGCTTCTCGCGGTCCCAGTCGGAGTCGGACGCCTCGATCTCCTTGCGGATCTGCGCGACCCGGTCGGCGACGTCGGAGGAGTTGCCGCCACCGTCGACGATGGTGGTGTTCTCCTTGTCGACGACGACCCGCCGGGCGCTGCCCAGCGACTCGAGGCCGACCTGGTCGAGCTTGTAACCCAGCTCGGGCGCGATCAGCTCACCGCCGGTCGCGATCGCCAGGTCCTGCAGGATCGCCTTGCGGCGGTCCCCGAAACCGGGCGCCTTCACCGCGGCGACCTTGATGGTCTTGCGCAGCGCGTTGACCACCAGGGTGGACAGGGCCTGGCCCTCGACGTCCTCCGCGACGATCAGCAGCGGCTTGCTGGTCTGCAGCACCTTCTCCAGCAGCGGGAGCAGCTCCTCGATGCTGGAGATCTTCTGGGTGGTGAGGAGGATGTGCGCGTCCTCCAGCACCGCCTCCTGCGACTCGGCGTCGGTCACGAAGTTCGGCGAGATGAAGCCCTTGTCGAACTGCAGGCCCTCGGTCACGTCGAGCTCGGTGAACAGCGCCGAACCCTCCTCGACGGTGATCACACCGTCGCGGCCGACCCGGTCCATCGCCTCGGCGATCAGCTCGCCGATGGTGGCGTCCTGCGCCGAGATGGTGGCCACGTTGGCGATCGCCTTGTGGTCGGCCACCTCGACGGCCTTGGCCAGCAGCGCCTTCGAGACGACCTCGGAGGCCTGGTCCATGCCCCGCTTGAGGCCGATCGGGTTGGCGCCCGCGGTCACGTTGCGCAGGCCCTCACGGACCAGCGCCTGCGCGAGCACGGTCGCCGTGGTGGTCCCGTCGCCGGCGACGTCGTTGGTCTTGGTCGCCACCTCCTTGACCAGCTGGGCGCCGAGGTTCTCGTACGGGTCGGTGAGCTCGATCTCCTTGGCGATGGTGACACCGTCGTTGGTGATCGTGGGAGCGCCGAACTTCTTGTCCAGGACGACGTTGCGACCGCGCGGGCCGAGAGTGACCTTGACCGTGTCGGCGAGGGTGTTGACGCCGTGCTCCAGAAGGTGCCGGGCGTTGTCGGAGAAGCTGAGGATCTTCGCCATGAATGGTCCCTTCACGCACCAGCGCCCTGCCCCGAGCTATCGGAACAGGGCGCAGGCGCAATCAGTTGGTCTTACTTCTCGATGACCGCGAGGACGTCGCGGGCGGAGAGCACCAGGTACTCCTCGCCGGCGTACTTGACCTCGGTGCCGCCGTACTTCGAGTAGAGGACGACGTCGCCGACACTCACGTCGAGCGGAACGCGGTTGCCCTTGTCGTCGATCCGGCCGGGGCCGACGGCGAGGACGGTGCCCTCCTGGGGCTTCTCCTTGGCGGTGTCGGGGATCACGATGCCGGAAGCGGTCGTGGTCTCAGCCTCGTTCGCCTGGACCACGATGCGGTCCTCGAGCGGCTTGATCGCAACCTTGGTCGCGGTAGTCACGGGCATACCCTCCTGGGTATCAGGTTTCGCCGGCCGTGAACCAGGCCGGTCAATGCCTCATGCCACCGGGCGGGGCCGTCGTCGCGGGTGCCGGTCCGCCTGGTGCCTAACCGCCACGGGCGAGCCCGGGCGGTTGGCACCCTCATGGTGAGAGTGCTAACCGGAGACTATGCCGGAACTAGCACTCCGTCAACCAGAGTGCCAACCTGTCACGCCAGGGAGAATGCCGGGGTGACCCCTGAGTTGTTGCGTTTGTTGCAGACCCCTGACGGGGCGAAAGCCCTGGCCGTGGCGGCCGAGGTGGCCGGCGGTGAGCCACTCGCCGCGGCCTCGGCCATGCGGGCCCGGGGCTTCGGCGCGGAACTCTCCGCGGCCGCCATGACCCAGGCTAGTTTGCGGGAGCGCGCCGCGATGAAATTCGGCCCGGACGCCGCCGGGATGTTCCTCACCCGGGCCGGGCTGGAGCAGGCGACGCGGTCCGTGGTGGCCGGCCGCCGGGCCGCCCGGCTGGCCGCCGCCGGCGTGCGCAGCCTCGCCGACCTGGGCTGCGGGCTGGGCTCGGACGCGCTGGCCGCGGCCCGGCACGGGATCACCGTGCACGCGGTGGACGCCGACCCGCTGACCGCGGCGATGGCGGCGGCGAACGCGGCCGCCGCCGGGCTGTCCGAGCTGATCACGGTGGAGTGCGCGGACGCGACCACGGTGCCGGTGGAGCGGTACGACGCGGTCTTCGCCGACCCGGCCCGCCGGACCGCCGGCAGGGGCCGGGTGTTCGACCCGAAGGCGTACTCACCGCCGTGGGATTTCATCGCCGGACTGCCCGGCCGGGTGCCGCACACGGTGCTGAAGCTGGCCCCCGGGATCGGTCACGAGCTGCTGCCGCCGGGCGCCGAGGGGGAGTGGGTGAGTGTCGGCGGCGACCTGGTCGAGGCGGCGTTCTGGTGCGGGCCGCTGGCCGCCGAGCCGCGCCGCGCCACCCTGCTCAGTGGATCTTCCGAGTGGGGTTTGGTGGGCTCGGGCACAAATCCGGCTCCGGTCGGCGCGGTCGGTGGATGGATCTACGACCCGGATCCGGCGGTGGTCCGCTCACACCTCGTGGCCGAATTCGCCGACACGGTGGGTGGGCGCCTGGCCGATCCGGAGATCGCCTACGTCTACACCGACGAGCCGGTGGACACCCCGTTCGCCCGGCGGCTGGCGGTGACCGACGTGCTGCCGTTCTCGTTGAAGAGGCTGCGGGCGCTGCTGCGCGAGCGCGGGATCGGGGTGCTGGAGATCCGCAAGCGCGGCTCGGCCCTGGTGCCGGACCAGCTGCGCAAGGATCTCAAGCTGTCCGGGCCGAACGCCGCGGGACTGGTGCTGACCAGGGTGGACAACGCGCCGGTCGCCCTGCTGACGGCGAAAGCCTGAGCCGGGGTAGCTTCAGCGCATGGCCAAGAAGGCGGCGGGTACCCCGGCCACGGTCCTGCTGACCGCGGAGCGGGTGGCGCACACCCTGCATCCGTACGAGGTGTCCCCCGACGCTCCGAACTACGGCGCGCTGGTCGCCGAGGTGCTGGGTGTCGCTCCGGCGCGGGTGTTCAAGACGCTCGTCGCCGAGGTGGACGGCCGGCTGGTGGTCGGGGTGGTGCCGGTGACCGGCGATCTCGACCTGAAGGCGCTGGCCGCGGCGGCCGGCGGCAAGCGGGCGGGATTGGCCGACCGGGCCGCCGCCGAGCGCAGCAGTGGTTATGTCCGGGGCGGGATCAGCCCGCTGGGCCAGCGAAAACGGCTACCGACTGTGATCGACGACACAGTTGAGGGGCTCGACCTGATGTACGTCTCGGCGGGCCGGCGGGGCCTTCAGGTGGCCCTCGCTCCGGGCGATCTGATTCGGCTCACCGATGCGATCGTCGCGCCGATTCGGGCTTGAAATCGGGACAAAAGCAACGGCATTGATCACCTTGTGTGGGCACGTTCCCACCCGTGGTGATCACTGAGCGTCGACTCGGGCGTGTTGCCGGATTGTTATCCCTTGTTTCGGGATTGATCTCCATGGTGCCTTGTGTTCTAGGCCACTAGGGGAATACGTTGCCGGGCACAACAAACCGGTTCCTGATCCATCGGCCACAGGGGAGTGACACTCCCAGGCGTCTCGCCCCTGGCAAATCCGAAACACCAAGGCCCCGGATTGACCCCCCGAAAGGACATAAGGAATGCGTAAGGGACTTTTCGCCCTTGCCGCGGCTGGCCTCGTGGCCACCGGAAGCATGGCCGCGTGCGGCACCGAGGAAGCCAGCGAGCCGGGCTCCGGCGCGACCGGTGGAGCGTCGGCCGGCAAGGTCGGCGTCATCCTGCCGGACACCAAGAGCTCGGCCCGCTGGGCGACCGCGGACTTCAAATACCTGACCGAGGCGTTCGAGGCGGCCGGTGTCGAGGCCGACATCCAGAACGCCGAGGGTGACAAGACCCGCTTCACGACCATCGCCGACGGCATGATCGCGAGCGGCGTCAAGGTCCTGGTCATCGTCAACCTCGACTCCGGCACCGGCAAGGCCGTGCTGGAGAAGGCGAAGACCGCGGGCATCGCGACCATCGACTACGACCGTCTCACCCTCGGCGGCGGCGCGAACTACTACGTGTCGTTCGACAACACCGAGGTCGGCAAGCTCCAGGGTCAGGGCCTGGTCGACTGCCTCACCGAGAAGAAGGTGACCAAGCCGGTCGTCTCCTACCTCAACGGCTCGCCGACCGACAACAACGCCACCCTGTTCAAGGAGGGCTACGACTCGGTCCTCAAGCCGAAGTTCGAGTCCGGCGACTACGTCAAGGGCCCGGACCAGGACGTGCCGGACTGGGACAACGCCCAGGGCGGCACCATCTTCGAGCAGCAGCTGACCCAGAACAAGGAAATCGCGGGTGTGCTGGCCGCCAACGACGGCCTGGGCAACGCGGCGATCCAGGTGCTGAAGAAGAACAAGCTGAACGGCAAGGTCCCGGTCACCGGCCAGGACGCCACCGTTCAGGGACTGCAGAACATCCTCGCCGGTGACCAGTGCATGACCGTCTACAAGGCGATCAAGAAGGAGGCCGACGCGGCCGCCGAGCTGGCCATCGCGCTCGCCAAGCAGCAGGCGCCGACCACCGCCACCAAGACGGTCGTCGACACCGAGACCAAGGCCGAGGTCAAGGCCGTGCTGCTGGCTCCGCAGGCGATCACCATCGCCAACGTGAAGGACGTCGTCGCCGACGGCTTCGTCACCAAGGAAGAGCTCTGCACCAAGGACTTCGCCGACGCCTGCACCAAGGCCGGGATCAGCTGACCCCGGGCTGACCAGCGCCGG
>NZ_JBNZCE010000004.1:204057-267039 GCF_050589265.1 Actinoplanes sp. G11-F43
GCGCCGGAGTCGGTTGTCACCCACCGGTCACGGAGCGAAGGAGAACCATCAGTGGCCGCGACACCCCTTCTGGAACTGCGCGGGATCGACAAGAGTTTCGGTCCGGTCCAGGTCCTGCACGACGTCGGCCTGAGCGTCTATCCGGGCGAGGTCACCGCGCTCGTCGGTGACAACGGCGCCGGCAAGTCCACGCTGGTCAAATGCATCAGCGGCATCTACACGTACGACGCGGGCACGGTCACCTTCGAAGGCCGGCCGGTCACCATCGGCACCCCCCGTGACGCCGCCGCCCTGGGGATCGAGGTCGTCTACCAGGACCTCGCGCTCTGCGACAACCTGGACATCGTCCAGAACATGTTCCTGGGCCGGGAGAAGAAGCGGGGCGTGGTCCTCGACGAGGCGACCATGGAGGAGATGGCCGGCGAGACGCTGCGGAGCCTCTCCGTGCGTACCGTCAAGTCGCTCCGGCAGTTGGTCTCCAGCCTCTCCGGCGGCCAGCGGCAGACCGTGGCCATCGCCAAGGCCGTGCTCTGGAACAGCAAGGTCGTCATCCTGGACGAGCCGACCGCCGCCCTCGGTGTCGCGCAGACCGCCCAGGTGCTGGAGCTGGTCCGGCGGCTGGCCGACAACGGCCTCGGCGTGGTGCTGATCTCGCACAACATGAACGACGTCTTCGCGGTCTCGGACCGGATCGCGGCGCTGTATCTGGGCCGGATGGCCGCCCAGGTCAAGGCCGCCGACCTGACCCACTCCCAGGTCGTCGAGCTGATCACCGGGGGCCGTAGCGGGAACCTCGGCCTGCCCCCGGAACGGCCCTCCGACTTCATCGACATCACGCCGGGAGAGGTCAAGTGACCACCACAATGAAGACGGCCGGTGGCATCCAGGCCGTCAAACCCACGGTCGGCAGCCACTTCCGGGACTACTGGGCCCGGGTTCGCGGTGGTGACCTCGGCACCCTCCCGGCCGTACTCGGGCTGCTGGTCCTGATCCTGATCTTCGGCACCGCCCGCAGCGAGACCTTTCTCAGCGCGCTGAACTTCGCGAACCTGTTCAACCAGAGCGCCCAGATCGTCTTCATCGCCATGGGCCTGGTCTTCGTGCTGCTGCTCGGCGAGATCGACCTGTCCGCCGGTTTCGCCAGCGGCGTGTGCGGCGCGGTGATGGCGATCCTGCTGACCAACCACGGCCTGCCCTGGGCGGTGGCGATCCCCGCGGCGATGGCCACCGGCGTCGTCATCGGCATCGCGCTCGGCCTGCTGGTGGCCAAGCTCGGCATCCCGTCGTTCGTGGTGACGCTGGCCGCCTTTCTCGGCTTCCAGGGTGTCCTGCTGACCCTGCTCGAGGGCGGCAAGAACATCTCGATCAACGACGAGTTCGTGAAGTCGCTGAACAACGGCACCCTGTCGGTGCGCGACAGCTGGATCCTGGCCGTGGTCGGGGTGGCCGGTTTCGGTCTGGCCCAGTTCCTGCGCTGGCGGGGGCGGGTGTCCCGGGGCCTGATCGCCGAGCCGATCGGCATCGTGCTGGCCCGGGTGGCCGGCGTCGCGGTGCTGGCGTTCGCGGCGACCTACGTGCTCACCCAGGAGCGGGCGGTCAACGTGTTGATCACCTCGCTGAAGGGCACCCCGATCGTGGTGCCGGTGATCCTGGCGTTCCTGGTGGTCTGGACCTTCGTGCTGAACCGCACCACCTACGGCCGGCACGTCTACGCGGTCGGTGGCAACGCCGAGGCGGCCCGGCGTGCCGGCATCCCGGTGGACCGGATCCGCATCTCGGTCTTCGCCATCGCCTCGTTCATGGCCTCGATCGGTGGAATCCTCGTCGTCAGCCGACAGAGCTCTGTCGATCCCAACACCGGCGGCAGTAACATCCTGCTCTATTCGGTCGGCGCCGCGGTCATCGGCGGGACCAGCCTGTTCGGCGGCAAGGGCAAGATCATTTACGCGGTCATCGGTGGTGCGGTGATCATCGTCATCGAGAACGGTATGACCCTCTTGGGCCTCAACTCCGGCGTCAAATTCATCTTCACCGGCCTCGTGCTGCTGGCGGCGGCGAGCGTCGACGCGCTGGCCCGGCGCAGAGCAGCGGCATCGGGCGGCTGATGAGGGCGGGGCCGAGCCAGGAGGAGGTACGCCGGCACAACCTCGGGACACTCCTGCGGTACGTGCACGTGAACGGCGCGACCTCCCGGGCCGAACTCACCAACCGGCTCGGCCTCAACCGCAGCACCATCGGGGCACTCACCGCCGACCTGATCGGGGCCGGCCTGGTCAGCGAGGCGGCACCCCGCGAGACCGGCCGGGCCGGGCGGCCATCACTGGTCGTCCGGCCCGAATCCGGACGGGTGTACGCCTACGCGCTCAGCATCGAGGTGGACCGCCTGCGCGCGGCCCGGGTCGGGCTCGGCGGCCGCATCCTGGAACAGTACGAGGCCGAACGCCCACCCGGGATGACCGCCGCCGAGGCGGTCCGCCCACTGGCCCGGTTCGTGGCGACCATGCGCTCCGGGGTGCCCGACGGCGCCCGCTGCGTCGGCAGTGGCGTGGCGGTGGCCGGCATGGTGCGCCGGGAGGACGGCATGGTCCGGCTGGCGCCCACCATCGGCTGGGTCGAGGAGCCGGTCGGCGCCGAACTCCGCTCCGAACTCGGCGGCTTCGGCCAGCTCAGCGTCGGCAACCACGCCGACGTGTGCGCCCTCGCCGAACACGCCCGGGGCGCCGCCGTCGGCTCGGACAACGTCATCCACCTCTACGGCGACGTCGGGGTCGGCGCCGGGATCATCGCCGGGGGACGCCGGATCACCGGGCACGGCGGCTACGGCGGCGAGGTCGGCCACATGGTCGTCAACCCGTACGGCCGCCCGTGCAGCTGCGGCTCGCGCGGCTGCTGGGAGACCGAGATCGGTGAACACGCCCTGCTGCGGCTGGCCGGGCGCGCCGACCGCAGCGGCCGGGACGAGGTGCTGGCCGTGGTGGACGCCGCGATGCGCGGGGACAGCCAGGCCCAGCACGCGTTGCGGCAGGTCGGCGACTGGATCGGCTTCGGCGTCGGCAACCTGGTCAACATCTTCAACCCGGAGGTGGTGATCTTCGGGGGTACGCTGCGCGACGTCTACCTGGGCGCCGCCGCGCAGATCCGCAGCCGCCTCAACGCGATCGGGCTGCCCGCCTGCCGCGAGCACGTCCGGCTGCGCACCCCCGAACTCGGGCCGGACGCCGCCCTGATCGGCGCGGCCGAACTGGCCTTCGACCGGCTGCTCGACGACCCTCTGGTGTCCTAATTAAACGATCATCCGGAGACAGCGCGTAGTCGATGCTTGTTCACGACCGGCCGGGACCAGCGCATCGCCGCAGCTCAGCCGCATTATGTCTACCGTCGTGAATAAGTATCGCCGTGAAAGATCTATGCTGCCGCCCATGCTCCTGGACCCGGCCGCGGCGTACCCGAAAGTCGCCGTTCTGCGTGACGCCCTGGACGCGGGGGACTGGCCGGCCTGCCGGGAGACACTCGACACCGCCGAACCGGTGGAACGCACCTGCCTCACCACCGTCGCCGCGGACACCGAGGGCGTCACCGACTTCCTGCGCGGTGTGCTCTCCGGCGATCCGTCCGACGGGGCGGCCGGGGCGCTGCTGGGCCGCCACCTGGCCGGCGCCGGTGACTTCGTGGGCGCCGAGCGGGTGCTCGTCGACGCCGCCGCCCGCAGCCCCCGCGACCCGGCGATCTGGACCGTCCGGCTGCGCACCGCCCGGAGCCTGCGACTCGGCCCGTCCGAGGCGCGGCGCCGCTACGACCGGCTCGCCGAGATCGACCCGCACCACGTGCCCGGCCAGTCCCAGTTCCTGCGGTACCTGTGCGGGCACGACCCGGCAGCCGCGCACGAATTCGCCCACCAGGCCGCGGACGCCGCCCCGCCCGGCTCGCTCAACCCGGTCCTGGTCGCCGAATACCACCTGGACCGCTACCTGGCCGAGGGCCGCCACCACTTCGACGACACCACCGTCCGCGCCGAACTGACCGAGGCCGCCGACCGCTCGGCCCGGCATCCGGACCACCGCCACACCCACGGGTGGGTGCGGGTGACCAGTACCTTCGCGATGGTGTTCGCTCTCCTCGGCGACCACCCGGCCGCGGCCGGATTCTTCGGGACACTCGGTGACCTGGACTCGGCACAACCGTGGGATCGCCTGGGCGACCCGGCCACGGTGATCGGCAGGTACCGCAAGCGGGCGACGGGAGGCGAGCAGTGATCACGCGACTCGAAGTCGACGGAGTGCCGGCCCTGCTCGCACCCGCGGACGGCCCGATGCACGCCGGCCTGGTCTTCCGGGTCGGCACCGCCGACGAGACACTGCCCCGGCGCGGACTCACCCGACTGGTCGAACACCTGGTCACCGACGAGCCGGGCAGCACCGGAGCGGAACACACCTACTTCCACACCAGAGGTACGCCCGGCGAGATCGCCGACTACCTGAGCACCGTCTGCGCGGCGCTGCGGAACCCGCCCGCCGACCGGATCGCCGAGGTCCGGGACCGGATCGCCCACACCCGGGAACGCGATCCACTGCCGATGTGGCGGTACGGCGCCCGCGCGTACGGCGTCGCCAGCTACCCCGAATGGGCCCTGCCCGGACTCACCGACGAACAGGTCCGGGAATGGATCGCCGGCTACTTCACCCGGGCGAACGCCGCGCTCTGGGTGGCCGGCGACACCATCCCGGACGGCCTGCGCCTCGACCTCCCGGACGGCACCCGGCGGCCCGCGCCCACCTCGGTCACCGTGCTGCCGGCCACCCCGGCCTGGTTCACCGGCCCGGACGGCGCGGTCGGCTGGGACAGCGTGGTACGCCGGGACGCCGCGGCCGCCGTCTTCGCCACCGTCCTGGAACGACGGTTGCAGGACGAACTGTGCGACCGGGCCGCCGTCGCCGACCGGGCCCGCACCGAGTACGAGCCCCGCGCCGACGGCACCGCCCGCGTCCTGGCCACCGTCGAACCCACCACCGGCCGGGCCGACGGCGCGCTCGGCGGACTCGTCGACGTGCTGGCCGCGCTCCGGGCCGGGCGGATCGACCCGGACGAGGTCGGCGCGGTCGTCAAACTCACCGGCGAAGGCCTGCGCGACGCCGAGTGCCGGGGCGCCCGGCTGCCCGGACAGGCGTTCAACCTGCTTGCCGGCCGGCCGGTGCAGACCCTCGACGAGGCACTCGCCGAGGTCCGGGCGGTCACCGCCGACGACGTGGCCGGGGTGGCGGCCGTCGCGTACGGCTCCGGGCTGCTGATGGTCCCCGGCGGTGGTGGAGCCGACTGGGCCGGATACACCGCCGCGCCGACCATGTCGGAGACGGTGCTGGAGGGGCGAACCCACCGCGGCCGGGGTGACCGCAACCTGCGCCTGATCAGCGGCGCGCGGGGGATCAGCGTGGTCGAGGGCGACGTGGTCGGCACCGTCCGCTACGACACCTGCGCCGCCGTGCTGGCCTGGCCGGACGGCGCCCGGCAGCTGATCGGCGAGGACGCGGTGATGGCCCGGGTCGAACCCACCCTCTACCGGGACGCCGAGCAGGTGGTCCGCGACGTCGACGAGTGGATCCCGGCCCGGCTGCGGATCGACATGCCACCCCGCGACCGGGACCGGATCCCGCAACCCCGGCCGGCCACCGACCGGGTGGAGCCGGCGGCGGACAGCCGGCGCCCGCTGATCACCCTGATCGCCGCCGGGATGGCCACCCTGTTCGTGGTGGCCGGCGGTCTCGGCGTGCTCACCATGATGCTCACCCAGCGGCCCGGCGACACCGGTCTGCTGGCCGGTCTGGGCGAATACGGCCTGGTCGCGGCGGCGAGCATCCTCTTCGGAACGTTCGCCGGCCGGATCGCCGTGGACGCCGCCGTGGAACTGCGCCGCCAGCAGGCGGAACGGCGGGCGGCCCGGCCGGACTGAGCACCCGGATCCGGGCTGCCGATTCCATGATCGACGATCTATGCTGCCCGGCATGTTCACAGCCTCCGACGTGGTCTTCGACCGCGCGGCAGTCCACCCCGAGGCGGCCCCGCTGCGCGCCGCCCTCACCGCCCGCGACTGGCCGGGCGCCAAGACCGTGCTCGACGCGGCCGCACCGATGGAGCGGACCGGGCTGATCAGCCTCGCCGCCGACGAGCCGGACATCGAGGACCTCCTGCGCGAGGCGCTGCGCGCCGACCCGGCCGACGGCACCGCGTCCGCGCTGCTCGGCCGGCACCTGATCCACGGTGGCTGGGAGATCCGGACCTCCTACCGGGCGCAGTACGTGAGCCAGGACCAGTTCACCCGGTTCCGCGAATGGCTGTGCCGGGCCGAACAGGTGCTGATCGACGGCGCGCAGCACAACCCCGCCGACCCGGCCATCTGGACCGCCCGGCTGATCTCCGCCCGCGGGCTGGAACTCGGGCTGGCCGAGACCCGCCGCCGGTACGACCGGCTGATCGCCGCCGACCCCGACCACCTGCCCGGCCAGCTCAGCATGGTGCAGAGCCTCTGCCCGAAGTGGAGCGGCACCTGGGAGCTGTTGCACGAGTTCGCCCGCGAGGCGGCGGAAGCGGCACCGCCGGGTGGCGCGCACGGCACCCTCGTCGCGGAGGCGCACATCGAGCATGGACTCGACGAGGTCGGCACGGACCAGAGCAACGCGCACGGGCTGATCACCTACCTGTCGCAGGAGCACGTGCGGGCGGAGATCTACCAGGCCGCGCGACGCTCGATCGGCCACCCCGACTTCTCCGGCGGATACGGCTGGCTCCTCGCCCTGAACATGTTCGCGCTGTGCTTCACGCTGATCGGTGACAAGCCGGCCGCCGCGGCCGCGTTCCAGCAGATGGAAGGGCTGGCCACCAAGGATCCCTGGCACTGGCTGGGCGATGCCGCCACCGAGTTCCGCAAGTCCCGGGACTGGGCGCTGGGCGGTGCCCGATGATCACCGAACTCGAGACCGGTGGCATCCCGGTGCTGCTCGCGCCGTCCACCGGGCCGATGCACGCCGGGCTGGTCTTCCGGGTCGGCACGGTGGACGAGCCGCTGTCCCGACGGGGCATCACCCACCTGGTCGAGCACCTGGCCCTGCACTCGATCGGGGTGGCCGACCACCACTTCAACGGTGCCACCGGGCCGGAGTTCACCTTCTTCCACATGCGCGGCGCGGAGACCGACGTCGTCGGATTCCTCAACGGGGTCTGTGCCGCTCTGCGGGATCTGCCGATGCAGCGCCTCGCGGTGGAGAAGGAGATCCTGCGCACCGAGGAGAACAGCCGTGGCGACGGGGCCGGCGAGGTGCTGGCGCTCTGGCGGCACGGCGCCGTCGGGTACGGGGCCGGCACCTACCCGGAGTGGGGCCTGCGCGGGATCACCGCCGACGACCTGCGGGGCTGGACCGCCCGCTATTTCAACCGACAGAACGCCGCCCTGTGGATCACCGGATCCGAGGTGCCCGCCGGACTGGACCTGGACCTGCCGGACGGCGACCGGCAGCCGGTCCCGGCCCCGTCCTCGGCGCTCCCGGTCCGCCCGGCCTGGTTCCCCGGCCACTCCAACATCGTCGCGTGGGACGCGGTGGTCCCACGTGGGGCGGCGGCCACCGTCTTCGCCGGAGTGCTGGAACGTGTGCTGTTCCGTTCGCTGCGCCAGGAGAGCGGCCTGTCGTACACGGTCAAGAGCGACTGTTCGACGCGTGCCGACGGCACCACGGTGGTCACCGCGCTCGCCGACGCGCTGCCGGAGAAGCAGGGCGCCGTCCTCGGCGCGTTCGTCGACGTGCTGGCCGGGATGCGGCTCGGCCTGGTCGACGAAGCGGACGTCACCGCCGTCGTCAACCGGCGGGCCGCCGAGGTGATCGAGGCCGCGGAGAACGGCGGCCGGTTGCCCGGGCAGGTGTTCAGCCTGCTCACCGGGCAGCCGGTGCAGAAGAGCGACGACGAGTTCCTGGCCGGGCTGCGGGCGGTCAGCCGGGCGGACGTGGTGGCGATCGCCGCGGCGGCCACCGCGGACGGCCTCCTGATGACCCCGGGCCGGCATCGTGCCGACTGGGCCGGATTCACCGCTGCCCCGACCCGCTCGACCGACGTCGTCTCGGGGAAGTCGCACCAGCAGTTGGGTCACCGGTCGGTGGACGAGCCGAAGGTGCTCCTGACCATCGGCGCGGACGGGGTGACCATCGGCACGGACGACGACCCGGCCACCGTCCGATTCGACCAGTGCGTGTTGCTGCTGGCCTGGCCGGACGGTGCACGGCGGCTGATCGGCCCGGACGCCATCCAGGTGCACTTCGAACCCACCCTCTTCCGGAACGGGACGGCGATCACGGCGGAGATCGACGCCGGATTGGATCCCGCGTTGCGAGTCGTGATGCCGGTCCGGAACCCGGAGTCCGTGCCGGTTCCGAGGAAGGCGCCACCCCCACCGAGCCTGGGCGCGCGGGCCCGCTGGATCGCCCGGAACGGGCGCCTCGTCTACTCCCTGATCTTCAACGCGGTGATGACACTGGTGGTCGGAGTCTTGGCGATCGCCGGTACGGTCGCGCTGTTCAGAGACGGTGAATTCGCCTTCGGGCTGGGTGCCGGGGCGGTCTTCCTCGGGTTGGCCGGGGTGTTCGGTTTGTCCCTGCGCAACACGATCCGGGAGATTCGGAGGAGCTGAACGGTCCGCCCGCGAGGGAGGATGGCCGGGTGAATCCTTCGATACGGGCCGGGCTGTCCGGGGTGGCCGCGGCCGGGGCCGCTCTCGGGGTGGCCGAAGTCGTCGCGGCGGTGACCGGGACACGGTCGTCGCCGCTGGTGGCGGTGGCCGGGGTGGTGGTGGATCACGTGCCGGCCGTGGTCAAGGACTTCGGGATCGCCGTCTTCGGGGTGCACGACAAGACGGCTCTGCTGGCCGGGACGGTGGTGCTGCTCGCCGCCTACGCCTTCGGGGTGGGGGTGCTGGCCCGGCGGTGGTGGCCGGTCGCGGTCGGTGGGGTGGCGCTGTTCGGGCTGGCCGGGGCGGCGGCCGCGGTGACCCGGCCGGATGCGGGGGTGGTGGCCGCGATCCCGTCACTGGGTGGCGCGGTGGTGGCCGTCCTGGTGCTGTGGCACCTGACAAGAGTGGCGGCGGCGGTGACCACCGCATCCGGCCCGGAAGCGGTGGACGGTCCGGTGCGCGGCGGACCTGATGAGCCCGGGGCGGGACGCCCCGGTGCGGTCGGTGACCCGCGAACCCCGTACGACATCGAAAGGGATCGTCGTCGTTTTCTCCGTGATCTGGGGATCGTCGCGGCGGTGTCGGCGGCCTCGGGTTTCGGTGGGCGGCTGCTGACCTCGCGGCGCGCGGTGACCGCGGCCCGGGACGGCGTCGTGCTGCCGGCGCCGGTGGAGCCCGCCCCGGCGCTGCCGCCCGGCGTACAGACGGACGGGGCGGTCTCCTGGGTGACCTCCAACCGGGAGTTCTACCGGATCGATACCGCCATCGTCACCCCACAGGTGGACCCCGCCTCCTGGGAACTTCGCATCCACGGAATGGTGCGCAACCCGATCACGGTCACCTGGGCGGATCTGCTGCGGCTGCCGATGATCGAACGGCACCTGACGATCGCCTGCGTTTCGAACGAGGTCGGTGGTGATCTGGTCGGCAACGCGCTCTGGCTGGGCACGCCGATCAAGGCGCTCATCGATCAGGCCGATCCGCTGCCGGGGGCCGATCAGGCGGTGCAGCGGTCGGCGGACGGCTGGACCTGCGGCACCCCGACGGCGGTGCTGCGGGACGGCCGGGACGCGCTGCTCGCGGTCGGGATGAACGGTGTGCCGCTGCCGGTCGAGCACGGATTCCCGGTCCGGATGATCGTTCCCGGGCTGTACGGCTACGTCTCCGCCTGTAAATGGATCACCGAGATCGAGCTGACCCGGTTCGCCGACTTCGACGCCTACTGGGTGCCCCGGGGCTGGTCGGCACAGGCGCCGGTGAAGACGCAGGCCCGGATCGACACCCCGCGGGCGGGTGCGGTGCGCCCGGCCGGCACGGTCACGGTCGCCGGAGTCGCATGGGCGACACATCGGGGGATCGCCAAGGTCGAGGTGCAGGTCGACGAGGGGCCGTGGCAGGAGGCGTCACTCGCCCCGGAGGTCTCCGCGGACACCTGGCGGCAGTGGAGTCTGACCTGGCCCGCCTCGGCCGGTCGGCACACCCTGAGGGTCCGTGCGACCGATCTCGACGGGGTGACACAGACCCCACGGGAGGCGCCGCCGGCACCGGACGGGGCGACCGGATGGCATCAGGTCAGCATCGAGATCGAATAGGGGGAAGCCGCACTTCCGGTCCGACTCGGGAAAGCAAGTCGCTCATACGGTGGCTTGCATGTCCACCAATGCGGTTGAAGAACCGCTGAACCACTCGACACGGCCCTCCGGGGAGGACCGTGTCGGAAGCCGTGTGGTGATGCCGCGCGCCGGCCGGCGTCAGGCCGCTGGGGCCTGCCGCTGCGCGGGCACCGCCGACTTGTGGGGCCGGCCGAGGCGTGCCTCGAGCCGTAGCAGGTCGACGCGTCCGTGACGATCGGCAAGGTCTTCCCAGCCGACCGCGAGCAGCCGCAGCCGCTCCGATTCGCTGAAACCTCCCCAGACCCCGTACGGCTCGCGAACCGCGAGAGCGTGTGCGGCACACTCCGCCCGGACCGGGCAGGCACCGCACATGGTCTTGGCCTTGACCTCACGGCGATTGCGGGACGACCCGCGCTCACCGTCGGGGTGGAAGAACTGCGCGCTGTCCCGGCCACGGCAGAGACCGAGTCGCTGCCAATCCCAGATATCGGCGATGGGACCGGGCAGCCTGCGAACGTTCGACATCTACACCCTCCTCCTGCGCGGCACCGCGGAGCGTTCGTCGTGAGGGGCCTGGCAAAGGCCTGCCGCCGGTTTACCCCGGCAGCACGCGGCTCACACGTAACAGGTCGATGTCTTCGCGAGCGGTATGGCAAAGGGGTGGCAAGTCATACCTTTCTTTCCCGTTTTTTCCATCTAAAGCGCGTAATGCTGCGGCCCTCGCGTGATCTCCTCTGAGAGAGAAGGAGGATCACTGTGCGTACCGTCCTCGTGTGCGTCCGAACCCCGCTGGCGGCCCAGACCGTCGCGTCCACCGCGGCCCGGCTCGGGATGACCGGCGTCGTAAGGACCGCGGTCAGCGAGACCGAGGCCATGATCCGACTGGCGGAACGGCCCGCCGAAGTGGTCCTGGCCGACACCGCCGTGACCCGGCCCGACAGCGTCGGCTTCACCCGGCGCGTACTAGCCCGTGCACCTCAGGCGCAGGTGGTGCTCTTCGGTGCGGAAGACCCCCGGGTGGCCGCGGCAGCCGTCGCCGCCGGTGCCCGCGGCGTCATCCGTGGCGTCGAACACGACCTGGTCAGCGTCGTGGCGAAGGCGCTGCTCCTGCTGCTGTTGCCGGTGCGCCCGCAGGGCATGCCGATCAACGGCGCCAACGCGCAGCCGGCCACCGTGGCCGGTGGCGTCCGGAACACCAACTCGCCCGGAGCCCGGGGGCAGTACCAGCAGGGCCCCGGCGGCATCGGCGTGCACAACGCGGCGGCGGTCCCGGCGATGCTGGGCCCGAACGCGCCGATGGTCCCGGCACAGCGCGGCGACGCTCCGATCGATCCGGCCACCGGCCGGCCGATGGTGGCGTGGCCGGGCAACGAGATGGGCGAGGCGGCCCCGACCGGGCGGCGGCTCACCCTCACCGAACGTGAACTCCAGGTGTTGCGCGGGATGGCCGACGGCAAGAGCAACGCCGAGATCGGCCGGGAGCTCTTCGTCTCCGAGGACACCGTGAAAACCCACGCGAGGCGGTTGTTCCGCAAGCTCGGCGCGCGCGACCGGGCACACGCGGTGGCGGCGGGCTTCAGAGCGGGGCTTGTCGCTTAACCAGCGGCGGGGTGGGTGGTGAAAACCATCCACCCCAATTTTTTGTACGAACACCGTAAAGCGGGCGTGGCTACCCCGCGAGGTGGTCCCTTCCCAAGATCAAGACGCGGCCGCCGGGCTTATGCGGGCTCGTCGTCACTTCCTTCCGTCAAGGTGTCGTGGACGCCGTCGGCATAACCACGCGCGTACTCCCACGTCACGTAGTGGTCCGGGTCCGGGTCGTAGGCCGGCTCGTGCACCCGTGGCCGCCCGCTGCTCAGCAGGTGCCGCAGGTTGCCCCGGAGCAGGTCCCAGTCGAAATAGTGCGGCTCGTGGCAGTCCTCACACTCGATCACCAGCCCGCGGATGCCCGTCGGACTCAGCAGCGCCTGATAGATCTCCAGGTCGGAGAGGTCTTCCAGGACGTCCTGCCGCTCGTCCTCGGTCAGCGGTTCGGACTCGGCGTCCTCGTTGAGGTCGTCGAGTCCGGCGGCCGGGTCGGTCGGGTCGCCGTTGAACGGGTCGATCGGCTCATCTTGCACCCCCATACCGTACTCACCTCTCCCGCAAGTGTGCTGGCCCGCACGTTCTGTCCGCCGCCCGGGTGGCCGTCGCGTGATGGGTAGGATGATGGACTCCGCCTCTTCTCTAGGGATGATTTGTGGAAACTGACAGCGCTCGCACCGTTCCCCTCGGCCTCACCTTCGACGACGTGCTGCTGCAGCCCGGCGAGTCGGACGTGGTGCCCAGCCGGGTCAACACGGTCACGCGACTGACCCGCAACGTCGAGCTCTCCATCCCGCTGCTGTCCGCGGGCATGGACACCGTCACCGAGGCCCGGATGGCGATCGCCATGGCCCGGCAGGGCGGCATCGGCGTGCTGCACCGCAATCTCTCCGTGGAGGACCAGGCGGCCCAGGTCGACCTGGTGAAGCGCTCCGAGTCCGGCATGATCACCAACCCGGTCACCTGCGGGCCGGACGACACCCTGCATCAGGTCGACGCGCTCTGCGCGCGGTACCGGATCTCCGGCGCCCCGGTCGTCGACGCCGAGGGTGTGCTGGTCGGCATCGTCACCAACCGGGACATGCGGTTCGTCAGCGACTTCGACGCCAAGGTCCGCGACGTGATGACGAAGGCGCCGCTGATCACCGCCCCGGTCGGGGTCTCCAAGGACGAGGCGCTGGTCCTGCTCAGTCGGCACAAGGTGGAGAAGCTGCCGCTGGTCGACGAGGCCGGCCACCTGCGCGGGCTGATCACGGTGAAGGACTTCACCAAGTCCGAGCAGTACCCGAACGCCGCGAAGGACCCGCAGGGCCGGTTGCGGGTGGCCGCCGCGGTGGGTGTCGGCGACGACTCCTACAAGCGGGCCCGCGCCCTGGTCGACGCCGGGGTGGACGTGGTCATCGTGGACACCGCGCACGGTCACCAGCGGGCCGTGCTGGAGATGGTCGCCCGGCTGAAGAAGGACGTCACGATCGACATCGTGGGCGGCAACATCGCCACCTACGCCGGCGCCAAGGCGCTGGTCGAGGCGGGCGCCGACGCGGTCAAGGTCGGTGTCGGGCCGGGCGCGATCTGCACCACCCGGATCGTCGCGGGCGTGGGCGTGCCGCAGATCACCGCGATCATGGAGGCCAGCCGGGCGTGCGCCCCGGCCGGTGTGCCGGTGATCGGCGACGGCGGCATCCAGTACAGCGGCGACATCGCCAAGGCGATCGTGGCCGGCGCCAGCACGGTGATGCTGGGCAGCCTGCTGGCCGGTTCCGAGGAGAGCCCCGGCGAGCTGATCTTCGCCAACGGCAAGCAGTACAAGTCGTACCGTGGCATGGGCTCGCTGGGTGCCATGCAGTCGCGCGGTCAGGCCAAGTCGTACTCCAAGGACCGGTATTTCCAGCAGGATGTGAACGAGGACAAGCTGGTCCCGGAGGGCGTCGAGGGTCAGGTGCCCTATCGTGGTCCTCTGTCCAGGGTGGCGCACCAGCTCATCGGCGGGCTGCGCGCCTCCATGGGCTACGTGGGCGCGGAGACCATCCCCGACCTGCAGGAGCGGGGACAGCTCATCCGGATCACCGCGGCGGGTCTCAAGGAGAGCCACCCGCATGACATCCAGATGACGGTCGAAGCTCCTAATTACCACTCTCGCTAGACAAGGGCGCCCCAGACATGCGTGACGTAGTGGAGATCGGCCTCGGCAAGACCGCCCAGCGCGGCTACCACCTGGACGACATCGCCATCGTTCCGAGCCGTCGCACCCGCGACGTGGACGACGTGTCGACCGAGTGGAAGCTCGACGCGTACCCCTTCAAGATCCCCTGTGTCGCGCACCCGTCGGACGCCACCCAGAGCCCCGAGTCGGTGATCGCCCTGGGCCGCCTCGGTGGCCTGGGGATACTGAACGCGGAGGGGCTCTGGACCCGCTACGAGGACCCCACCAAGATCCTCGAAGAGCTGGCCTCGCTGGACGAGGACGCCGACGCCACCAAGCGTCTCCAGGAGGTCTACGCCGAGCCGATCAAGCCGGAGCTGATCGCCGAGCGGGTCCGCCAGATCCGCGCGTCCGGCGTGACCACAGCGGTCCGGGTGTCGCCGCAGCACACCCTGGCGCTCGCCCCGGTGGTGCTCGACGCCGGTGTGGACCTGCTGGTCATCCAGGGCACCCTGGTCTCGGCGGAGCACGTGTCCACCACGGACGAGCCGCTGAACCTCAAGGAGTTCATCGCCGACCTGGACCTGCCGGTGATCGTCGGCGGCTGCACCGACTACAAGACGGCCCTGCACCTGATGCGCACCGGCGCGGCCGGCGTGATCGTCGGGGTCGGCGCCGACGAGTGGTCCACCACCGACACCGTCCTCGGCATCCGGGTGCCGATGGCCACCGCGATCGCCGACGCCGCGGCCGCCCGCCGTGACTACCTGGACGAGACCGGTGGCCGCTACGTGCACCTGATCGCCGACGGCGGCATCGCCACCTCCGGGGACATCGCCAAGGCGATCGCCTGCGGCGCCGACGCGGTGATGCTCGGCGAGCCGCTGTCGCTGGCCGAGGGCGCGCCCGCGGGCGGCGCCTGGTGGCATTCGGCGGCGTCGCACCCGGCCCTGCCGCGTGGTGGCTTCTGCATCGCCGGTGAGCCGGACGGCACCCTGGAAGAGGTGCTGTACGGCCCGGCGAACAGCGCGAACGGCCAGCTCAACCTGTTCGGTGGCCTGAAGCGCGCGATGGCCAAGTGCGGCTACCGTGACGTCAAGGAGTTCCAGAAGGTCTCGCTGGTCCTCGACCACTGACCCACTTCCAGCGTGGTGACAAGCGGTGCGCTCCGCGCCGCAAGTCACCACGCTGCTCTGTGTGCCGCAACGCGGTCCGTTTCGGACCGCAACGCGGCACGCGGTCTCGGTTGTGCCGCGACGCGGTCCGAAACGGACCGGAGTGCGGCACGCGGTCTCGGTTGTGCCGCAACGCGGTTCGTTTCGGGCCGGAGTGTGGCACGCGGTCTCGGTTGTGCCGCAACGCGGTCCGAAACGGACCGGAGTGTGGCACGTGGTTTTGGGTGTGCCGCGGCGCGGTTCGGATCGGACCGCAGTGCGGCACGCGGGTTTGGGGGGCCGCATTTGCCCGGCGGGCGCCGGGCGGTCCGGTGTGCCGCCTGCGTCGCGGGGACGAGGCGGTGGCGTTTTCTGGTGGAACGTACTAAATCTTCGGTCTTGACGTGCCGTTGAGCCACGCCTCGAAGAAGCCGTCCAGGGACCGTCCGGCGGCGGTGTTCGCGGCGGTGATGAACTGCGCGGTGGTCACGTTGCCGTCCCGGTGCTCGGCGGTCCAGCCCTTGACCAGTTTGAAGAACGCCTCGTCGCCGATCTCCTTGCGCAGCGCGTGCACGGTCATGCCGCCGCGCTGGTAGACGGCCTCGCCGAAGAGCCGTCGCGGGGTCGGGTCGCCGGGCGGCTCGGACCAGTTGAAGGCGCGGTACCGCTCGTCGAAGATCTCCTGCGCGGTCTGTTCGCCGGAGTGTTCGGACCAGAGCCACTCGGCGTAGGTGGCGAAACCCTCGTTGAGCCAGATGTCCTGCCAGCGGGTCAGCGCCACGCTGTCGCCGAACCACTGATGGGCGAGTTCGTGCGCGACCACCCCGGTGTTCTCCCCGCCCAGGAAGAACGTGTTGCCGTAGACCGGCCGGGACTGGGTCTCCAGCGCGTAGCGGATCCGCTCGTCGTCGACCACCACACCACCGTTGGCGGCGAACGGGTACGGCCCGAACTGGGTCTCCAGGAAGTCGGTGATCTCGCCGGTGCGGGCCAGGGATTTCGCCGCGGGCCCGTCCTCGGGCATCGACTCGGGGACCGCGGTGACCATCGGGCGGCCGCCGTGGGTGCCACTGGTGATCCGGTACTGACCGATCACGACGGTGGACAGGTAGCTGGCCATCGGCGAGGTCTCCGACCAGCGCCAGGTCGTGCGGCCGCCGCTGGTCTCGTGCGCGCCCGGCACGCCGTTGCTGAGCACCTCGACCCCCTCCGGCACGCTCATCGCCAGCGTGAAGGTGGCCTTGTCGGACGGGTGGTCGTTGACCGGGAACCAGGTGCTGGCCGACTCCGGCTGACCGAGAGCGATCGCGCCGGCCGTGCCGGAGCTGAGCCAGCCGGAGGTGCCGAGCGTGTCGTTCTCGGTCGGGCCGGGTTTGCCGCCGTAGGTCACCACCACGGTGAACGGGCGCCCGTTGACGATCCCGGTGGTCGGGGTGATCACCAGCTCGGCTCCCTCGGCCTTCGACGTCGCGGCGGCGCCGTCCACGGTCACCGCTGAGGCGGTCAGGCCGGCCAGGTCCAGATTGAACCGGGACAGGTCCTGGGTGGCGGTGGCGGTGATGGTGGCGGTGCCGGACAGCTCGTTCGACGACGGCTCGTAGTCGAGGTCGAGGTCGTAGCCGGCCACGTCGTAGCCGCCGTTGCCGTACTTCGGATAGTACGGATCACCGGCCCCGTCGGCGCCGGCCGAGAACACCGGCGCCGGTTTCGGCTGCTCCTCGGGTGTCGAACACCCGGCCAGCATCAACAGCAGAACCAGCCAGCCAGCCCGTCGACTCATGCCCCGAGGTTACTTGTCGACCAGTTTGGGGTGGTCGGCGAGATACTTCACGTGGGTGCCCGCGGCGACCGCCTTGATGAAGCCCTCGCCCTCCGATTTGAGCTGTTCGCCCAGGTAGCGGCCGCCGCTGGTGACCCCGTCGCCGGGCAGGCCGACGGTGGTGATGCCGTCCGGGGTCAGGTCCCGGAGGGCGTACGCGTACTCGAACGGTGTACGCCCGCCGACGTAGACGAGGGTGTCCCCGAGCGTGTTGATCACCGCGCCGAGCTTGACCGGGTCGGACATGTCCTGCGCCAGCGCCTTGTCCAGGATCGCCTCGACCAGCTGCCGGTGGTGGCGCTGCCGGTCGTAGTCACCGTTCGGCAGGCCGTACCGCTGGCGCGCGTAGTCGATCGCCTGCCAGCCCTCCAGGTGCCGCTCGCCGGGCTGGTAGGTGGCCTGCGGCCCGATGTAGTTCCCGCCGGAGAGGGTCCGCATCGAGCCGTCCGGTTTGCGGTGCCGGGACTTGACGGTCCGGTCCACCGTGATGTCGATCCCACCGAGCTGATCGACCAATTTGTCCAAACCGCCGAAATTGAGAATTGCGCCGCCCTGGAATGTCTTGATCCCGGTATACGCACTGAGAGTTTTCGTGAGCAGTTCGTAACCCTGCTGCACGTCCTTCTTCTGCGATCCGGGAATCGCGGCGCCCCGGCTCATCGCCTCAGTGATCTTGTGGCGGCCGCCCTTGAAGCCGGCCGGCTTGTGCGCGGGCATCTCCACCCGGAGGTCGCGGGGCAGCGAGTAGAGGTACGCCGACTTCAGATCGGCCTCCACGTGCAGCAGCATGATCGTGTCCGCGTGCGGTGGGTAACCGGGGATGCTCACCCGGGTGTCCACGCCGACCAGCACCAGGTCAAGTGGCCCTTTGATGTCCGCGCCGGGCGGCGGTGCGGGCGACTGGCTGGGTGTGACGTCGATCGCCGGAGCGGCGCTCGCCGGGGCGCTCGCGGGCTCACCGGAACCTCGGCTGACCGCCACGGCCACCCCCACACCGGCCACCAGGGCCAGCGCTGTTCCGCCGACGATCGACCAAGTGATCTTGCTGTTCCGCATAGCGGAACAGTAAATGACATCGTGTCCACCCTCAATGGCCCGGCAGATCTCGATCAATGCCCGGGTCTATTGCCAGATTTAAGATCGCCGGTACGCTGTCCCGGCGATTCACCGGTCCGCGGTGCGTCGCTCCACGGGGAGGCATGTCCAAGAATGAAATCCCTCCATCGACGGATCGTCGTTGGTCTGTCCGCCACCGCTCTCCTGGCCGGAGGTGGTGTCGCGGCGGTCTCGGCGAACGCCTCGGTGATCAACGCCGCGAACAAGACGGCGTCACCGGTCCGTCTGCTGGTCGGCCTGCGGGCCGGCGTGGCGGCTGACGCCGAAGTGTCCACTCTGGGCCGGTTCGGACTGTCCGACGCCAGTGCCCTGACGAAGAACCTGCTCAGTGAGATCCGGGCGAAGTCGGTCGAGGTTCCGGCCGACCGCGCCGCGGCTGTCACGGCGGCCCTGAAGCTCGACCCGAACGTCTCGTACGTCCAGGTCGACCCGAAGGTCAAGAAGTTCGACGTGGCGCCGACCGACCCGTTCTACACCGCCGGGCGCCAGCCTGAGCTGGCCCAGCTCAACGTGCCCGCCGCGTGGGACAGCGTGAACAGCGCGAAGATCCGGGTCGCGGTCCTGGACACCGGCGTCAACGCCGTCGGTGACCTGGCCGGCAAGGTCGTGGCCGGCAAGTCGTTCGTGTCGGGCGTCAAGTCCACGTCCGACCCGGAGGGCCACGGCACCATCGTGTCCTCGCTGATCGCGGCCAAGCACAACAGCACCGGCATCGCCGGTGTCTGCGCCCAGTGCGAGATCCTCCCGGTGAAGGTGCTGGGACCGGACGGCGGCTACGACTCCTGGGTCGCCTCGGGGATCATCTGGGCGGTCCGGAACAACGCGAAGATCATCAACATGTCGCTCGGCGGCTCGGAGTGGTCGGCGGTCCTGCGGGACGCCGTCAACTACGCCAACGCCAACGGCGTCCTGGTGGTGGCCGCGGCCGGAAACGACGGCAGCTCCACCAAGAGCTACCCGGCGGCGTACGCCGACGTGCTCGCGGTCGGCGCCACCGACACCCGTACCGGCGGCACCGCCCGGACCAGCTGGTCGAACTACGGCAGCTGGGTCGACGTGGCCGCGCCCGGCATCACGGCGGGCATGAACCACAAGGGCCAGTACTGCTGGGACAGTTCGGCCTCGCCGTGCTGGAACGACGAGTACTGGGAGTACGAGGTGCAGGGCACGTCCTTCTCCTCGCCGCTCGTCGCCGGGGCGGCAGCGCTCCTCGCGTCCAAGAACCCGTCGTGGAAGGGCTGGTCGCTGATGCGGGCGATCACCAACTCCGCGATCCCGAACGGCACCTGGAACCAGTACGGCCGGGTGGACGCGGCCGCCGCGCTCACCATGACCACCGACCGCACCAAGCCGACCGCCACCGGCTTCAGCCCGGCGGCCAACGCGAAGGTGCGCACCGGCGCCACGGTCACCCCGAGCGGGCTGAAGGACAACTGGTCCGGCGTCGGCCGGGTCGACCTGTACGTCAACGGCGCGTGGAACAACGTGGACTACGTCGCCCCGTTCGCGCCGGCGCTGAAGGTGCCCGGTAAGAACGGCAAGATCACCGTCCAGCTCAAGGTGACCGACAAGGCCGGCAACGCCCTCTGGCTGCCCAAGCGCACCCTGGTCGCCGACACCAAGGCGCCCTCGGTGTCGATCACCAAGGCTCCGGCCAACAAGAAGAAGGTCAAGGGCACCGTCAAGGTCTACGCCAAGGCCTCCGACGCGTCCGGCATCAGCAAGGTTCAGCTGCTGGTGAACGGCAAGGTGGTCGCGACCGACACCAAGGCGGCATACGTGCTCAGCTTCAAGGTGTCGAGCCAGAAGAAGACGATGAAGGTCCGGGTCCGGGCGTACGACAAGGCGGGGAACTCCAAGTACACCGCCATCCGTACGTACTACCGAGCCTGACCGATCCGGGGTACTCAGCCGGTGAGTAAACTCGCCGGGTGAGTACCCCGCGTCCCGTGCTCGTCGTCGACTTCGGCGCCCAGTACGCTCAGTTGATCGCCCGCCGGGTCCGCGAGGCCCGTGTCTATTCGGAGATCGTTCCGCACTCGATGCCGGTGGCCGAGATGCTGGCGAAGAACCCCGCCGCGATCATCCTCTCCGGTGGCCCCTCCAGCGTCTACGAGCCGGGTGCGCCCACGCTCGACGCCGGGCTCTTCGACAGCGATGTCCCGGTCTTCGGCATCTGCTACGGCTTCCAGGCGATGGCCCAGGCCCTCGGTGGCACGGTGGCCCACACCGGTTCCCGGGAGTACGGCCGGACCCTGCTCTCCTCCGACGGCGGCACCCTGCTCCGGGACCTGCCCGCCGATCTGCCGGTGTGGATGAGCCACGGCGACAGCGTCTCGATCGCTCCCGCCGGGTTCGCCGTCACCGCCTCCACGCCCGGCGCCCCGGTCGCCGCGTTCGAGGACCTGACCTCGCGCCGGGCCGGTGTGCAGTTCCACCCCGAGGTGGCGCACACCGAGCAGGGGCAGGAGATGCTGAAGCGTTTCCTGTACGACATCGCCGGCCTCGAACCCACCTGGACCCCGAGCAACATCATCGAGGAGCAGGTCGCGCGCATCCGGGAGCAGGTCGGGGACAAGCAGGTCCTCTGCGCCCTGTCCGGCGGGGTTGACTCGGCGGTCGCCGCGGCTCTGGTCCAGAAGGCCATCGGTGACCAGCTGACCTGTGTGTTCGTCGACCACGGTCTGCTGCGGTCGGGTGAGGCGACGCAGGTTGAGAAGGACTACGTCGCCGTGACGCAGGTCCGACTTGTCGTGAAAAATGTGGAAGAACAGTTCCTGGGGCATCTGGCCGGTGTCACCGACCCGGAGCAGAAGCGCAAGATCATCGGGCGGGAGTTCATCCGGACGTTCGAAGAGGCCGCCCGTGAGCTGGACGCCGAGCGGCACATCGAGTTCCTGGTGCAGGGCACGCTCTACCCCGACGTGGTCGAGTCCGGTGGCGGCACCGGCACCGCCAACATCAAGTCGCACCACAACGTCGGCGGTCTGCCCGACGACCTCCAGTTCTCGCTCATCGAGCCGCTGCGCACCCTGTTCAAGGACGAGGTCCGGGCGATCGGCAAGGAGCTGGGCCTGCCCGACGAGATCGTGCAGCGGCACCCGTTCCCCGGCCCCGGCCTGGCGATCCGGATCATCGGCGCGGTCGACCGGGAGCGGCTCGACATCCTGCGCGCCGCCGACCTGATCGCCCGCGAGGAACTGGCCGCCTCCGGACTGGACCGGGAGGTCTGGCAGTTCCCGGTGGTGCTGCTCGCCGACGTGCGCAGCGTGGGTGTGCAGGGCGACGGGCGGACCTACGGGCACCCGATCGTGCTGCGCCCGGTCTCCTCCGAGGACGCCATGACCGCGGACTGGTCCCGGCTGCCGTACGACCTGATCGCCAAGATCTCGAACCGGATCACCAACGAGGTCCGGGAGATCAACAGGGTGGTTCTGGACGTCACGAGCAAGCCGCCGGGCACCATCGAGTGGGAGTGACGGACAGTAGTGGATCAATCGCCCAGGGCGGCGTAACCCGCCCTGAGCTGCGATTACAGGCCGTTATCCTACTGTCAGGAACCCGACAGAAGTTCTGGAGAGGTAACATAATCCGGGCAGAATGCCGCCCGTGACCCCCGCACTGGAACCGCTCCGCAGGATCGCCGCCTACGCCGTCGCCCGTGACGGCGAAGGCCGCGTCCTCCTGGTCCGGGCATCGTCCAAATCCGGCACTCCCGGAGTCTGGTCGCTGCCCGGCGGCGCCGTCGATCACGGCGAAGATCCCAACCACACCGTCGTCCGCGAGACCGCGGCGGAGACCGGGCTCTCCGTCGCCGTCACCGGGCTGCACGACGTCCTCGCCGACATGCGGTCCATGCCGCACCGAGGCGTCACCATCCACACCGACCGGCTGATCTACGCCGTGTCGGTGCGCGGTGGCAACCTGGTCGACCGGGTCGGCCGGCCCACCGACCTGGCCCGATGGCACACCCTGGAAGAGGCCGAGAAACTCAAGCTGCGCCCGTTCACCGCGGCCGCACTCGGACTCTCCGACAACGCCGGCGACCTGCGGCCCGAGGAGGCCCCGGTCTTCCCGTCGTTCTACGCCTACGAGGGGCCGGACGGGCTGCACCGGGCACAGCGGTTCGCGGCGTACGCGATCGCCACCGACCCGTACGACAATCTGCTCCTCACCCGGATCTCCGAGGGCTACCCCGGAGCCGGCTGCTGGCACCTGCCCGGCGGCGGCACCGACTACGGCGAACAGCCCGGCACCGCGCTCATCCGCGAACTCGTCGAGGAGACCGGACAGGAGGGCCACCTCGTCGAACTGCTCGGCGTGGCCAGCCACCGGGACGCCGCCTCACTCGGCCCCGAGGGCTACCCGATCGACTGGCACGGCGTGCGGGCCTTCTACCGGGTCGTGGTGGACAAGCCGACTGAAGTGATCATCCACGATGTCGGCGGCTCCACCTGCGAGGCCCGGTGGATGCCGCTCAAGGAGGTCGCCGAGCTGGCCGGCGAGCAGCTCACCGAGGTGACCGCCGATGCGCTGCGGGCGGCGAAGCTAATCTAGGCGCGGTGAGGATCAGAAGACGGGCCGCCGCGTACGGCGTGTGCCGCTCCGCCGACGGCAGTGTCCTGCTCACCCGGGGTTCGGAGGCCTGCGCCTTCCCCGGGGTGTGGTCACTGCCCGGCGGTGGCATCGACCAGGGCGAGCACCCGGATGACACCGTCGTCCGGGAGTTCGTCGAGGAGACCGGCCTCGACGTGCGGATCACCGGTGTCCGGGCGGTCCTCGCTGACCTGGCCCGGCTGCCCGACGACTCGATCGAGCACACCGACCGCATCATCTACGACGTCGAGGTGACCGGCGGCACGCTGCGGCCCGAAGCCGTCGGCACGAGCGACCTCGTCGAGTGGGTCGCCGACCCGTCGTCGCGCCCGCTGCTGCCGTTCGTGGCCGGCGTCCTCGGCGTCCGGTTCGACACCACCGAGTTCCAGGGCCCCTTCGGTGTCCTCGACCGGGCCGAGAAGGTGCAGCGCTTCGGAGCGTACGCGCTGGCCACCGACCCGGCCGGCCGAATCCTGCTGACCCTGATCGCGGACGGCTACCCGGGTGCCGGGCAGTGGCACCTGGCCGGCGGCGGGACCGACTTCGGCGAGACCCCGGAACGCGCGCTGGCACGGGAACTCCACGAGGAGACGTCGCAGCGGGGCCGGATCACCGGGCTGATCGGCGTCTCGCACCGCTACGACCCGGCCGCCCTCGGACCCGAAGGAGTTCCGATGGACTGGCATGTGATTCGCGTCGTATACCGGGTAACAGTGGAGGACCCGGTCGCCGCGGCGGTCACAGAGTCGGCCGGCGGTTCCACCGCGCAAGCCGCCTGGTTCACCCCCGAGGAAGCCCGCAACCTGCCTCTCACTGAACTGGCGCGGGATGCGCTGGTCCACGCGGGCTAAAATCGGGGACGGAAGGCCGAGGGCCCGTCCCTCGGGCGGCCCCACGTAGTGGCACTTCGGGACCGTCCGCCCTCTCGCCAAGGCCGTCCGGCTGTGCGATGGTGTAGTCCGCAATTTCGCCGGGATCGTTATCCAGGCGGAACAACCGAGCTCCATGGAGGAAGCACGTGCCGAGTACCCCTTGGCGCCGGCGTCGATCGACGGATAGTCCCCGTCCCGCCGGGCGTCGTTGGGCAGGCCGGCTACGCCGCGGCGGGACTCTCGCGCGGCAAGCCCTGATGGTTCGGGTGGGCCGCCGCTCCGCAGAGACCGGACGGGCCGCCACCGCGACCCGCGCCGAGGTGCTGCACGTCGGCTCCGACCCGGTGCGGGCCGTGACGATCCCCGCGCCCGGGGTTCCGGCCGACTCGGTCGTCGACACGGAGCCGGCCGCGGCTTCCATCCCCCTGCTGCCCGGTGAGCACACCATGTCCCGCCGTGCGAGTTTCGCGCTGGTCAACGCCTGCACCCTGTCCAGCCTGGCCCTCGGCCTGCTGGCGATCTTCCTGGCGATGGACGGCCAGGTCCAGCTCGCCGCCGCCTGCCTGGTCGCCTGCGTCGTCTTCGACGGCCTGGACGGCGCGCTGGCCCGCAAGCTGGGTGTCGCCAGCCCGTTCGGCGCGCAGATGGACTCGCTCGCCGACATGTGCTCGTTCGGCCTGGCCGCCCCGGTGGTCGTCTACGCGTCCCTCGCCAGCGAGGTGCCGCAGGCCGCCGCCGCGATCGCCACCGCGCTGGTCGCCGGCTGTGCCGCGATCCGCCTGGCCCGCTTCAACGTCTCACCGAAGGACGGCCGCTTCTTCTGCGGCGTCCCCACCACGATGGCCGCCGCGGTCCTCGCCCTGACGGTGCTGATCGGCCTGCCCCTGCCCGGCATGGTCCAGCTCGCCGGTGTGACGCTGCTCGCTTTCGCGATGGTGTCCAGCTTCCCGTACGCGAAGCTCGCCCGCCTGATGAAACTGCCGCTGTGGCTGTGGCTGCTCCCGATCGTCGGCGCCCTGATCCAGCCCCGCATGACGTTCGTCCTGATCGTCGCGACCTACCTGGCCAGCGGCCCGATCCTATGGATGCGGGCCCGCCGCACCACCGCCTGACCCACACAGCACAAAAGGCCGTCTCCCCGCTGGGAGGCGGCCTTTCGCTGTCGATCGCCGGCCACCGCCTTCGGCCCGGCGGCCGCGAGTCGGCCTCGGGCAGGGAAACGCCGCGGGGTAGCCACGGCGCTTTCCCTACCCGTACAGAATCGGTCAGTTCTTCCAGCGGGCGATGACCGTGGCGCCGCCGACCACCCGCTCGTCGACGCTGACCAGGGCCTCCGCCTTGTCAGCGGGGAGGTAGACGTCGGTGCGGGAGCCGAAGCGGATCAGGCCGTAGCGCTCGCCCTTGGCCAGCAGGGTGCCGACGGGGGCCCGCTGCACGATCCGGCGGGCGATCAGGCCGGTGCGCTGGGCCACCACGACCGTGCCGTGCTCGGTGTCGAGCAGCGTGTACGCGGCGACGTTGTGTTCGGCGGCGGCGGTCGCCGCGTTGGCGTAGCCGCCCTCCTCGACGAAGTAGTCGGCGACCCGGCCGGCCACCGGCGCGCGGTTGACGTGCACGTCGAAAACGGACAGGAAGACGGCGATGCGCAGGAACTCGCCGTCACCGAAGCGCTCGTCGCGCAGCCGCTCGACGGACAGGACCTTGCCGTCGGCGGCGGCGATGATGGCCGACGGGTCGCCGGGGACGTCGCGCTCCGGGTCGCGGAAGAACGCGGCGACCGGTGCGGCGGCGAGCGCGGGCAGCAGCCACAGCTTCGACTTCGGCCGGGCGCGGCGGGCCAGGACGGCCAGGCCGAGCGCGATGCCGGCGGCGGCCACCCCGTTGGAGTCGATGTGCATGCTGCGGGTCAGCGGCACGCTGGACGTCCGGAACGCCGGGGCGAGCGCGGCGGTGGTGGACACCTCGGCGGGGCTGAAGCGCAGCTTGTGCACCCGCAGCGGCGGCTGGTTGCGGACCACCAGGTCGGAGCCGACACCGAAGAGGGCGCCCTGCCGGAACAGCTCGGCGGCGGCGCCCTGGGTGCGGCCGGGGCCGGCCGGAACGGCGATGGAGAGCACGGCGCCGTCGGCCAGATATTTGGAGAGGCGCTCGATCAGGGTGCGGGCCTCGTCGGCGGTGCCGGTCAGGGGCTCGCCCACGATCAGCACGTCGGCGGGCTGGGCCTCGTCGAGGGACTCGACGACCTTCACCCGGTCGGCGACCCAGCTGCCCAGGCCGGTGATGTGCCCACGGAGCAGGTCGCTGCTGCTGTTGACACCCGGCACCAGGGTGAGGGTGTCGCCGGGGAGCAGCGCCTCGACGGCGGCGGCCACCACGGCCGAGGCGTGGTCGGCGCTGACCAGCAGAGCGGACGTCGCCGCGTTCTGCCGGGCGAACTCGGCGGTCAGGGCGCGGGCGGCCCGGGCACCCACGCCGGGGACGGGCGCGACGGAAACACTCGGAAACGCGGTCATCCGTCGAGCATATTGCCCCGCCCACCGGAGTCGTTCCCGTGGGCGGGGCAAACAGGTCCGCTCAGTGCCCGGCCGGGCGGTCCGTGGCGGGATGCTCGCGGGTGAACTTCTCGGACGGGTCGTCCAGCAGCTCCTTGACGATCGAGGCGTGCATCTCCGGCGGGAGATCACCGGGCGTCTCGACGGTGGCGGCGGCCGGGACCGGTGCGGACGGCACCTCGCGCCGGCCGGAGCGGATCGCCCCGAGCAGGCCGGCCACGCCGAAGAAGATCAGTCCGCCGGCCACGATCCAGCCCACCGCCGGGAGCTGGAGGGTGATCACCTGGGAGAGCGCCCACCAGAAGGCGATCAGCAGGAAGATCAGGCCGAAGCTGAGGGAGACTCCGTCCATGCGGTGCGGCTTCATCGGATCACCTCCAGGTTCCCGGCTTCCATCCGGATGTCGAGCACGAGCGTGCCGTCGTTGGTGCCCTGCGAGCCGGCGTTGGTCACCTCGTGCAGGGCGCTGTCGTTGAACTCCTCGTTGAAGAGGACCATCCGGCCGCCGTCGACACCGGCGGTGACCGTGGTGTCGACCGCGTCGGGCAGCAGCACCCTCAGCTGGCCGAGTTTCATGCCGATGCCGATGGTCTGGCTCTGGCCGGTGAAGTCGACGGCGCGCAGGTCCAGCGTGACGTTGCCGACGTTGAAGTCGTACTGATCGGCGACGGCGGTGATCGCGGCCGGGCGGTAGACGCTGGGCGTCCAGTCCTGGCCGAACCGCTCCAGCCCGGACGAGACGCCGAGGGCGAAGCTGAGCACCAGGGCCAGCGCGATCAGGCCCCGGGCCCGGCCGAACCAGGTGCCGACGATCAGGCCGAGCGCGGTGGTGACCAGGGCGGCGGCGAAGTAGGCCGAGATGCTGACGTCGACACCGCTCATGTCGACCGCGGCGATCAGGCCGGTCACCATGACGACCGCGAAGAAGGTCAGCCGGCCCAGGATGGAGCGCTCCTTCGGCGGTTTCGGCGCCTTCGGCGGGGCCGTCGGCGCGGGTGGCGGCGGTGGCGGGCCGGCGAACGGGCCGTGCGGTGCGAACGGCGGGCGGAAACCACCGGTGGGCGGGGCCGCCGGAGGTGGCGGGGTGTACGCCGGAGGTGTGTACGCGGGCGGCGGGGTGTACGCCGGAGGTGGCGTCGCCGGCGCACCGGCCGGTGCGGACGCGGGCGCCGCCGCGAACGGCACGGTCGGCTCCGCCGGGGCGGCCGGGCCCGGTGCGGGACCGGGCGGCGCGGGTGGCGCGGGTGGCGGCTGTGGCGCCGAGCCCGGGAAGGACACCGCACCACCCCGCTTGATCAGCAGGAACGCCCCGAGGACCACGACCGCGGCGAGCATGCTGGCCCGGGCGCCGGAGTTGACGATGAAGGCGAAAGTCAGCAGGGCGCCACTGCCGAGCAGCACCACCGAGAGCGGTGCCATCCCGGACTGGCCCTTGCCGAGCAGGGACTCGATCGGGGATGCGGTGTCACCCTCGGACGGGATGATCAGCCAGCCGATCAGATAGAGCAGGACCCCGGCGCCGCCGAGGACACCGAGCACGGCGAGCAGAACCCGCCAGAGCACCGGGTCGGTGTTGGTGGCCCGGGCGACGGCGCCGCAGACACCGGCCACATAGCGCCCCTGATGAGGGCGGACCAGTTGCTGACGGGCCCAGGCCGCCGAGGCCGCGGACACCCAGGGCGGCACGTTGGAGCCGGGCGGAAAGCCGCCGGGCTGGTCGGAAGGTGCCTGGTCGCCCTTCGCGGGACCGGCACCGGACGCTTCGTCGTTCATGCTTTCGATCCTGCTCGCGCCGCCACCCGAGCCGCTTCCGGAACCGACCCTGAGGCCACCCTGAGAAATAGGGCCGCTAGACCGGGGAACATCCCCGTGGCCCGAGCCCGGCTCACGTGTGACGATCGGAGGGTGACCACCACTGCCGTGAACCCACCGCGCCGGCTCTACCGGCCCCGCGACCAGCGCATCGTCGCCGGAGTCGCGACCGGGCTGGCGCGCCATCTCGGCATCCCGGTGCTGGCCGTGCGCATCACGCTCGTCGTCCTGCTCGGCTTCAACGCCCTCGGCCTGCTGCTCTACGCCGCCTACTGGGCGGTGCTGCCGCAGGAGGCGCGCGCCGACGAGGAGGCGCCCCGCCGTGACATCGGCGCCCTGCTGCCGTTCGCGGCGATCGGCATGGGCGTGATCCTGTTGCAGGCCCTGGTCTTCGAGGACCAGGTGGCCACCACGGCCGGCTGGATGATCGCGGTGATCGCGGTCGGCGCCGGCGTGATCTGGCACCAGTCCGACCCGAGCCGCCGCGACCTGCGCTCGGAGAATCTGGCGGCCACCCCCTGGTTCACCGCGATGGTGTCGGAGAACGACAGGCGCTCCTTCCTGTTCCGGTTCATCGGCGGCGGCATCCTGGTCGCGGTCGGGATCATCGGGGTGGTCGCGGTCTACTCGCCGTCCGAGTCGATCGGCGCGGTGTTCAACGGTGTGATCTTCGCCTTCGTCGGTCTGCTCGGCGTCGGTGTGGTGGTCGCCCCGCTGGTCTGGCGCACGTTCGGCCAGCTGCGGGCCGAGCGCGAGGGCCGGATCCGGGAGCAGGAGCGGGCCGAGCTGGCCGCGATGATCCACGACCAGGTGCTGCACACCCTGGCCCTGATCCAGCGCAACTCCACCGACATCAAGGAGGTGCAGCGGCTGGCCCGGGGGCAGGAGCGCAGCCTGCGCAACTGGCTCTACCGGCCGACCGCCTCGCCGGCCGAGCGGTTCGCCGCCGCGCTGGAGCAGGCCGCGGCCGAGGTGGAGGACACCTACGCGATCACCGTGGAGACGGTGGTGGTCGGCGACACCCAGTGCGACGAGAAGGTGGCGGCGCTGGTGGCGGCGGCCCGCGAGGCTCTGGTGAACGCGGCCAGGCATGCCGGGGTGCAGACGGTTTCGCTCTATGCCGAGGTGGAGGAGGATGAGCTGAGCGTGTTCGTCCGGGATCGGGGCGCGGGCTTCGATCTCGGCGGCGTGGCGGAGACCCGCCACGGGGTCCGGGGGTCGATCATCGGGCGGATGCAGCGCCACGGAGGGCGCGCCGAGATCCGGAGTGCCCCCGGAGACGGTACGGAGGTGCGGCTCATGCTTCCCGTGATGAGGGAGAGCGTGACCGCTGGTAAGGAGTCAGTGCGATGACCGAGCCCGTGATCGAGCCGGAGGCCCGGCGACTGAACGTCTTCCTGGTCGACGACCACGCGATGTTCCGCGCCGGAGTGCGTGCGGAGCTGGGTGCCCACGTCGACGTGGTGGGGGAGGCGAGCACGGTGAGCGAGGCGATCAGCCGGATCGGCGCGATCCAGCCGGATGTGGTCCTGCTCGACGTGCACATGCCCGACGGCGGTGGCCGTGCGGTGCTGGAGTCGGTGCGCCGCACCCACCCGCAGGTGCGGTTCCTGGCCCTGTCGGTGTCGGATGCCGCGGAGGATGTGATCGGTCTCATCCGGGCCGGGGCCCGTGGCTATGTGACGAAGACGATCTCGCCGGACGAGCTGGCCAAAGCGGTGCGCAGAGTGGCCGACGGCGACGCGGTGTTCAGCCCGCGGCTGGCCGGTTTCGTGCTCGACGCGTTCGCTTCCCGGCCCGATGTGCCGGTCGCGGACCCCGAGCTGGACCAGCTCACCAACCGCGAACGTGAGGTGCTGCGGCTGCTGGCGCGGGGTTATGCATACAAGGAGATCGCTAAAGAGCTCTACATCTCCATCAAAACCGTTGAGACGCACGTCTCCAATGTGCTGCGTAAATTGCAGATGAGTAACCGTTACGAACTGTCACGCTGGGCGGCCGATCGGCGCCTTGTCTGACCCCTCAACGGTTGCTCATCGGAGCCATTCGGCTAGGCTGCGCTCCGTGCCGTGATGAAAGCCCCCCGGAGTTTTCCCAGCTCAGAAGCGACGAAAACGGCTTGACGGGATCTATGAGGCTAATATCGGCTTGATAACGGGGCTCCGGGTTTTCGTGTCTCTGTGTCACAGTGGCAGCTACTCACACACCCCCTCGTGAGCGCTCCTGAAGGAGGCACCCCCGATGCTCGGGAAACGCCCATGGAAGCTGGTGGCCGTTCTGGCCGCCATCTCCCTGATGATCGCCGGTTGCGGCGGTGGTGACTCGGATGACGAGGCCGCCAACTCCAACACGGTGGTGATCGGTCTCTCCGAGCCGTTGCACCTCCTTCCCACGAACGCCACCGACGTCAACGCCACCACGGTGCTGTACTCGCTGTTCTACCCGCTCGTCGAGTTCAACTCGCGCAAGGAGGCGATCGAGGTCGCCGCGGAGTCGATCACGCCGAACGCCAGCAACCGGGTCTGGACGATCAAGCTGAAGCCCGGTTTCACGTTCCACAACGGCGAGCCGGTGACCGCGCAGAACTACGTCGACGCCTGGAACTACGGCGCCTACGCGCCGAACGCTCAGACCGGCAGCTACTTCTTCCAGCGCATCGCCGGCTACACCGACGTGAACCCGGAGGACCCGGACAAGAACGGTCCGCTGAAGGCGCCGGCGCCGACCACGGACAAGATGTCGGGTCTGCAGGTCATCGACGACCTGACCTTCAAGGTCACCCTCTCCGCGCCGTTCTCCAGCTTCAAGACGGTGCTCGCCTACTCGGTCTTCTACCCGCTGCCGAAGGCCGCGTTCGCCTCGCCGGGCGTGATCGCCGAGGGCTTCGAGGAGTCGATCATCGGTAACGGCCCCTTCAAGATGAAGGGCAAGTGGGAGCACGACAACCAGATCGTGGTGGAGAAGGTCGCCGACTTCAAGGGCAAGGTCCCGAAGATCGACGGTGTCACCTGGAAGATCTACCAGGACGAGCAGACCGAGTACGCGGACCTGGTCACCGGCAGCCTGGACGTGCAGACCAGCATCCCGATCGAGGCGCTCTCCAGCGCGCCGGCCGACCTGGGTGAGCGGTTCCAGCGCAGTGAGAACTCGGGCTTCGACGCCCTCGGCTTCCCGGTCTACGAGAAGGCGTACCAGAACAAGGACGTCCGCCGGGCCATCTCGATGGCCATCAACCGCGATGAGATCGCCGAGCAGATCTTCCTCGGCTCCCGGTCGTCGGCGACCGCGTTCGTCTCCCCGGTGGTCCAGGGCTACCGGGAGAACAGCTGCGGCGAGGCCTGCGTCTACAACCCGAAGAAGGCCAAGGACCTCTACGACGCCGCCAACGGCCCGAAAGAGATCCAGATCACCTACAACGTCGACGGTGGTCACAAGGCCTGGGTCGACGCCACCTGCAACCAGATCACCGCCGCGCTGAGCGTCAACTGCGTCGGCAACCCGGTGGCGAAGTTCGCCGACCTGCAGACCATGGCCAAGGCTCGAGAGCCGATCGGCATGTTCCGTCTCAGCTGGTCGATGGACTACCCGCTGATGGAGAACTACCTGGGCCCGCTGTTCAGCACCAACGGCTCGTCGAACTTCTCCGGCTACTCCGACGCCACCTTCGACAACCTGATCAAGCAGGGTTCGGCGGCGAGCACCCCGGCGCAGGCGATCAAGAAGTGGCAGCAGGCCGAGGACATCCTGGTCCGGGACATGCCGTTCATCCCGCTGCGCTTCTCCAACAACGTGTACGGCTACTCGGAGAAGGTGCAGAACGTCGAGGTCGACCTGTTCATGAAGGTGAACCTGTACGACATCGAAACGGTCGCCTGATCTGACCGCCTGAACACTGGTGGCGTCACGGGGAGCATGCGACCGTGGCGCCACTACTGTGTCGTCGCCCCACTGATCTCCGTCGCGAGGCTTAACCCGAATGTTCCGCTACATCGTGCGGCGCTTACTACAGATGATCCTGACCTTCTTCGGGGCCACCTTCGTAGTCTTCGCGCTGATGTTCGCCAACCAGGACGACCCGATCCAGGCGCTGGCCGGCGAGAAACCGGTCAGTGACAGCGTCCGCGCCGTGCTGACCGAGCGCTACCACTTGGACGAGAGTTTCCTGGTCCAGTACTGGTACTACATGAAAGGCCTGCTCACCGGCGACCTGGGTCGTTCGATGACCGGCCGGGACATCTCCGACATGCTGCTGGACGCCTGGCCGGTGACGCTCAAGCTGGCCCTGCTGGCGGTCGGCATCTCGGCCCTGATCGCGGTCACCGCCGGTGTCTGGTCGGCGATCCGGCGCGGCGGCCTGTTCGACAACGGCACCCTGCTGGTGACGCTGCTGCTGCTGGCCATGCCGATCGTGGTGCTCGCCCCGGTGGCCCAGCTCGTCTTCGCCATGGAGTTGCAGTGGTTCCCGGCGACCACCACCCGCAACGCCACCCTGTACGCGTTGCTGCTGCCCGCCCTGGTGCTCGCCACCACGGTGGTGGCCACCGAGCTGCGGGTCACCCGTACCTCGGTGGTGGAGAACCTCCGGGCCGACTATGTGCGCACCGCCCGGGCCAAGGGCCTGTCGCCGCGCCGGGTGACCTGGGTGCACGTGCTGCGCAACTCGCTGATCCCGGTGATCACCCTGATCGGTGTCGACCTGGGCGCCCTGATGTCCGGCGCGATCATCACCGAGGAGGTCTTCAACATCCCCGGTGTCGGGTTCAACCTGGCCCGGGGCATCCGCACCGAGGACGGGCCGCTGGTGGTCGGTTTCGTCAGCGTCCTGGTCATCGTCTTCCTGGTCGTGAACCTCATCGTCGACCTGCTCTACGCCGCCCTCGACCCCAGGATCCGTTATGAGTGACCCCAACATGATCGCCGCGGCCGAGGTTCCCGCGAGGACGCGCAGTCTGGCCGGGGACGCCTGGGCCGACCTGCGTACCAACAAGATCTTCTGGGTCTCCGGGGTGCTGGTCGTCCTGATCCTGCTGATGGCGGCCGTCCCGTCGCTGTTCACCTCGGCCGACCCGGCCTCGTGCGCGCTGTCCAACCAGCACAAGGGCCCGGGCGGCGGAGCCTGGTTCGGGTACGACTTCCAGGGCTGCGACGTCTTCGCCCGGACCGTGTACGGCACCCGCAACTCGATCGAGGTCGGGCTGCTCGCCACCCTGCTGGCCGGGGTGATCGGGATGTTCTTCGGGCTGACCGCCGGCTACTTCGGCGGTGTGGTCGACGCGGTGCTGTCCCGGCTGACCGACGTCATGCTCGGTGTGCCGCTCCTGCTCGCCGCGGTGGTCCTGTCCGGCCGGCTGACCGGTCCGGCCGACGACGGGGTGAGCGCGGTGACGCTCACTCTGGGCGTGCTCACCTGGACCGCCTCGGCCCGGGTGATGCGGTCGGCGGTGATCGCGGCGAAGAACCAGGACTACGTGGCGGCGGCCCGGATGCTCGGCGCCGGCCCGGCCCGGCTGATGTTCCGGCACATCCTGCCGAACTCGATCGCCTCGTTCATCGTGGTGCTCACCATTCTGCTGGGCACCAACATCGCCGCCGAGGCGACCCTCTCCTACCTCGGGGTCGGCCTCAAGGGCCAGGCGATCAGCTGGGGACTGCAGATCGCCGAGGCCCAGGACTACGCCCGGATCGCGGCGCACCCGCTGGTCTGGCCGTCCGTCTTCCTCGCCGCCACTGTGCTGGCCTTCATCATGCTGGGCGACGCGATCCGCGACGCCTTCGACCCGAAGCTGCGGTGACCCGACCCATGACCGACCTCAAGGCGCAGATCGACGCCCTGCCCGGGCTGGACCCGCGCGCGCCGCTGCTCCAGATCAACGATCTGCACGTCGAGTTCCGCACCCGCGACGGCGTGGCCAAGGCCGTCAACGGGGCGAACTTCTGGCTGAACCCGGGGGAGACCCTGGCCATCCTGGGCGAGTCCGGCTGCGGCAAGTCGGTGACCGCCCAGGCGATCATGGGCATCCTGGACAGCCCGCCCGGCTTCATCACCAGGGGCGACATCCGCTACCGCGGTGTCGACCTGCTCAAGCTGCCGGAGGCCGAGCGCCGGAAGGTGCGGGCCAACCGGATCGCGATGATCTTCCAGGACGCGCTGTCCGCGCTGAACCCGGTCTACAGCGTCGGCTTCCAGCTGGCCGAACTGTTCCGGGTGCACCGGGGGATGTCGCGCCGGGACGCCAAGAGCCGGGCGATCGAGCTGCTCGACCAGGTGCGGATCCCGGGGGCGCGCAGCCGGGTGAACGACTACCCGCACCAGTTCTCCGGCGGCATGCGGCAGCGCGTGATGATCGCGATGGCGCTGGCCCTGGACCCCGAGGTGCTGATCGCCGACGAGCCGACCACCGCGCTCGACGTCACCGTGCAGGCGCAGATCATGGGCCTGCTCGCCGAACTGCAGCGCGAACGCAACATGGGCCTCATCCTGATCACCCATGACATGGGTGTGGTCGCGGACGTCGCCGACCGGATCTCGGTCATGTACGCCGGCCGCGTGGTCGAGGAGGCGCCGGTCTACGACATCTACGCGCGCCCCGGTCACCCGTACACCCGGGCGCTTCTCGAATCGATTCCGCGTCTTGATCTCAAGGGCCGGCAGCTCAGCGTGATCCGGGGATTGCCGCCCGTGCTGACCGACATCCCGGCCGGGTGCGCGTTCAACCCCCGTTGCCGGTACGCCAAGGATCCGTGCCGTCAGGATCCGGCGCCACCGGCGTACTCGATCGCCCCGCATCGCACCGCCCGCTGCCACTTCTTCCGGGAGGTCCTCGGTGAGTGACGTCGTCCTCGAGACCAGGGGCCTGGTCAAGCACTTCCCGGCCAGGAAGAGCGCGGTCCGGGCGGTCGACGGGGTGGATCTGCAGCTGCGGCGCGGCGAGACCCTCGGTGTGGTCGGCGAGTCCGGCTGCGGCAAGTCCACACTGGCCAAGCTGCTGGTCGGCCTGGAGAAGCCGACCGACGGCTCGATCGTGGTGCGCGGTCAGGACATGACCCGGCTCAAGGGCGGTGACCTGCGCCGGGCCCGCCGCAACATCCAGATGGTGATGCAGGACCCGTACACCTCGCTCAACCCGCGGATGACGGTCGGCGAGATCATCGGCGAGCCGTTCGCGATCCATCCCGAGGTGGTGGCGAAGGACAAGCGGCGACAGGCCGTGCAGGATCTGCTGGACACCGTCGGCCTGAACCCGGATCACGCCAACCGGTACCCGCACCAGTTCTCCGGCGGCCAGCGGCAGCGCATCGGCATCGCCCGCGCGCTGGCGCTCAAACCGGAGATCATCGTCTGCGACGAGCCGGTGTCGGCGCTCGACGTGTCCATCCAGGCTCAGGTGATCAACCTGCTGGAGCGGCTGCAGGACGACTTCGGGCTGTCGTACATCTTCATCGCCCACGACCTGTCGGTGGTCCGGCACATCTCCGACCGGGTGGCCGTGATGTACCTCGGCAAGATCGTCGAGCAGGGTCATGACGTGGCGATCTACGATCAGCCGACCCACCCGTACACGCAAGCCCTGCTCTCCGCCGTGCCCGTGCCGGACCCGCGGCTGCGGGGCCGCCGCAACCAGATCGTGCTGGAGGGTGACGTCCCGTCGCCGGCCGACCCGCCGTCCGGATGCCGGTTCCGCACCCGCTGCTGGAAGGCCGAGCACATCTGTGGCGAGCGGGAGCCGGTGCTGCAGATCCGGGACCGGTCGCCGCATCCGAGTGCCTGCCACTTCGCGGCGGTCGACACCCGGTTCCAGGGTCGCTGACCGGCTGCGCAACGAGGCAGCCGCACGATTGTTACTACTTAGAGGATCAAGCGAACTAGTAAGTATTGGTGACCGAAAGGGCTACTTACTGAGCTTTGTCCTTTTCGCCCGATAAGGCATTGTCTGTTCCAGCGCTACCCGACTGAGAGGAAACGGTAAGCAGCATGAACAAGACGATGCGTTCGGTGACGATGGCCGGACTCGGCCTCCTCGCCGGTGCCACCATGGCGGCCGGCCCGGCCATGGCCTCCGGCAGCGACGCCGCCGCCACGGCGAAGCCGGAGAAGACCGCGGCCCAGCAGCACCGTCAGTACGGGACCGCGGTCGTCGGCTACTACGGCTCGCGGAGCGGTTGCCAGCAGGCCGCCGTCTTCGGCGGCAAGCGCGGGTTCTGGGCGGCGTCCGCCTACTCCTGCGACACGGTGCGCGTCATCCCGGCCGGCGTGGTCGGGGTCCGCCCGGGTGCGTACGCCCTGATCGTCGACCCGGACGCCTGCAACTGGGGCGCGGCGGGCTTCCAGAGCTACTACACCACCTCGGCGTTCCGCTTCGCCGGTGACGGCTTCCTGGCGTACGGGCCGCAGTGGCGGGCCTGGGTCGCCAGCCCGGTCGGCGTCAGCCCCTTCGGGTACCGCGGCGGCCGTTTCGTGGACTGGTACCGCTTCGGTAACCGCGGTCACGGCTGGGGCAAGCACTGGGGCAACTGGGGCGGCCAGTACGGCGGCGGCCACCACGGTGGCGGCAGCTACGGCGGCGGCAAGCCGGGCGGCAGCTACGGTGGCGGCAAGCCGGGCGGTAACTACGGCGGCGGCAAGCCGGGCGGCAGCTACGGCGGCGGCAACCCCGGTGGCAGCTACGGTGGCGGCAACAAGCCCGGTGGCGGCAAGCACGACGGTGACTACCGCGGTGGCAAGCCCGGCGGCGGCAAGAACAACAACGGCTACGGCGGCAACGCCAACGCGGGCTACGGGGGTGGCTCCAAGAGCCGTTGAGCAACAGTCACGGAGTACGCCTGACCTGAACGGATGCCCGGGTCCGGCAGCACTCCCGTGACGGCAAGACCTTTCGCTGGTGTCTTCTTTCCGCTGCGGCCGGGCTCATCAGAGCCCGGCCGCGGTCGTATCCGGCCGCTCAGAGCGGGCCGCGGCCGGACCGCAGCAGCAGCAGCGCGACCTGGGTGCCGTCCGGGCCGAGCGCCTCCCGGAAGTGCTCGATGATCTCCCGCTCGCGGGCCAGCACCAGGCGGGTGCCGCCGCTGGCCATCCGGGTCTTGCCGACCTCCTGGGAGAGCGCCGAGCGCTCCAGCCAGAGATCGATGATCGTTTTGTCGATCTCGTTGATCCGTTCCCGGATGCCACGGATCTTGTCGGCGGCCGCGTCCTCGCCCGCGCCGGTGGCCTGGTCCATCACGTCGGCGGTCATGTCGTGCTCCTCGGGTGCTGGCGTCCCGGGCTGCCCGGCCCGGACAGCATCAAGCCCCGAGCTGGAGAGCCCGGGGCTTGATGTAGGTCTGGGAATCAGGAGCGACCCACGGCTGCCGGGCGTCCGGTGCCATAGGTAAAAAATCGCGCCTGCTGGATCACGAGCCGAGTATGCCCCCGCCCCGGACGGTCCCGCAAGAAAACCGCCCGAGTGTTGGGACGAAAGTTTGACCTGATCAGGAGGTCGTCGATATGCGGTCCGCCGGTCCGGGCGGGATCGGGCCGCCGGCCAGGTACGCCACGAGCGCGTCCACGTCGAAGCCCGGCGCGGTGACCCGCCCGGTGCCCACGGTCAGGTTGCTGAACCCGTCACCGCCGTTGGCCAGGAAGTCGTTGGTGGTGACCAGATAGCTCGCGGCCGGGTCGATCGGCGTGCCGTTCAGGGCCAGCGCGCCGACCTTCGCACCGGCCGGGGCCGAGGCGCTCCAGGTGTACGTCAGACCCGCCGACACCTGCAGGATCCGCTGGGTGGTCTGCCCGCCGAAACCGGGGAACTGCTGCTCCAGCACGTTCTTCAGCTGGGCGCCGGTGAACGACTGGGTGACCACCAGGTTGTTGAACGGCTGCACGGTGAACGCCTCGCCGTAGGTGACCTGGCCGTACGCCTCACCACCGGAGGACTGGTCGGCGTCCAGGTCGGCGCGGATGCCGCCCGGGTTCATCAGAGCGATCTGCGCGTCGGTGTACGCGAGTTGCGCGTCGGCGATCACGTCACCGAGCGGGCTCTCCCCGGCCGGGGTGGCGGTCCGGGTGATGTCCGCGCTGATGCTGCCGACCAGCCGGTTCGCGATCGGCGCGACAGCCGTGCGGTACTTGTCGGCGACCTTCTTCGCGGCCGCGTCCACAGTGTCCGGGTTGCGCAGGAAGTTGCCGGCGGCGTCGCGCCGCCAGCCGCCGTCGCCGTCCGGCACACCGTTCTCCACGATCACGTTCTTCGCGGTGACGCCGGTGAACCTCCCGGTGCGCCGGTCCAGGGTGTAGTCGATGTCGGTGACCAGCTGCCCGTTGGCGCCGGCGCTGGTCACGACGGTGTCGGCGCCGGTGCTGTTGGGCAGCTTGCACGAGTAGAACCGGTGCGTGTGCCCGGAGATCACCACGTTGATCTCCGGGTTGAGCCCGGCCACGATCGGCACCAGCGGCCCGGTGAACCCGGTGCAGTCGGAGACCCCCGGCGTCGGGCCGGCCGCGGCCTGCGTGCCACCCTCGTGCAGCAGCAGGACCTGAGCCCGCACCCCCAACCGCTTGAGTACGCCACTCCACTTGTTCGCCGTCTCCACCTCGTCGGTGAAGGTGACCTCGGTGATGCCGGCCGGGTTGACGATGCCCGGGGTGCCCTCCAGCGTCATCCCGATGAACCCGACGGGCACGCCGTCGACGAACCTGATGTCGACCGGCGGCAGGATCGGCAGCTTCGTCCTCTTGTCGATGGTGTTCGCCGCCAGATAGGTGAACTTCGCCCCCCGGTACGGGTCACCGTCCTGGCATCCGTCGACCGGGTGACATCCGCCGCGCTGGATGCGGATCAGCTCGTCCACACCCTCGTCGAACTCGTGGTTGCCGACCGAACTGACCTGCAGCCCGATCTGGTTCATCAACTCGATCGTCGGCTCGTCGTGGAAGGCCGCACTGACCAGCGGAGTCGCCCCGATCAGGTCACCGGCCCCGGCGGTGATCGTGTGCTTGCCGCCGGCCCGCAGCCTCTTCAGGGTGGTCGCCAGGTACTCCACCCCACCGGCCGGGGTGCTGGTGCCGCTCGCGTTCACCACCGCGCCGCTGCCGGTGGGCGGGTCGATCGCGCCGTGGAAGTCGTTGTAGCTGAGGAACTGGCCGGTGACCACCGGCCCGGTGGGCTTGCCGAAGGAAGCGGTGACCGGGGCGAACTCGGCCGCCGTCGCGGTGCTCGGAATCGCGGTGACCACACCGGCGGCGGCCAGCACGGCCACCGGAAGGGCGAGGTGCCGCCGTCGAGGTAGAGGCATCCCCGCAGGCTATCGCCGAACATCGATCGACGGGCCGGTCGGCGGCGAAAAGGTGTCGGGGGGTCGGCATACACTGGCTCCCGCGATGCGACCTTCCTCAGAACCTTCCGACGCACTGTTCTCCCTCCCCGCGGTGCGGGTGCCGGAGACACCACGGCCGGCGCCCCGGCCCGCGGCTCCGCGGCTCGACCCGGAGTCGCTGCTGACCGGCCTGAACGGGCCGCAGCGGGACGCGGTCACCCACTCCGGGGGACCGTTGCTGATCGTGGCCGGCGCGGGTTCCGGCAAGACCCGGGTGCTGACCCATCGGATCGCCTACCTGCTGGCCGAGCGCCACGTGCACCCCGGCGAGATCATCGCGATCACGTTCACCAACAAGGCCGCCGGGGAGATGAAGGAGCGGGTCTCCCAGCTGGTCGGCCCACGGGCCCGGATGATGTGGGTGTCGACGTTCCACTCGGCGTGCGTGCGCATCCTGCGCGCCGAGCACGAGCACGCCGGGCTGAAGAGCACCTTCTCGATCTACGACGCCGACGACTCCCGCCGGCTGATGACGCTGGTCGCCCGCGAGCTCGACCTGGACCCCAAGCGGTACACCGCCCGTGGCCTGGCCGCCCAGGTGTCGAACCTGAAGAACGAGCTGGTCGAGCCGGAGGAGTTCAAGGCCGGTGCGAAGGGCCCGAACGAGCGGGCCGTCGCCGAGGCCTACGAGCTGTACCAGCGGCGGCTGCGCGAGGCGCACGCACTGGACTTCGACGACATCATCATGACCGTGGTGCACCTGTTCCAGTCGCATCCGCACCTGGCCGAGGCGTACCGTCGCCGCTTCCGGCACGTGATGGTCGACGAGTACCAGGACACCAACCACGCGCAGTACACCCTGATCCGCGAGCTGGTCGGCACCGGCGAGGAGGCGTCCGAGCTGTGCGTGGTCGGTGACGCGGACCAGTCGATCTACGCCTTCCGCGGCGCCACCATCCGCAACATCCTGGAGTTCGAACGGGACTACCCCCAGGCCCGGACCATCCTGCTGGAGCAGAACTACCGCTCCACCCAGACCATCCTCACCGCGGCCAACGCGGTCATCGACCGCAACACCTCCCGCAAACCCAAGCGGCTCTGGAGCGATCAGGGGCAGGGCGAACAGATCGTCGGCTACGTCGCCGACACCGAGCACGCCGAGGCCGACTGGGTGGCCCGCGAGATCGACCGGCTCACCGACAACCATGACGTACGCCCCGGCGACGTGGCCGTCTTCTACCGGACCAACGCGCAGTCCCGGGTGTTCGAGGAGGTGTTCATCCGCGTCGGCCTGCCGTACAAGGTGGTCGGCGGGGTCCGCTTCTACGAGCGCAAAGAGGTCCGCGACGCGCTGGGCTACCTGCGCGCGATCGTGAACGACGACGACACGGTCAGCATCCGGCGGGTGCTGAACACCCCGAAACGGGGCATCGGCGACCGGGCCGAGGCGTGTGTCGAGGCGCTCTCCTCGCGGGACCGGATCTCGTTCGGCCAGGCGCTGCGCCGGGCCAAGGAGGCGCCCGGCATCTCCACCCGGGCGGTCAACAGCATCACCGACTTCGTGCAACTGCTCGACGACCTGCGGGTGCTGGCCGTGACCGCCCCGCCGGAGGAGGTGCTGGAGGCGGTGCTCCAGCGGTCCGGCCTGCTCAGCGAGCTGGAGGAGAGCCTGGACCCGCAGGACCAGGGCCGGGTGGAGAACCTTCAGGAGCTGGTGAGCGTCGCCCGGGAGTACACCGAGCGCGTCGAATCCCTCGCCGACGAGGGGGAGGAGCAGGTGGCCACCCTGGCCGGGTTCCTGGAGCAGGTGGCGCTGGTCGCCGACGCCGACCAGATCCCCGACGACGACCCGGACCACCAGGGCGTGGTCACCCTGATGACCCTGCACACCGCCAAGGGCCTGGAGTTCCCGGTGGTGTTCCTGACCGGCCTGGAGGACGGCGTCTTCCCGCACATGCGGGCGCTCGGCGACAACTCCGAGCTGGAGGAGGAGCGCCGCCTGGCGTACGTCGGGATCACCCGGGCCCGGCAGCGGCTCTACCTGTCCCGGGCGGTGACCCGGTCGGCGTGGGGTCAGCCGCAGTACAACCCGCCCTCCCGGTTCACCGACGAGCTGCCGGCCGAGCTGGTCCGCTGGGAGCGCACCGGTGGGTCGTACACCTCATGGTCCGGCACCGGCGGCGGGGTCGGCGGACGCGGTGGTTACGGCGGCGGCGACCGCCAGCGCGGCGGCGGTTTCTCCGGCGGTACGCCCAAGGCCCAGCGCATCGCCGAACGGCTCGGCATCGACGCCAGCAAGCTCACGACGGCGAGTGAGATGAAGCAGGCGCCGAAGGTCGATCCGGGTGACCGGGTGAACCATCAGCGCTACGGCTTGGGCCGGGTGCTGGCGGTGGAGGGGCAGGGACCGGGGACGCGGGTGCAGATCGACTTCGGCGATCAGGTGATGTGGCTGATCCTCCGGCATGCTCCGATCGAGAGACTGTAGGAGCCGGGTTCTCGCACCCGGGGATCGGCACGCCGTGCGCCCGCATCCAGGCGGTCGGCTCGACCGGGTTCTGGAAATACCCTCGATGCACCTCGAAGTGCAGGTGGGGTCCGGTGGAGTGCCCGGTGGAGCCCACCTCGCCGACCGGTGCGCCGGCCGCCAGCACCTGACCGGCCCGGACCAGGATCGTCTGCATGTGGGCGTAATGGGTCAGCCAGCCGTCCCGGTGGTCGATCAGCACCGCGTTGCCGTACCCGCCGTTCGGCCCGGCCGCGACGACCATCCCGGCCCCGGCCGCGAGGATCGGGGTGCCGAGCGGGGCGGCCAGGTCGATCCCGGCGTGCAGCCGGCCCCAGCGCGGCCCGAAACAGGAGGTCAGCCAGGCCGTCGGGGTCGGGTGCACCCATCCGGCGGCCGGCTTCAACCGGGCCGGGTTCAGCCGCGCCGGGTTCAGCCAGGCCGGTTTCCGCCGGACCGGGGAGGCGGCCCGCACCCGGGTCTTCGGCAGCGGGTCGAGCCGGGGATGGCGTTTGCCGGGGGCGTCGTCACCGGCGGGCGGGACGATTGGCCAGGCGGCCGGCGCGTGCGCTGCGGTCGGTAACCGGCGGCCGTCCCGGGCGGTCCCGGGCGGGGACGCCGACGCGGCGACACTCGCGGCCCCGGCGGCGACGGCCAGGACGGCGGTCAGCGCGGTCATCGCGACGGTGGTGCGGCCTCGCCGGAACTGCCGACGGTGTCTGCCGACGTAACCGGACGAGGCATGGCTGGATGGGGCATGGCTGGATGAGGCATGGCTGGATGGGACGTGGCTGGATGGGACGTGGCCGGACGGCGAGTGCTGGCGCACGCTGACTGCTCCTCCCGACCGGGGGTGACCTGGTGCTGTCACCTAACCTGTCGGCCGGAGGGCCGGAAGCGATGAGTTTTCCCGCGAGGTCGCCGGTTTGAAGCCGGTCCGGTGGGAAAGAGGAGAGATCAGGAAGCCTCTGCCGCGGCGATGCCGGCGTAGACGGACTCCATGTTGAGCTTGATGTCGACGCCGCGATCCCGCAGGAAGGTGATCGGGTCGGTCGGTGTGCCCTTCACGTGCACTTCGAGGTGCAGGTGGTAGCCGTACGAGAAGCCGGTGTTGCCCACCTCGCCGATCACCTGACCGGCCTTGACCTGCTCGCCGACCTTGGGGATGACCCGGCGGGAGTGGGCGTAGATGATCTCGGTGCCGTCGTCCTGCTTGACCGTGATCGAGTTGCCGTAGCCGCCGTTGTAACCGGACTGGGTCACCACACCGGCGTGCACCGCCTTGTAAGGGGTGCCGTCCGGGGCGGCCAGGTCGATCCCGGCGTGCAGCTGGCCGAAGCGGACTCCGTAGCCCGAGGTGAACTCGTAGTCGTCGAGCGGCAGGAGGTAGACCTCCTCCGCCGAGACCTCGGCGCTGAGCTCGGTGTTCGCTCCCCGGTCCTCACTACGGGAGGCGGCGCCCTCGCCGGAACGGTTCTCCAGGGCCTCGGTGGCGACCGAGGAGTTGTGCGAGAGACCCTGCAGGGCCTCGGGGTCGATCGTCTTCGAGTCCGGGAGGTTCGAGGCGGCGCCCAGAGCGACCACGCCGGCGCCGACGAAGGCGGAGGTGACGACTGCCGCGTAACGGCTGCGGGGAGGGGTTGGTACGCGACGCCGGCCGCGATAGCGATCGGGCTCAGACGACAAGCGCTGGCGCACGAAGGATCCTCCGTCAGTGGCATTACGGCGGCGCGGCACAGGTTCGGACCCCGGGAATTGGGTTGAACAGGAGACCGGCCGGGCTGTCACTGTGGGGGAACCTGCGTGACAGCCGTGGCCACGGTAACGAAACGGCAGCCCCGTCACAAGTCGCAGCGCCAATTTCGTGACAGTTCCTGGTCAGCATTGATCAGCTATTGTCCGAATTGGTTACCTTTCCCGAACCCCGTTCTGACAACCCTCGGTAATGGAGTTGGAAACGGAAAGTAATGTGACCCAGGCAACTATTTCGCCCCGGGGCGGTCCTGGCCGCCCGCTTCCAGCGCTCCGCGCCGCGGGTTAACCTTCGTTCAGGTGACCGAGGAGGGCCGGCATGCAAGCACGGATCAGAGTGGTCGTCGCCAAGCCTGGGCTGGACGGACACGACCGCGGCGTCAAGGTCATCGCGCGCGCGCTGCGCGATGCCGGCATGGAGGTGATATACACCGGTTTGCATCAAACGCCCGAGCAGATCGTCGAGACCGCGATTCAGGAGGACGCCGACGGCATCGGGCTGTCGGTCCTCTCCGGGGCGCACATGACGCTCTTTCGCAGAGTGCTGGAACTGTTGGCGGAGCGTGACGCCGGCGACATCGTGGTATTCGGCGGAGGCATCATTCCGGAGGCCGACATCACCGAATTGCAATCACTCGGCGTAGCCGCGCTATTCACACCCGGTGCGTCACTGGAATCCATCGTCGAATGGGTCCGCGCCAATGTGGTGACCCCGGTCGCCTGAAAGAACAGGTCAGCGCAAGGGGAGAGGCCGGACGCACCCCTCACACGTCCGGCCTCTCTATGCGCGATGCCCCGCCGCCACCCCTCGACCGACAGGGCATCGGCCGCTTGCTCGCCGGGCGCCCGAGCGCTCCGACAACACACTCAACGACACCCCGCCGAGCGGGTTACGGCGCTTTCCGGCGACTTTTGCGGCAGGTCTTCCGGCAATCCCCACCGGCACTCCGTACCCGCCGGCCCCAACCGCCCCGGAGCAGCGAATTCGTCCCTCTGGTGTGTGGTCTTGCACACCGTGTACCCGCGCGGGCACGAAGCCCGATTCGGTCGCTAGTCTGCGAATGAAGGCCGTTCGGCAGGTTCCTGCCGTCCGGCCGGACGATCCTCACGCTGGCGGCGCAGGAGCGACGCGCCGCGCACACAACAGGTCGGGACGCAATGGTGCGGCTTGCCGGCGCTTGGCGTCGCGAGCGAAAGGAGACACGTGGACCTGTTCGAGTATCAGGGGCGCGACCTGTTCGAACGGCACGGGCTGCCCGTGCTGGGCGGCGGCGTCGCCGAGACCCCGCAGGAGGCCCGGGCGATCGCCGAGCGTCTGGGCGGCAAGGTCGTCGTCAAGGCGCAGGTCAAGGTCGGAGGCCGCGGTAAGGCCGGCGGCGTCAAGCTGGCCGACGGCGCAGACGAGGCCGAAGCCCGCGCGACCGACATCCTGGGCATGGACATCAAGGGCCACACGGTCCACAAGGTGATGCTGGCCGAGACGGCCGACATCAAGGAGGAGTACTACTTCTCCTACCTGCTGGACCGGGCCAACCGCACCTTCCTCTGCATCGCCAGCGTCGCCGGCGGTATGGAGATCGAGACGGTCGCCGAGGAGGACCCGGACCGGGTCGCCAAGGTCGCCATCGACGCCAGCAAGGGCGTGGACGAGGCCAAGGCCCGGGAGATCGTCGCCCTCGCCAAGTTCCCGGCCGAGGTCGCCGAGCAGGTCGTCGACATCGCGGTCAAGCTGTGGGCCGCCTTCGTCGCCGAGGACGCCACCCTCGTCGAGGTCAACCCGCTGGCCAAGGTCGGCGACGGCCGGGTGCTGGCCCTCGACGCCAAGGTCACCCTGGACGAGAACGCCGGCTTCCGGCACCCCGACCACGAGGCCCTCGAGGACAAGTCCGCCGTCGACCCGATCGAGCAGGCGGCCAAGGCCAAGAACCTCAACTACGTCAAGCTGGACGGCGAGGTCGGCATCATCGGCAACGGCGCCGGCCTGGTCATGTCGACCCTGGACGTGGTGGCGTACGCGGGTGAGAAGCACGGCGGCGTCAAGCCGGCCAACTTCCTCGACATCGGCGGCGGCGCCAGCGCCCAGGTGATGGCGAACGGCCTGGAGATCGTCCTCGGCGACCCGTCCGTCAAGTCGGTGTTCGTGAACGTCTTCGGCGGCATCACCGCCTGCGACGCGGTGGCCAACGGCATCATCCAGGCCCTCGCCCTGCTCGCCGAACGCGGCGAGACCGTCACCAAGCCGCTCGTGGTCCGCCTCGACGGCAACAACGCCGAGGCCGGCCGCGCCATCCTCGACGGTGCCAACAACCCGCTTGTCGAGCGGGTCGACACGATGGACGGAGCGGCCGCTCGCGCCGCCGAGCTCGCGGCTGCGGGGAAGTGAACTAATGGCTATCTGGCTCACCAAGGACTCCAAGGTCATCGTCCAGGGCATCACCGGTGGCGAAGGTTCCAAGCACACCAAGCGGATGCTCGCCGCGGGCACCACCGTGGTCGGCGGCGTCAACCCGCGCAAGGCCGGCACCAAGGTCGACTTCGACGGCACCGAGCTGCCCGTCTTCGCGACCGTGGCCGAGGCGATCAAGGAGACCGGCGCCGACGTGTCGGTCATCTTCGTGCCGCCGGCGTTCACCAAGGCCGCCGTGGTCGAGGCGATCGACGCCGAGATCCCGCTCGCCATCGTGATCACCGAGGGCGTGCCGGTGCAGGACTCGGCGTCCTTCTGGTCGTACAACGTGGCCAAGGGTGAGAAGACCCGCATCATCGGCCCGAACTGCCCCGGCATCGCCTCGCCGGGCGCCTCCAACGCCGGCATCATCCCGGCCGACATCACCCCGGCCGGCCGGATCGGCCTGGTCAGCAAGAGCGGCACGCTGACCTACCAGCTGATGTACGAGCTGCGGGAGTTCGGCTTCTCCACCGCCGTCGGCATCGGTGGCGACCCGATCATCGGCACCACCCACATCGACGCGCTCAAGGCCTTCCAGGAAGACCCGGAGACCGACGCGATCGTGATGATCGGTGAGATCGGCGGCGACGCCGAAGAACGGGCCGCCGAGTTCATCAAGGCCAACGTCACCAAGCCGGTCGTCGGCTACATCGCCGGCTTCACCGCCCCGCCCGGAAAGACGATGGGCCACGCCGGCGCCATCATCTCCGGCTCGGCCGGCACCGCCGACGCCAAGAAGACCGCCCTGGAGGCGGCCGGCGTCAAGGTCGGCAAGACGCCGTCCGAGACCGCCCAGCTCATGCGGGACATCTTGAGCTGAGCACCGCCATGGTTTCGGCGCGCCGGCGATCAGGGAACTGTCCTTGATCGGCGGCGCGCCGTGCTTTCTGCGTCGCCGTAGTGGCCACGGCATGGAAAAGTAGGCGCGATGTCCAGCACAACCGACCGGCCCGGCGGCTCGGAGGACCCGTTCGCGGTCGCCGAGGCGCTCCAGTCCGTGGTGCGGGACACCGCGGCGATCGACCGGACCACCCAGGAGCTTCCCCCCGACGAAGGGGAGACCCGGGACACCGTCGTCGTCGACGACGCGATGCTCGGCCGCCGCGACACCGTCCGGGTGCCCACCCAGCGCCGCCCACCGGCCGGCCGCCGCGCCCCACTGGTGGTCGCGGCACTCTTCGCCACCCTCTGGGCGGCCCTGCTCTCCTACCTGCCGGTGGCCGCGGTCATCGGACTGGCCCGCACCCTCGAAGGCTCCGGCGGCCTGCTCGGCGCGGCACACGCCGGACTCGCCGGCTGGCTACTCGGCCACGGAGTCCCGATCGGCACCTCGATCGGGCCGCTGGCACTCGCGCCACTCCTGCTCACCGTGCTGATGATCTGGCGGCTCAACCGGGCCGGCCTGCACGTCACCCGGGCGATAGGAGCACGCCACACCGGATCGCCCGGCCGGGCACTGCTGGTCGCCACGGTGGTCGGGGTGGCGTACGCAATCCTCGGCGCCCTGGCCGCCCTCCTCGTCGACGGCCGCGGCACCGAGATCTCCACCGCCCGCGCCGCGTCGCACTTCCTGGCCATCGGCCTGCTCGGCGCGCTGCTCGGAGCACTGCGCGGCACCGGCGCGGTCAGCACCGTGGCCCGCCGCCTCCCGCCCGCCCTCCGGCACGGCGTCCGGACCGGCCTGATCGCGTCCTTCCTGATCCTCGGCGCCGGCGCGGTCATCGGCGGCCTCGCGGTCGCCCTCGGCGGCGCCCAGGCCGCGAAGATCATCTCCGGCTATCAGACCGGCGTCGCCGGCCAGGCCGGCATCACCCTGGTCAGCATCGGGTACGCGGTCAACGCCGCCATCTGGGCCTCCTCCTACCTGCTCGGGCCGGGATTCGCCCTCGGCACCGGCACCGCGATCAGCCTGACCGAGGTCTCCTACGGCGTACCACCGATGGTCCCCCTCGTCGCCGGCCTGCCCGACGGCCCGATGGGCGCCGCCGGCACCCTGCTGCTCGCCCTCCCGGTGATCGCCGGCGCCGTCGCCGGCTGGAGCCTCACCCAACGGCTGCGCTTCGGCCGGGACAGCGCCTGGCGCGCCGGGCCCCGCACCGGCACCGCCCCCGCCGAACCCGGATGGTCCCTGGTCGTGCTCTCCGGCGTGCTCGCCGGACCCGTCGGCGGCATCATCCTGGCCATGCTCGCCTGGATCTCCGGCGGATCGCTCGGCTCCGGGCGGCTCTCCCGGATCGGCCCCGACCCGATACAGGTCGGTGTGGTCGCCGCGATAGTGGTGGCCGTGTCGGTGAGCATCGGCGCGGCCGCCACCCGTGCCTTCTCCCGCCGGGGCTGACCCGTTCCACGGCGGCCGCCCTCGCGCCCTCTCCCGTCCGGGCCATTTTCCGCCCGGGGCCTTCGCCCGGGGCCTCGCCCATTCCGCGGCGGCCGCCCCCGCGCCCTCTCCCGTCCGGGCCTCTTTCCGATCGGGGCCTTCGCCCGGCGGGGCTGGCCCGTTTCGCACGCGATAGGGTGTGCAAACGTGACAGACCCCGCGCCCGCCCGCCTGGTCATCCTGATCTCCGGATCGGGCAGCAATCTGCAAGCACTCCTCGACGCGACCGCCGATCCGGCGTACGGCGCGGTCGTGGTCGCCGTCGGCGCCGACCGGGACGGCATCGCCGGCCTGGACATCGCCACCGCCGCGGGCATCCCGACATTCGTCGACTCGGTGAAGGCCCACCCGACCCGCGACGACTGGGACGCCGCCCTCACCGAACACGTCGCGGCCCACCGCCCCGACCTGGTGATCTCGGCCGGCTTCCTCAAACTGGTCGGCAAACAGTTCCTGGACGCGTTCGGCGACCGCTACATCAACACCCACAACGCGCTGCTCCCCGCCTTCCCCGGCATCCACGGGCCGCGGGACGCGCTCGCCTACGGGGTGAAAGTGGCCGGAGCGACACTCTTCTTCGTGGACGCCGGCGTCGACACCGGGCCGATCATCGCGCAGACCGTGGTCCCCGTGCTCGACGACGACACGGAGGACACACTCACCGAGCGCATCAAGGTGGCCGAACGGGCCCAGCTGGTCGACCACGTCGGCCGCCTGGTCCGGGACGGCTGGACCATCGAGGACAGGAAGGTACGGATCCCGTGAGCACCTCTACCGAGGGGCGTCGTCCGATCAAGCGGGCGCTGCTGAGCGTCTGGTACAAGGACGGCATCGTCGAACTGGCCCAGGCCCTGCACGCCGCCGGGGTGCAGATCGTCTCCACCGGCTCGACCGCGTCGACCGTTGAGAAGGCCGGCGTGCCGGTCACCCGCGTGGAGGAGCTGACCGGCTTCCCCGAGATCCTCAGCGACCGGGTCAAGACCCTGCACCCCAAGGTGCACGCCGGCCTGCTCGCCGACCTGCGGCTGGACAGCCACGTGCAGGAACTGGCCTCGCTGGACATCGAACCGTTCGACCTGCTGGTCAGCAACCTCTACCCGTTCACCGAGACGGTCGCGTCCGGCGCCGGCGTCGAGGACTGCATCGCCAAGATCGACATCGGTGGCCCGGCCATGGTCCGCTCAGCCGCCAAGAACCACGCGTCGGTCGCCGTCGTCACCTCCGCCGCGGCATACCCGCTGGTTGCCGAAGCCGTCGCAGCCGGCGGCTTCACCCTCGCCGAACGCCAGGTGCTCGCCGCCCGCGCCTTCGCCGACATCGCCGAATACGACGTGGCCGTCGCCCGCTGGACCGCCACCGCGCTCACCGAATCCGTCGAATGGCCGGCCTTCGACGGGCTCGCCCTCAAACTCGAGAACACCCTGCGGTACGGCGAGAACCCGCACCAGAAAGCCGCCCTCTACCTCGACCCGTCCGCGCCAGCCGGCCTCGCCCAAGCCGAACTGCTGCACGGCATCGAGATGTCGTTCAACAACTACGTCGACGCCGACGCCGCCTGGCGCAGCGCCAACGACTTCACCGAACCGTGCGTGGCGATCATCAAGCACGCCAACCCGTGCGGCATCGCGATCGGCGCCGACGTGGCCGAAGCACACCGCAAAGCACACGCCTGCGACCCGCTGTCCGCGTACGGGGGCGTCATCGCGGTCAACCAGGAAGTCACCGTCGAACTCGCCAAACAGCTCGACGGCATCCTGACCGAGGCGATCGTGGCACCCTCGTACCAGCCGGAAGCCCTTGAAGTCTTCCGGGCCAAGAAAAAACTGCGTGTCCTCGCGGCGCCCGCCTGGAACCCGCCGCCCACCGAGATCAAGCAGGTCAGCGGTGGTGTGCTGGTGCAATCCGCGGACCGGGTCGACGCCACCGGCGACGACCCGGCCAACTGGACCCTGGCCACCGGCGAGGCGCTCACCGGCGATGACCTGGCCGACCTGGTGTTCGCGTGGCGTGCCGTCCGCGGAGTGAAGAGCAACGCGATCCTGCTGGCCAAGGACGGTGCCACCGTCGGCGTCGGGATGGGCCAGGTCAACCGGGTCGACTCGGCGCACCTCGCGGTGAACCGGGCCGGCGAGGACCGGGCGAAGGGCAGCGTGGCGGCGTCCGACGCGTTCTTCCCGTTCCCGGACGGCCTGCAGGTGCTGATCGACGCGGGGGTGAAGGCGGTGGCCCAGCCCGGCGGCTCGATCCGGGACGCCGAGGTCATCGAGGCGGCAGCCAAGGCCGGCCTCACCGTCTACCTAACCGCCACCCGCCACTTCTACCACTAACCCACCCCACACCCGTCGGCTAGCCGAACCTCACGCAGGTAATTCGGCTAGCCGTACCTCAGGCAGGTTCTAAGGGGTCCATTACCTGCCTGAGGTACGGCTCGGCTTCACCGGCTGTACGTCAGGCAGGTAATGCACCCGCCAGAACCTGCCTGACGTACGGCTAGCCGAAAAACACGGGGTGAGGGGCGTGTGGGTGGGGTGGGGCTCAGGACGGTCGGGCTGACCTTGTGCGGCGTGCCTCGGTGATCGCTGTAGTGATCAACTGCGCGGTTTCGTCCGGCCAGCGCATCACGTCGTCCGCGGTGAACCGGAGTACGGTCCACCCCGCCATCCGCAGTGCGTTCAGCCGTCCGACGTCGCGCCGGTACTGCCCGCGTTCACGATGATGGTCCCCGTCGTATTCGACGGCGAGCCGGATATCCGGCCACGCGAAGTCCACGCGTCCGACGAATTCGCCGGCCGTGGTGTGCACCGGGTGCTGGACGGCGACGGGTGACAGCCCCGCATCGATGATCACCAGCCGTAAGCGGCTTTCCATCGTCGACTCGGACAGTGGTTCGGCGAGGTCGACCAGTTCTGCGAGCCGGGCGGCGCCGGGCCAGGTACGCCGGTCGGCCAGCATGCCACGTAGGTCGTTCTCGTTGAGCAGGCCGCGGTGCAGCATCGCGTCGAGGACGGCGAGGGTGTCGGCGCGCCCGTGGCGTCGTCCGAGGTCGAAGACGGTTCGTGCGGGTGTGGTGAGGCGGGTGCCGTCGTGGACTGTCACGTCTGTTTCGGCGAGGGTGGTGTAGTGCACGGAGAGCCGTCGTAGTGGGCGTATCCGTGAGTTGCGGGGTGTGACCACCGTGACCGGCGCGTGTGGTGGCAGGGTGCCGACTCCCCACAGGGTGGCGGCGCTGGGGCCTCCGACCGCGGTGTCGTCGGGTAGGGCGAGCATGGCGGCGGCGCACCAGGCCGGGTGGTCGAGTCTGGTATCGCGGTGTGTGTACACGTCGGGGAAGAGCCGGCGCCAGTTTGGTCCGGCGAGCATGGCGCGGCTGATGAGGCCGTCGCTGATTGCTTGTGTTCCTCGGAAGGGCTGTCGGCGGAGTGGTTGTGGCGTCAGGGGAGGGCGGGACACGCGGTAAGGATGCTGCGGTCTTGACTCGGTTGATGGTTGGGCCTGTGGATGGACCGGCGATGTGGACAACCGATGCTGGATAGTGGCTTAGGTCCCGTTCAGCGGACCGGCTGGTAACCGGACGTTAACCGGCTGATACGGTCGCGAAAAAGTCGCCAGGACACTGGGAGAGCAGAGCTATGGGCAAGAAGGTAACCGTCGTAGGCGCCGGTTTCTACGGGTCCACGACCGCGCAGCGTCTCGCCGAGTACGACATCTTCGAGACGGTGGTCCTCACCGACATCATCGACGGCAAGCCGGCCGGCATCGCGCTCGATCTCAACCAGTCCCGCGCGATCGAGGGCTTCGAGAGCAAGGTCGTCGGTGTCTCGACGGATCCGGCGACGGGTGCGGGCTACGAGGCCATCGAGGGTTCGGACGTGGTCGTGGTGACCGCGGGTCTGCCGCGTAAGCCGGGTATGAGCCGGATGGACCTGCTCGAGGTCAACGCCAAGATCGTTCGGCAGGTCGCCGAGAACATCAAGAAGTACGCGCCGAACGCCGTCGTGATCGTGGTGTCGAACCCGGTCGATGAGATGACCGCGCTGGCGCAGCTGGCCACCCAGTTCCCGAAGAACCAGGTGTTCGGCCAGGCCGGTGTGCTGGACACCGCCCGGTTCACCAACTTCATCGCCGAGGAGCTGAACGTTCCGGTGGCCAGTGTGAAGGCGCTGACCCTGGGTTCGCACGGCGACACCATGGTGCCGGTTCCGTCGCGTTGTACGGTCGACGGCAAGCCGCTGTCCGACCTGCTGCCGGCCGACAAGATCGAGGAGCTGGTGGTCCGGACCCGTAACGGTGGCGCCGAGGTGGTGGCGCTGCTGAAGACCGGTTCGGCGTACTACGCGCCGTCGGCTGCCGCGGCCCGGATGGCGAAGGCCGTGGCCGAGGACTCCGGTGTGGTTCTGCCGGTGTGTGCCTGGGTGGACGGCGAGTACGGCATCTCCGGCGTCTACCTGGGTGTCGAGGCTGAGCTGGGCGCGCAGGGCATCAAGAAGGTCGTCGAGGACAAGCTGACCGAGACCGAGCTGGCCGGCTTGAAGGAGGCCGCCGAGGCGGTCCGGGCCAAGCAGGCGGACGTCGCGAACCTCTGAGTGTGCGGAGAAAGGGCCAGGGCGATGCTCTGGCCCTTTTCCATGGGGCCAGAACGACGGCGGCTTTCATGGGGCCAGAACGACGGCGGCGATCAGGGTCGCCGTCAGGACGGCCACCACCGGCGCGATCATCATCAGGCGCAGGGTCCGGTCGTCGAACCGGACGCGCAGGTTCTCGTTGAAGAGCACGAACGGGACGAGCACGGTCGGGATGAGGCCGCCGAGGACGGCGTTGCGTGCCCCGGCCACGAAGGCGCCGCCGCCGGGCCCGGTGATGGCGTCGGCGAGGGTCTCGTTGTAGCCGGCTGGGAAGGTGTGCGCGACGATCGGCACCAGCAGGATCAGCAGGGCGAGGCAGACGGCGGTGAGGTTGGTTCCGGCCTTCCGCTCGATGAACAGCGCGACCGCCCAGAGCAGGGCGAACGGGATGAAGTAGAAGATCCAGCCGGCGATCGCCATGCCGGTGAGCTGTCCGCCGGTGAGCAGGCGGGACAGGGCGACGGCCTGTTCGACGATGAGTCCGGCGGCGAAGAACGCCGCGATGACGAGGATGATGAACGGGATCATGACCCACTTGCGGGGGCGTCTCCACATGACATCGAAAAGCACCGTCAGAGGCTAAACCGCCGTGCCGATTCCGTCAGTCCTGGGATGGTAGAGCGGGGCCGCCCGGCGATCTCCGGCGGGCGGGCAGTACGCTCGTACTGCTAAGCATGTGTTTCGGGAGAGGAGCGCCGGCCGATGGCGAAAATCAAGGTCAAGAACCCGGTCGTGGAGATCGACGGCGACGAGATGACCCGGATCATCTGGAAGCAGATCCGTGAGCAGCTGATCCTGCCGTATCTCGACGTCGAGCTCGAGTACTACGACCTGTCGATCCAGTACCGGGACGAGACCGACGACCAGGTCACGATCGACGCGGCGAACGCCATCAAGCGGCACGGCGTCGGCGTCAAGTGCGCCACGATCACGCCGGATGAGGCGCGGGTCGAGGAGTTCGGCCTGAAGAAGATGTGGCGGTCGCCGAACGGCACGATCCGCAACATCCTCGGCGGTGTCGTGTTCCGTGAGCCGATCATCATGAGCAACGTGCCCCGTCTGGTCCCGAGCTGGACCAAGCCGATCATCATCGGCCGGCACGCGCACGGCGACCAGTACAAGGCGACCGACTTCGTCGCGCCCAGCGCCGGCAAGATGACCGTCACCTTCACCCCGGCCGACGGTTCGGAGCCGATGGAGTTCCTGGTCTCGGACTTCCCGGCCGGTGGCGTGGGCATGGCGATGTACAACTACGACGAGTCGATCCGCGACTTCGCGCGCGCCTCGTTCCGGTACGGCCTGGCCCGCAACTACCCGGTCTACCTCTCCACCAAGAACACCATCCTGAAGGCGTACGACGGGCGCTTCAAGGATCTGTTCGCGGAGGTCTTCGAGACCGAGTTCGCCGAGCAGTTCAAGGAAGCCGGCCTGATCTACGAGCACCGCCTGATCGACGACATGGTCGCCGCCGCGATGAAGTGGGAGGGCGGCTACGTCTGGGCGTGCAAGAACTACGACGGTGACGTGCAGTCCGACACCGTGGCGCAGGGTTTCGGGTCGCTCGGCCTGATGACCTCGGTCCTGATGACCCCGGACGGCCAGAGTGTCGAGGCGGAGGCCGCGCACGGCACCGTCACCCGGCACTACCGGCAGTGGCAGAAGGGCGAGAAGACCAGCACCAACCCGATCGCCTCGATCTTCGCCTGGACCGGTGGCCTCAAGCACCGCGGCAAGCTGGACGGGACCCCCGAGGTCACCATGTTCGCCGAGACGCTGGAGCAGGTCTGCATCGAGACCGTCGAGGGCGGCCAGATGACCAAGGACCTCGCCCTGCTGATCAGCAAGGACGCTCCGTGGCTGACCACCGATGAGTTCATGAACGCGCTGGACGAGAACCTGGCGCGCAAGCTCAGCGCCTGAATGAAGAGCCTGAACAAGTATTAACTAGCAGAAGGTCCCGCCTGTGGCGGGACCTTCTGCACTCTCAGGCCACGCACCCTCCGGACGACGATTGAGTCGACGAAGGAGCGTGAGATGAACGAGATCGACGGCCTGGTCGGTAACGCGGAGAAGGCACTGGCCGCCTACGCCGATTTCACCCAGGAGCAGGTCGACTACATCGTCGGCAAAGCCTCGGTGGCGGCGCTGGACAAGCACGGTGAACTGGCCCGGCTCGCGGTCGAGGAGACCGGGCGCGGGGTGTTCGAGGACAAGGCCGTCAAGAACATCTTCGCCTGTGAGCACGTCACCAACAGCATGGCCGGGATGCGGACGGTCGGCATCATCCACCGTGATGACGTCAACGGCATCACCGAGATCGCCGACCCGGTCGGTGTGGTCTGCGCCGTGACCCCGGTGACCAACCCCACCTCGACCACCATCTTCAAGGCGCTGCTCGCGCTGAAGACCCGCAACCCGATCATCTTCGCCTTCCACCCGAACGCGCAGAAGTGCAGCTCGGAGGCGGCCCGGGTGGTCCGGGACGCGGCGATCGCGGCGGGCGCCCCGGAGAACTGTGTGCAGTGGGTCGAGCAGCCGTCGATCGAGGCCACCTCGGCTCTGATGAACCACCCCGGGGTCGCGACGATCCTGGCCACCGGCGGCAACGCGATGGTCCGGGCCGCGTATTCGACCGGCAAGCCGGCTCTCGGGGTGGGCGCCGGCAACGTCCCGGCGTATGTGCACCCGACCGCCGACGTGGTCCGGGCGGCGCACGACATCGTGCTGTCGAAGACCTTCGACAACGGCATGATCTGCGCCTCCGAGCAGGCCGTCATCCTGGACAAGTCGATCGCCGGCAAGGCGATCAAGGAGTTCAAGCGGCTGCACGCCTACCTGGTGACGGCCAAGGAGAAGAAGCTCCTGCAGGACTTCATCTTCCCGCCGGCCGGCGGCGAGGGCACCGACTGCGTGGGCGAGAAGCTGAACGCCGCGGTGGTCGGGCAGTCGCCGGTGTGGATCGCCGAGCAGGCCGGGTTCAGCGTCCCCGAGGACACCTCGATCCTGCTCGCCGAGATCAGCGAGGTGGGACCGGCCGAGCCGTTGAGCCGGGAGAAGCTGTGCCCCGTCCTGGCGGTGCTCAAGGCCCAGGACGAGGAGCAGGGGATTCGGTACGCCGAACAGATGGTCGAGTTCCACGGGCTCGGTCACAGCGCGGTCGTGCACGCCAAGGACGCCGAGTTGTCGGAGCGGTTCGGCAAGCGGATGAAGGCGGTCCGGATCATCTGGAACGCGCCCGCCTCGCAGGGTGGCATCGGTGACATCTACAACGGCTTCCGCCCGTCCCTGACCCTGGGCTGCGGCAGCTACGGGCACACCTCGGTCTCCGACAACGTGTCCGCCCTCAACCTGCTCAACATCAAGCGGATCGGCCGTAGGACGAACAACATGCAGTGGTTCAAGGTGCCGGCGAAGATGTACTTCGAGCCGCACGCCATCCGCTACTTCCGGGACATGCCCGAGGTCAGCCGGGTCACGATCGTCACCGACCACACCATGACCAAACTGGGGTACGTGGACCGGATCAGCAACGTGCTGCGTGAGCGGCCCGAGCCGGTCACGATCCAGGTGATCGACGGGGTGGAGCCGGAGCCGAGCATCGAGACCGTCCGTACCGGCGCGGCTCTGATGCGCTCCTTCCGCCCGGACACGATCATCGCGCTGGGCGGTGGCTCGCCGATGGACGCGGCGAAGGTGATGTGGCTGCTCTACGAGCACCCGGACGTCGACTTCGCGGACATGAAGGAGAAGTTCTTCGACGTCCGCAAGCGGGCCTTCAAGTTCCCCACCCTGGGCAACCTGGCCAAGCTGGTGTGTGTGCCGACCACGTCCGGCACCGGCGCCGAGGTCACCCCGTTCGCGGTGATCACCGACACCGCCACCGGCCAGAAGTATCCGCTGGCCGACTACGCGCTCACCCCGAGCGTGGCGATCATCGACCCGCACCTGACCGCGGACCTGCCGCCGGTGGTGACCGCGGACAGCGGCTTCGACGCGCTCACCCACGCCACCGAGGCGTACGTGTCGGTCTACGCCAGCGACTTCACCGACGGTCTGGCCCTGCACGCGATCAAGCTGATCTTCCAGAACCTGGAGCGTGCGGTGAAGCAGGGCGGCGACGACCCGCTGGCCCGGGAGAAGATGCACAACGCGGGCACCATCGCCGGCATGTCGTTCGGCAACGCGTTCCTCGGCATCGTGCACGCGATGGCCCACACCCTGGGCGCCAGCTTCCACGTGGCGCACGGGCGGACCAACGCGATCCTGCTCCCGCACGTGATCCGGCACAACGGCACCGTTCCGGCGAAGCTGAACAGCTGGCCGAAGTACGAGCGGTACGTCGCCCCGGAGCGGTTCCAGGAGATCGCCCGCCACCTCGGACTGCCGGCCGACACTCCGGAGCAGGGTGTGGAGTCGTACGCCAAGGCGGTGGAGAAGTTGCGGGACGCGGTCGGGATCCCGCCGTCGTTCCAGGGTGCCGGTGTCGACGAGAAGGACTTCCTGGAGGCGCTGCCGCAGCAGGCGATGAACGCCTACCTCGACCAGTGCGCGCCGGCCAACCCGCGGATGCCGATGCTGGAGGACATGAAGCGGATCATGAAGAACGCCTACTACGGGGCGTAACCCGCAGGTCGTGACACTCGTTGACAGCGTTGGGGAGGCCTTGTCCCGGGCCTCCCCAACGTTTGGCGTTCGTCGAGTGGTCTTCTCGACGAACACCTGGGACTTTGGTTCTTCCGCAAACAGGCTAGATGTCGCGCAGGCGCTGGGCGGCGGCCTCCGGGACGATGTCGTTGACGAACGCGCCCATCGCCGACTCCGAACCGGCCAGGAACTTCAGCTTGTCCGCCGCGCGCCGGATGCTGAACAGCTGCATGTGCAGGTAGCCCAGGTCGCGGCCCTCGCCGGTGACCGCCTGGTGCCAGGCCGAGATGTACGGCATCGGCTTGCCGAACAGCCCGTCGAACCGGCGCAGGACGTCCAGGTAGAGCGGCCCGAACGCGTCCCGCTCACCGTCGGTCAGCGCGGGCAGGTCCGGCACCTGACGGTGCGGGGCCAGGTGCACCTCGAACGGCCAGCGGGCGGCGGCCGGCACGTACGCCGTCCAGTGCTCGTTCGACGCGACCACCCGGACCTTCGCCTCCTGCTCGGCGGCGAGGACATCGGCGTACAGGTTGCGGCCGGTCTGGTCCTGATGCTTCTTCGCCGCCCGCAGGTAGGCCGCGGTCTTCGGGGTGACCGTCGGGTAGGCGTAGATCTGGCCGTGCGGGTGGTGCAGGGTCACGCCGATCTCGACGCCCCGGTTCTCGAACGGGAAGACCTGCGCGATCTCCGGGTGCTGCGACAGCTCGGCGGTCCGGTCGGCGAGCGCGTCGATCACGGTCCGGACCCGGGACGCCGGCAGCGAACCGAACGCCGCGTTGTGGTCGCTGGTGAAGCAGACCACCTCACACCGGCCGTGCCCCGGGCGTACCGGAACCATGTCGGTGACCTGGGTGATCTCGTCCGGCACGATCCGGTCCGAGAACGACGGGAACTGGTTCTCGAAGACCACCACGTCGTAGCTCGGCGCCGGGATCTCGCTGGCGAACCGCTCGGTCGTCGGGCACAGCGGGCAGGCGTCCGACGGCGGCAGGAAGGTGCGGGTGTTGCGGTGCGCCGCGACCGCGATCCACTCGTCGGTCAGCGGGTCGTAGCGCAACTGCGAGGCCGGCGGCGGGGGCGGGAGCTGCCGGGTGTCCGGGAACTCCGACCGGCCGCTGCCGGGGGACTCGTCGAAATAGATCAGCTCACGGCCGTCGGAGAGGCGGACGGTCGACCGGGTCGGGCTCACTGCGGGTTCACCACCACGAGTTCAGGAACGGTTTCCAAGAGGAGGTCGTGTGCTCCCTCGTCCAGGCCGTCATCGGTGATCAGCACATGGGCGCGGGACAGCGGGACGATCGAGGAGATGCCGACGGTGCCCCATTTGGTGTGATCGGCGAGCACCACCAGGCGCTCGGCCGCCTCCACCAGGGCACGGTTGACGTCGGCCTCCATCAGGTTGGGGGTGGTGTAGCCGGCGCGCTCGCTCATGCCGTGCACCCCGAGGAAGAGCATGTCCAGATGCAGGGCGCCGATCGCGGCGACGGCGACCGGACCGACAAGAGCGTCCGATGGCGTACGCGTCCCGCCGGTGAGCACCACGGTCTGATCGGCTCGCCCGGCCCGGTAGAAGACGTCGGCCACCGGGATCGAATTGGTGACCACGGTCAGCGCGGGCACGTCGACGAGGCGCTGGGCCAGCTCGGCGGTGGTGGTGCCGGCCGACAGCGCGATCGCGTCACCGGGGGAGACCAGGGCGGCCGCGCGCATCGCGATCGCCGACTTCTCACCCCGCTCGCGCACCGACTTGGCGGTGAATCCGGGCTCGTGGGCGGAACCGGGACTGACCGTGGTCGCGCCGCCATGTACCTTCGCGAGCAGCCCACGCTCGGCGAGCGCCTCCAGGTCACGGCGGATCGTCATGTCGGAGACGCTGAACTCGGTGGCCAGCTCGGTGACCCGGACGCCGCCGCTGGCGCGCACCCGGTCCAGGATGGCGGCCTGACGTTGTTGCGCCAGCATCAGGTGAGCCGCACTATTTCGAACACACTCGAACAGTACCTGGTGGTCGGGTGCGTGCGAAAGGGTGAGTTCAGATACCGCGCCCCCGCTTGTGCAGGACCGACAGCACGTTCTCCACCTTCACCGCACCCGACATCGCCGCCAACGCGATCGCGGCCCGCGGCTCCCGCCAATTCGCCCGTACCGCCTCCCGGGTGTACATCCACGCCGCACTCCGGTTACCCGACGCCGCCGACCAGCACGCCAGCTGGCCGTAGACCCGGGCCGCGCCCGGCCGGCAGCCGCTGATCTCCGGATGCCGCCGCATCATCCAGCGCAACGACGAGATCTTGGTGGCGTACTCGTACGCGTAATGCGAGGTCCGCCCCCACAACACCCGGACCAACGGCTCGTCCAAGTGCACGATCGGCGCGCGGCGGGCCGCCCTGAGCAGAAGATCCCAATCCTCGTTCTGACTGCCCGGGGCGTCCTCGGCGACCATCCCGACGGCGTCCGCGTCCAGCGCCTCCCGGCGCATCAGGAACGACGACGAGTGCAGCATCGCCATCCGGGACCGGGCCAGATCGTCGACCGTCACCCGGGATCGGCCGGCCAGCCGCGGCGTGGTCCGGCCCTCGTACTCCACCTCGATCGCGCAGGTGGCGAACTCGGCCTCCGGCTCGGCCAGCAACGCCGCCACCTGACGGCGCAACTTGTCCGGCAGCCACTGGTCGTCGTCGTCGCAGAACGCCACCAACTCGGTGTCCAGCGCCATCAGGCCGGTGTTACGGGCGCCCGCCAGCCCCTGCGTACGCCAGTTCGTCAGCACCAGCACCGGCACCTCGTCCGCCGCCGCCAGCAGATAGTCCGGCTCGGTCTGGTCGTAGACCACCACCACCCGCAACTCGCCCGGATAACGCTGGGCCCGAACCGCGTCGATCGCCCGGCGCACCAGCTCGGGACGGTTCCGGGTGGGCACCACCACCCCGACGGACGGCCAGTTCATCACGCCTCCGATGCGATGGTGATCGGGTAGCCGTACGCCCGCAGCAGCGGACCGCAGACCGCGCCCACCAGCCGCCGCTGCGACCGGGGGAACGCGCGCACCCAGGCGTCGTCCCGGCGCAACGCCAGCCGGCCCACGGTGAACCGCATCGGGTTGCCGGCCGCGCTGTGCCCCGGCCGCAGATCCGCGTGCCCGGCCCGCAGGAAGTCCAGATCGTCAGGGGTCAGCGGCAGGCCGGCGAAGTCGGCCAGGCCGGTCAGCGCCGCCCGCGGATCGGCCAGGAACTCCTCGTAGCGGATCCGGCGCACCGGCACCCCACGGCGGGCGAGCAGGCCGAACGCGGCGTTGTGCGCGTTCCACAGCATCGCCGAGCGGCCCGGGGAATAGCGGGTCATCTCGTCCACGCCGTCGGTCTCCGGACGGGACACGGTCTTGGTCCAGGAGTACGCCACCCCGCGCGCGTCCCGGACCACGTGCACCACCCGAAGGTCCACATCGTCCGCCCAGCGCAGTACGTGGGCCAGCGCCGAATGCTTCGACGAGTCGATCACCACCCGGGCGCCGGACACCTCGGCGGCGGCGGTGTACACCTGGGCGAAGTAGGAGGCGTACTCGCGCACCTCGTGGGTGGCGCCGGTGGCCGAGGCCAGCCGGGGGATGTGCCGGGTCCGCTCGACCGCGTCCCGCAGCCGGTGCACCCGGTCCACGTCGACGTTCGACCAGCCGTTGAAGGCCCGGTCGCCGACCTGGCGCCAGAAACGGCAGCCGGAGAATCGGGCCCCACACCCGCAGCGCTCGTCGTCCCGGATGTCGCGTTGCCACAGGTGAACGACCTCGCCGAGGGCGCACATCCCGGGCAGCTCGCCGAGCAGGCGTTCCACCAGGGTAGTTCCGCTTCGTCCGAATCCACCCAGAAATAGAACTTGTGCCACTTTGGCTCGCCTTCGCTCGTTTCGCTCTGGTAACGAGTGAAGCAGGCAAAAGGAGGCGTTAGGTGACTATCGAGGCTTTCGACCGAGTACACCTCGACGGGATGGGGATCGACCGCATCACCGAGGACGAGGTCGTAGCCGTCGTCCGGGACGCGCTGACCTGCGGCCGGGGCGGCCGGATCATCACCCCCAACGTCGACATCATGCGCCGGGCCGCCGCCGACCCGTACGCCCGCCGCCACCTCGACGACGCCGACCTGATCGTCGCCGACGGCATGCCGCTGATCTGGGCCAGCCGTCTCGGCGGCAACCCTCTGCCCGAGCGGGTGGCCGGCAGCAGCCTGATCTGGTCCCTGTCCGCGGGCCTGGCCCGAGACGCCCGAAGCGTCTTCCTCCTCGGTGGCACCCCCGCCCCCGGCGGCACCCCCGCCCCCGGCGGCACCATCGCTGGCCGCCGCACCGCCGTCGACCCGGTATCCCGCCGGCCCGCCGCCGTCGACCTGGCGACCGGCCGGTCCGTTGCCGCCGATTCGGTGGCCGGCCGGTCCGCTGCCGGGCGTTCCCCGGCCGTCGGCCGTCGCATGATCACCGACGGCGGCCTCGCGTCCCCGGCGGCCGCTGCCCGCCCGGCCGCCAAAGCACGCAGCGCGGGGGCGAGAAGCCGGGCCGCGACCGCGCGCGCCCACGAGACGATCACCAGAGCCCGGGCCGCCGCGGCCCGGAACCGTGCCCTCGACGCGGCGATCGATCAACCCGGCGCTGAAGGGGCGGCCCTTACCTCGACAAAGGACTCATCGACGGCCGGGAGGGAGCGGCCCACCCCCGTCGCCCCGGACCGCGCGGCGGCCTCCTGCGGTGCGGCGCGAGCGGCGGCCCGGCTCCTCGGGGCCAGTCCCGGCCTGCGGATCGCCGGAACCCTGAGCCCCGCCTACGGTTTCGAGGAGGACGAGGCCACCTACCGCGAGGTCTGTGATCAGGTCATCGCCGCCGACCCGGATCTGGTCTTCGTCGGCCTGGGTTTCCCCAAACAGGAGATCGTCATCGAACGTCTCCGGCCCCACCTCCCCAAGACCTGGTTCGTGGGTTGCGGCGCCGCGGTCAACTTCGTCGCCGGCGATGTCCAGCGGGCGCCGCTCTGGATGCAGCGCACCGGCCTGGAATGGGCCCACCGCCTGGGCGTCGAACCCCGCCGCCTGGCCGGCCGATACCTCCGCCACGACGCCCCCTACGCCCTCCGCCTCCTGGCCGCCGCCCCCCGCCGCCGCAACTCCCGCCACTTCTGACTCAGCCCGATCCAGCCGCCACACAAGTCCCGCCGACGACGCGACGACGTGCCCCAAACCGTTTCGCGGCACGCGATGTGTGCGGGCCCGCAGCGTGCCGCATTACGGCGTGATCCGCACCGTTTCGCGGCACGTGATGTGTGCGGGCCCGCGGCGTGCCGCGTTGTGGTGTGATCCGCGCCGTTTTGTGGCACGTGGTGTGTGCGGGCCCGC
>NZ_JBNZCE010000040.1:0-55291 GCF_050589265.1 Actinoplanes sp. G11-F43
TGGGCCGGAAGGGGCCACGCGGACCGGCTGGGCCGGAAGGGGCCACGCGGACAGGCTGGGCCGGAAGGGGCCACACGGACCGGCTGGGCCGGAAGGGGCCACACGAGTTCTATAGCAGATTGTTGCTGATCTATCACTATGCGTGGAAAATTCCGGACAAGAGGTGCCACTGGATTCGTCCATTTGAGACACTGCCGGGCATGCCAGCGACGGATCTTCATCTGGTCGTCGACATCGCCGCGTGGTGGATCACCGCGGTGTTCGAGTCCGGGACCGTGGTGCAGCCCGTGCTCTTCGACGGACGGGCCCGCCTACCCAGTGGAGTCTTCGACAACTCCGGCACCTGGACCGCCGGGCGTAGCGCCCTGATCGACGGGCTCCGGCGACCCGAGTCGTACCGCCCTGATCCGATGACCCTGTTACGGCACGGCGGCCCGGTCGAAGCGGTGGCCGCCGCCCTGGCCCACGTGGCCGCGGTGCCCGGCGGCCGGATCACCGCGCTGACCGTGATCACCGCGGACGCCTGGGCCCCACCGGCCCGGCACCGGCTGGAACGGGCCGCCGCCCTGGCCCGCCTCCCCCGCCCCCGGGTGGTCAGCACCGCCGCCGCGGCCGCCGGGATGACCGGCGCCGAGCTGGCCGTGGTCTGTGTGACCGGGACCGCCTGGCCGGAACTGACACTCGTCGACACCCGCGACGGCTACCGGCATCTGTCCACCGCCGCGGTCCGGGCGCCGGGGGTGCCGGCCGTCGACGAGGTGCTGCTGCGGGTGGCCGCGAGCCGGGCCGGCACCGACGCGGACCCGGACAACTGGCAGGTCAGCCGGGAGGTCGAGCAGGCCCGCGCGTTCCTGGCGGTGCAGCCCCGGGCGTCGATGCTGCTGCCCGAGCCGCACGGGGCGGTGGAACTGAACCGGGATGATCTGGCCGCGGCCACCGCCGTACATCTTAAATGTCTCCCCGACGCGGCGAAACAGCTGCTGGCCGACGCGGGCGCCGATCCGGGCACGGTCGGCGCGGTGGTGCTGGTCGGTGAGGACGCCGACCAGGTCGGCGCGGCGCTGGCCGAGGCGGCGCTGGCCCCGACCGTCACCGTGCGGGACTCGCACACCCTGCTGCGGAGTGTGGCCGGGATCCGGCCGCCGGGCCGCCCGTCCTGGCGGCCCTGGCCGCGCCGCCGGATCTGACCTGCCGGACCCTACTGGAAGACGATGGTGTGGTTGCCGTGCCGGATCACCCGGTCCTCGGCGTGCCACAGCACCGCCCGGGACAGGACCGCCCGTTCCACGTCGGCCCCCTGACGGCGCAGCTCGGCGACGCTGTGCGCGTGGTTCACCCGGACCACGTCCTGCTCGATGATCGGGCCCTCGTCGAGGTCCTCGGTCACGTAGTGGGCGGTCGCCCCGACGAGCTTCACCCCCCGCTGCGCGGCTTTGGCGTACGGGTCGGCGCCGATGAACGCGGGCAGGAAACTGTGGTGGATGTTGATGATAGGGACCCCGACCCGCTCGATGAAGTCACCGGACAGGATCTGCATGTAGCGGGCCAGCACGATGAAGTCGACGTTGCCGGTCAGCAGCCGCAGGTGCTGCGCCTCGGCGGCCGACTTGTCCGGCCCCTGCGACGGTACGTGGAAGAACGGGATCCCGAACGAGCGCACCTCGTCGGCGGTGTGCGCGTGGTTGGAGATCACCATCGAGATGTTGATCGGCAGTTCGCCGCGCCGGTGCCGCCACAGCAGGTCGAGCAGGCAGTGGTCGGCCTTGGAGGCGAAGATCGCCACCCGTTTCGGCACCGACAGGTCCCGGATCTGGTACTCCAGATCGAACCCGTTGTCCAGCTCGGCCCGCAGGTCGGCCTCGATCGCCGGCAGCGCGGCCTTGAGCCCGGCCCGGCCGAAGACGGTCCGCTGGAAGAAGGCGCCGCCGTGCGGATTATCGGAGTACTGGTCGAGGGAGACGATGTTCGCCCCGTGCCGGCCCAGCACCGCGCTGAGAGCCGCGACGATCCCGGTCCGGTCCCGTCCGTGCACGATGAGGACCGCTTGGTCGGCGGTGGGCTGCACCGTGTGCTGTGCCGGGGCGTTCTGGGTCAGGGTCACGTCGGGGCGTCCTTCCGGGTCGCGTGGTTCTTGAGCCACCGAAGTCTAGGAATCTAGCCGGATCTCGGCGCTCGGTGGCCACCTCGTGAGATAGCCCTCCGCTTTGGCTACCGTGTCTCTCGTAGGGTGTCCGGGTGCGACGTAGAACCAGCCCGGCGGCACCGACCGTGCCGGACCAGCTCGAACCCGCCCTTCCCGGCCTGGAGTCGGAGGACTTCCACGAGAAACGGTTCTTCGACGGCGCCGACCTGATCGGGGTGTTCGCCCAGGACGTCGAGTTCGCCCAGTGCCGGTTCCGGGCCGCCCGGCTGGCCGGGGCGGTGCTGCCCAAGGTCCGGTTCGGCGACTGTCTGGTGGAGCGTTCCGACTGGTCCAACACGCGCGCCGAGAGCGGCACGATGGAGCGCCTGGCGTTCACCGGCTGCCGGATGACCGGGCTGGCGTTCAACGGCGGCCTCCTGCGCGATGTCACGTTCACCGATTGCAAGGTCGACCTGACCAACTGGCGGTTCGCCAAGTTCGACACGGTCGTGCTGTCCGGCTGCAATCTGGCCGGCGCCGACTTCACCAGCACCGACCTGCGCGGCGCGTCGTTCGTCGACTGCGATCTGACCGGCGCCCAGTTCCACAACGCCACCATGCGTGGCGCCCGGTTCCAGCGCTGCGAGCTGGCCGGCATCGGCGGCATCACCAGCTGGGCCGGCGCCGTCGTGCACCCGGACGACCTGCTCGGCCTCTCCTACGCCCTGGCCGGCGCCCTCGGCATCGAGGTCAGGGCGTGAGACCCACCTCGTGGGCCCACACCGCGATCCCCACCCGGTTCCGGGTCCCCAGGCGGGCGTGGATCCCGGTCAGATAGCCCTTCACCGTGCCCACCGACAGGTGCAGCTCGGCGGCGATCTCGGCGTTGGACCGGCCGGTCCCGACCAGGCGCGCCACGTCCCGTTCCCGGCCGGTGAGGATCTCCGCGCCCGGCCGGTCCGGGCCGGGCGACCGCGCGCCCAGCCGTTCCAGCAGCCGGACCGTCACCTGCGGGCTGATCAGGGTGTCGCCGGCCATCGCCGCCCGGATCGCCTCGATCACCAGAGTCGGTCCGGACCGTTTGAGCAGGAACCCGGACGCACCGTGGCGCAGGGCGGCGTGTACGTACTCGTCCAGGTCGAAGGTGGTCACCACGACGACCCGGATCGGATCGTCGACGCCGGGACCGGCCAGCTCCCGGGTCAGGCGGAGACCGTCGATCCCGGGCATCCGCACGTCGGCGAGCACGATGTCCGGCCGCAGGTGGCGGGCCAGTTCCAGAGCGGCGGCCCCGTCGGCCGCCTCGCCCACCACGGTCATGTCCGGCTGGGCGTCGAGGATCAGCCGGAACGCCGCCCGGATACCGTCCTGATCGTCGGCCAGCAGGATCCGGATCGGTGTCATCGCCGGTCACCTCCGGCCCGGCGGCCGGAACCGGCACGCAGTGGCAGGTCGGCGCGGAGGCGCCAGCCGCCGCCGTGCGGGCCCGCGACCAGCACGCCGCCGAGGGCTGCCGCGGCCGCGGCCAGTTCGGGCAGCCCACGTCCACCACGCGCGGTCCGGGAGACGGCCTCCGGCACCGGGCCCACGGGCGTGGCCGGCGGGTGGTCGGTGACCGTCACGGTCAGCATGCCGGCGCGGGTGCGGGTCACCGCCACCGCCACGCCGGCCGCCGCCGCGGCATGCCGGCGCACATTGGTGAGCCCTTCGGTCACGATCCGGTGGGTGAGCGCCGCGACCTCGCTCGTGACGGCGTCCGCTGGAAGCGGTTCCATGTCGAGCTCGGCGCGGACCGGGCCGGCCCCACCGAATCGGGCCACCAGCAGGGACAGCTCCCCCAGCAGGGGCGTCCGGCCGGAGGCGGGTGACTCACCCGGCGCGGGCGGTTGCCCGCCGAGCATGTGAACGGTCCGGTCGAGGGTGGCCAGAGCGTGCTGCCCGGCCTGCTCGATCCGTTCGAACAGCACGGCCGCGGTCGCCGGATCACCGCCGGCCACCCGCCCGGCCTGCGCCGTGGCCAGCATCTCACTGACGTCATGAGCGACGTAGTCATGCAGGTCACGAGCGAGCGAAAGCCGTTGTCCCCGGAGGGCCTCGCCGGCGGCCCGGTCCCGGCGCCGGTCCTGGCCACGCAGGTGCAGCCCGACGGCCGCCGCCCCGGCCGCCGGAAGACTCCACAGAGCGCAGGCCCCGATCGCGGCGAGCAGCGACGGCGGCCCGGTGACCCGCAGCACCAGCAGGGCCGCCGCCGCCCCGGCCGCCCCGGCCCCGAACAACGCCGGCCACGGCCCGGGCCCGATGGGCCATCCGGGCCACGACGAGGATCAGCCCGGCGGACTCGGTCAGCAACGGCACCAGTGCCGGCCCCCACACCGGAGGCGAACCGTCCGGGCTCCGCCCACTCAGCGTGCCGAGAACCGAAACCACGACCGCGACACCCACCTCGGACAGCGCCCCGGGACCCCCGGCCGGGCCTCTGCCCCGGAAGACCATGACGGCCGCCAGGACGGCGAGGACCATCGAAGTCACCGTCATCACGATCCCACCCTAATGAGGACATCCCGCTGGACGGCACCTGCCGATCGGCCGGTCCCCGGACGCCCGAACCGGGTCCTCCGGCCTTTCGGCAGGTGCTGGCGGCGCATGCTCCGCGCCGACGCTGGGTCCATGCGAAGAAGACGAATGAACGCAGCGGCGGTGCGCCGAACCCGGGCGGGACGGACGCTGTCGGCATGGTCGGCCGTGACCGCGGTGATGGGGCTGGTGTGGGCGGCCGGTGGGCCCGGGTTCCCGTTCGCCGGCGGCTTCCGGGCGGCCCGGATGGGCGCGGTCCTGCCCGATCTCGATCCGCTCCCGGCCGGGCTCGCGGTCACCGCGCTCGGCCTGGCCGGTGTGTGGGCGGCGGACAAACGGGCGGTGCGGTACCTCGGCCCACCGGTCGCCGTCCTGCTCCTGCTGATCGTTCCGGACGGCCGCCTGCTCCTGGCCGTCGGTGAACTGCTGGTGGGAGACCCCGGCCGGGTGGAGGCGGCGGCGCCGGCCCAGGCCTGGTTCGCGGCGGGCGGGGTGCTGTGGGCCTGGCCGGCCGGCGTCTCCGCCGCCCCGGTGATGCCGAACCGGTGGTCCGGGCACGGCCGGTGACCCTCCTGGCCGCCGCATTGCCTTTCGGGTACGCGATCCCGAGAGCGCTGTGGGCCGCCGGTCATCCGTTCGGGCTCGACGCGGCGACCACCGCGATGGTGTCCTCCCCGTCCGGGCGGCTGCGTGAGCTGGTCTTCTCGATTGCGGCGGCCACTGGTGGGCTGCTGACGCTGGGGCTCACCCAGCGCTGGGGCACCCGGTTGTTCGGCGTTCCGGTGCCGCGGATGCTCGCTGTCGTACCGGCGACGGTCGTGTCCGTGCTTCTCACCGCGTCGGGCGTGACCATGTGGCGGGCGCTGGCCGGATTCGACCCGGCGAACTGGGCGGCCTGGGCCGGCAACCTGGTGTGGCTGCCGTGGGGTGTGACGCTGGGGCTGGCCACCCGGGCATACCACCGCCGCCGCCGCTCAGGCGAGGCCGGCCTCGCGGGCCAGGATCGCCGCCTGTACGCGTGACGAGCAGCCCAGTTTCGCCAGCACCCGGGACACATGGGTCTTCGCGGTCGCCTCGGTGATCGACAGGTCGGCGGCCAGATCGGCGTTGGACAGGCCCCGGCCCAGGGCGGCCAGCACGTCGCGCTCACGGTCGGTGAGGCCGGGCAGCGCCGGTGGGGCGGGCGGGGCCGCCGGGGTGGCCACGAACGCGGTCAGCAGCCGCCGGGTCACCTCGGGGGCCAGGAACCCGTCGCCGGCGGCGATCCGGCGGACCGCGTCGACCAGGGCGGCCGGCTCCACCGACTTGAGCAGGAATCCGGCCGCGCCCGCCCGCAACGCCCCGAAGAGGTATTCGTCCAGGTCGAAGGTGGTCAGGATGAGCACGTCGGCGAACCCGGCGGTGGTGATCTCCCGGGTGGCGGTGATGCCGTCGGTGCCGGGCATCCGGATGTCCATCAGCACCACGTCGGGGCGCAGCGCCGCGGCCTGCCGGACCGCGACCGCGCCGTCGGCGGCCTCGCCGACCACCACGATGTCGGTGGCCTGCTCCAGCATCAGCCGCATCCCGGCCCGGATCGCGGCGTGGTCGTCGGCGAGCAGCACCCGGATGGGCGCACCGGTCGCGGTCATCGGATCGTCTCCCCCGGCATGGCCGGCCCGGGTGTCAGCGGCAGGCTCGCCGTCACCGTCCAGGCGTCGCCGTCGCGCCCGGCGGTCAGCACGCCGCCGAGCAGGGCGGCCCGCTCCCGGATCGACCACAGGCCGGTGCCGGCACTCAGCGCCTCGTGATCGAGAGCGGTCGTGGTGGTCAGCGTGTTGGTGACCGTGACCAGTGCCCGGTCGCCGCTGGGCCGCACGTCGAGGCGCACCTCGGAGCCGGGCGCGTGTTTGGCGGCGTTGGTCAGCGCCTCCCGGACGATGCCGTAGACGGTGTGCTCGACCACGGCCGGGGCGTCGTGCACCGGCCGGATCCGCACCGTCATCCGCAGCCCACCGGCGGTCGCCGCCTCGATCAGGTCGGGCAGCCGGTCCAGGCCGCCGGGCAGGGACGGCTCGTCGGCCGCCCGCAGCAGCAGGATCATCGAGCGCATCTCCTCCAGGGCGGCCAGGCTGCTGGTCCGCACCGCCTGCAGGGCGGCCCGGTCCCGGCCGGTGTCGGGCGGCGCGGCCAGGGCGGCGCCCGAGTGCATGGCGGTGGTGGCCAGGTGGGCGGCGATCACGTCGTGCAGGTCCCGGGCCATCGCGCCGCGCTCGGCCAGGACCGCCTCGCGGGCCGAGCGCTCGGCGTCGAGCAGTCCGAGTTGCTGCTGCTGGCGCAGGTTGGCGGCCCACCACAGCGGCACGAACAGCAGGGAGGTCAGCTGGAGCCCGATGAAGACGGCGATCCGGATCTCGCCCTCGGCCAGCCCGCCGACCACGCTGGCGGTGCCGATCAGCACGAAGACCACGCTGGTCACCGCGGTCCGGGCGCGCGCCGAGGCGTACAGCCCGACCGCGAAGATCAGGTCGAACAGCACCAGCACCATCGCGACGCTGCCGCCGAACAGCAGGTCGGCGCCGAAGAACAGGGCGCCGGCGGCGAGCGCGAGGATCGGGTGCCGCCGCTTGCCGAGGGTGACCAGGCACGCGGGGATCAGCAGGAGGGTGTGCCAGGCGTCGGGGAGGTGGAAGAACGGCTCGATCCGGGGCAGGGTCCAGACGTCGGTCAGGCCGATCAGGTTGAGCAGGGTTCCGCACCCGAGCAGGCCGGCGGCGTTGGCCGTGTCTCGCAGGCGCGCGCTCGCCCGCCACCGTCCGCGCAGATCCACCCCGTCATTCCAGCACGTCAGGCGGTCCGGCCCGTACTCCGAAAGTTGTATGCCCGGTCCGGTGACACATCCTTCGGCCGACGCGCCGGGCCGCCGGATCGCCGATCGTGAATGACGTGGACATCACTCTCCTGGCCTCGCTGGCCGTGCTCGCGCTGATCGACTCGACCAGCTTCGGCACCCTGTTGATCCCGATCTGGCTGATGATCCATCCCGGCCCGGTGCGTCCCGGGCGGATCATGATCTTCCTGGGTACGGTGGCCGCCTTCTATTTCGCGGTCGGTGTCGCCGTCGCGCTCGGCGCCAACGCTCTGCTCCCGGAGATCACCCGGATCCTGGACACCCGTGCCGCACAGTGGACGCTGCTGGTGATCGGGGTGGCGCTGTTCTTCTGGAGTTTCCGGCTCGGCCGCAAGAACCGGCCCGGCACGGAGGGCCGGCTGGCCCGCTGGCGGGGAAGGGTGATGGCCGAGGAGGGCGGGGCGGCCGCGCTGGCCGGGCTGGCGCTGGTGGCCGCGCTGATCGAGGTGTCCACGATGCTGCCGTACCTGGGCGCGATCGGCCTGATCACCGCCGCCGATCTGCCGGTGCCGATGATCGCCCTGGTGATGGCCGGTTACTGCCTGGTGATGATCCTCCCGGCGCTGGTCCTGATGGGACTGCGGCTGGCCGGCGGCCGTCGCCTGGTGCCGGTCCTGACCCGGATCAGCGACTGGATGACCAACAGCGACACGGTCTCCTGGATCGTCGGCATCGCCGGTTTCCTGCTGGCCCGGGAGGCCGCCGCCAACCTCTACCTGATCGACTTCTGAGGGTACGCCGAACGGTTCGCCCGAAATGGACTGCTCGTTTTGATTTCACCACTTCCCGGAGGCCCGAAAATGGCTCGCCAGCGTCACCGAATAGGCACCTAAAGTCAAGTTGAGAACGTCCGTCCAAGATCTATATTCTGATCTTGAAGGTGCGGGCCCCGGACGCGGGAGAACCGTTGCCGCGCCGTACCCGAGCGCGGCTTCCCAGCGTTTGCGGAGGTCACCGTGTGGTGGTTCATCAGCCAGTCACTCGTCTTCATCATCCTCGCATTCATTCTCGGGGTGATTGCCGGGCGCCTCTGGAAAAAGGCGCCGGAGAAACCGGCCGAACCACCGGTGACCGATGACGAATTGGAACGGATCGAGGGCGTCGGCCCGGCGATGGCCAATGCCTTGCGGTCCGCCGGAATCCGCACCTATGCCCAGCTCGCCGAAACCGACGACGAGACCAAGCGGAACGCGATCAAGACGGCCGGGCTGAACTTCGCCCCGAGCCTGGCCACCTGGAGCCGGCAGGCCCGGCTGCTGGCCGACGGCGACGAGGCGGCGTTCGCGATCCTCACCGCCCGCCTGATCGCCGGCCGGGACACCGACCAGCCGGCCCCGCGACCGGCGCCGAAGCCCACTCCGCGGCCGGCCGCCACCGAGCCGCCGGTGACGAACGCGCCGGTGCGGGCCGTCGACCCCACCTCGTTCAGCGCCATCCCGGTCCCCGGCTCGGCGCCCGAACCCGCCGCCCCGGCGCCCGCACTCGACCCGGCGCCCACAGTCGACCCGGCGCCCACGGTCGACCCGGCTCCCGCGCACAGCCCGGAACCCACACCGAACCCGGAACCCGCGCTCGGCCCGGCGCCCGCGGAATCCGCTCCCGGCGTCGACGCCGAGCCGGCGCCCGCCCCGGCCAAGCAGGACCCGAAGAAGGCCGAGCGGAAGAAGAGCGAGAGCAAGAAGAACGGCTCCAGGAAAGGCGAGCGGAACAAGCCCGGCCGCGAGAACGAGGGCGCCAACCGATGACGCCGACCGTCTCCCGGCGCTGGATCGCGGTGCTGGCCGCGGTACTCGGGCTGGCCGTGATCATCGCCTGTCAGCTGGGCCCGAACCGGTACCGGATGGAGGACCGGCTCGCCCAGCGGGCCACCGACGCCCTGGTCGCGGCGGGCCGGCCGGAGGCACGGGTGTCGTTCGCCGGACGGGACGCGCTGGTCGTGGCCGGATCCGAGGAGCAGGCCGAACAGGCTCGGGCCGTGGTGGCCGGGGTGAGTGGGGTGCGCACCGTCGGCACCCGGGTGGACCGGCCGGCGCCGGTGCCGCCCAGCGCCGGACAACTGGCCGCCGAGCAGCGCGCCCGCGAGGACGAGGAGCGTGCCCGGAAGGAACTGGCCGAACGGCAGCGCGCTTCCGCCGTACACCATCGGCTCAAGGATCTTCCGTCGTTGACCTTCCACACCGGAGGTGCTCAGCTCACCGCGGAATCGCGGGAGACGCTGCGGGAGGTGGCCGATCTGCTGACCGAGAACGAGGGCGTCACGATCCGGGTCGAAGGGCACACCGACTCGCGGGGGCCGGCCGCCACCAACCTGGCGCTGAGCCGGGACCGGGCCGCCGCGGTCAAGGACGCGCTGGCCGGCTACGGGGTGGCGGCGGACCGGCTGACCACCGCGGGGTACGGCGAGGCGCACCCGGCGGTGCCGAACGACACCACCGGACATCGGGCCGAGAACCGTCGTGTCGAACTGAACGTCACCAGCCCGCTCGGATGAACTCGGCGGTCCGCGACGCCAGGGCCATGATGGTGATCATCGGATTGGTGCCGGACGGGGTCGGGAAGGCCGAGGCGTCCCCGATCCACACCCCGGGCGTGTCGTGCAGTTCGCCACGCGGGTCGGCGACGCTGGTGGCCGGGTCGGCGCCCATCCGGCAACTGCCCATCTGATGCGCGGAGAAGAGAGTCGCACCCCCGGCCCCCAACGGCACCCGATGGGCCAGCTCGACGAACGCGTCCAGGTCGTCACCGTGCCGCCAGACCGGTGCGCCCCGGGCCAGCAGGCGGATGGCCCGGGCGCCGGCCGCGTGATGCAACCGGATCTGCGCCTCGACCGCCCGGCGCGAGTTGCGAATGTCGAGGCCGTCGGTGAGTTCGTACCAGTGGACGGTGTCGCCGCGCCCGTCCAGGGTGACCCGGCCGTGCCCACGATCCCGGATCAGACCGATGTACGAGCCGTGGTTGCGGTAGTCGGCCATCACCCGCTTGTGCTCGGCGGCGGTGGTGAACGGCACCGACGACGCGCCCAGCCCGGTGCTGTACTGCACGCCCTCCATCAGGAAGCCGTGCCCGTCCTCCACCGCCGCGAACTCGTCGACCAGCCCCGACTGCGGGGCGCCCCACCAGGCCCGCAGGTCGGTGCCGTAGTCACCCATGGTGACCGTGCACGGGTGCAGCCGCAGGAAGTCACCGGCCGCCGGGCCGCCGATGCCCGACCGGAGCAGCACCCCCGGGGACTCCAGGGCGCCGGCCGCGACCACCACGATCGGGGCGCGGACCGTGACCGCCGCCCGGCGTAGCCCGTCGGCACTGGTCCAGGTGCCGGCGACGCCCGCCGCCCGGCCGTTCTCGATCAGCACCCGGTCGGCCCGGCAGCCGTCCACGATCCGGGCACCGTGCTCGTGCACCGCCGGGGTCAGGTAGACCTTCAGAGTGGACTGTTTGGCACCCGAACGGTCACCGAAACCGAGGTGGCCGGCGACCGCGGGATCATGCCGCTTCTGGTCCCAGTTGCGGAAGACGGTGCGGAACGACCAGTCCAGGGCCTGGGCGCCGCGGTGCATGGCCTCGTGCACGCGGTTGGGCTCGGAACACTGATCGGTGACGGAGAGTTCACGCCACACGGTGTCCAGGTGAGCGTCGAACGAGGCGGTCGCCACGTCGGTGAGGCCGTGCTCGGTGGCCCACTCACGGCGTACCCGATCGCGGGTCCTCAGGCAGTTGGTCCAGTTGATCACGGTGCCGCCGCCGAGACCGGAACCGGCCATCAGGGTGACGTTCCCGTCGGCTGTCGGATTCGGGCCGCCACGCCAGTACGACGCCAGGTAGGCCTCCAGTTCCCGCTGGTGGAAGTCGGTGTCGGCGCGATACCGGCCGGCCTCCAGGACCACCACGCGCGCCCCGGCGGCGGCCAGCCGCCCGGCGATCAGACCGCCCCCGGCGCCGGATCCGATCACCACCACGTCGGCGTCCAGGTCCAGGTCGCCGTCGACATCGACAGTTGCGGCGGTACGGTCGTCGGCGCGCACCTCGGGCGGGCCCGGATAGCCGAGCCGTGTCCAGTTCGGATTGGTCCCGTCCGGTCCGGTCAGCCCATAGGTCATCAGCAGGATGACGCTGGTCAGCGAGCCGATCCCGGCCGCCGCCCCAGGCGAGGCCTCCGATAGGGCGGCGAGGATCCGCTCGCGGGACTCCGGCGGGACGTCGGCGGTGAAACCCCGCGCGGCGAGCACGTCGAGCAGGCCGCCGATCGCCTGCCGCTGCCCGTCGGGCATGCCGGCGATCATCGCGAGCACCCCCTGATCGGCGCCGACATCGGTGGCGGTGCGCCGCCAGAACCCATCGGTGTCGCCGGGGCGGTCGAGGGCGGGGACGACGGTGTCGCAGAGCAGCCGCAGAACCTGGAGCTGGACATCGTTCACGGGGCGGTCCTCCTACATCGGTGGCCGTGCCAGCCCTCAATGTAAATCCAGAATCACCGAACGCGGGGTGTCCGGTTGTGCACCTCTGCCGTTGGGGGGACGTCGCTCTGGCCGTTCGGTTCTGGCGGTCCGGATTCGCCGAGCGTGAGATCAGGGGACACCGAGAGGAACGGGGAACCCGTGGATCCCTTGACATTCGCCGTCGCCGGACACCGGGCGGGGCAGAAGATCGCGGCGATGCAGGCCTGGGTGGACGCCAACCCGAAGAAGGTCAAGAAGGCCAGGAAGATGGCGGCCGAGCTCGGCTGGTCGGCCGTGCGGGCCTGGCTCGGAGCGGACATCGCGGAGTTCATCCGCACCCATTGACCCAGGTCGTCCGGTACGGTGCCAGCTGTGCTCAATGATGATCTGTCGGTGGCCGTCGCGGACGGGGTGGCGCTGCTGGAGATGCGGCGACCGCCGGCCAACCACTTCGACGAGGCACTCATCGGGCGGGTCGTCGACGCCGCCCGTGGACTCGACGACGATCCGGCCTGCCGGGTGATCATCCTGGCTTCCGAGGGCCGGCACTTCTGCGCCGGCGCCGACTTCGGCGGGGGCGATTTCGCCAGCGATCACGTGGCGGCGGCCGAGCGGCTCTACCGGCGGGCGGCCGAGCTGTTCGACGTGCGTACGCCAATCGTCGCCGCCGTCCAGGGGACCGCCGTGGGCGGCGGGCTCGGCCTGGCGTGCGCCGCCGACTTCCGGGTCGCCGAGGAGTCCACCCGGTTCGTGGCGAACTTCGCCCGGCTCGGCTTCCACCAGGGGTTCGGGGTCAGCGTCACGCTGCCGGAGATCGTCGGGCGGCAGGCCGCGGCGGACATGCTGATGACCGGGCGCCGGGTCGGCGGCGAGGAGGCGCTGCGGCTGCGGCTGGCCGACCGGCTCGCCGAGCCGGGACGGCTGCGGGCGGTCGCGCGGGAGCTGGCCGCCGAGATCGCCGCGTCGGCGCCGCTGGCGGTCCGGTCGATCCGGGCCACTCTCCGGCGGGGGCTGGCCGAGCGGGTGCGGGCGGCGCTGGAGCACGAGCTGGCCGAACAGAAGATCCTCTGGGCGACGAAGGACAGCGCCGAAGGCATCGCGGCGAGTCTGGCACGCCGCACCCCCGTCTTCACCGGGGAATAGCTCTTTCACCGGGGAGTTATCGCTCCCTCCATCGAGCGCAGCACCAGGCGCATCGCCTCGTGGCGGGTGACACCGACCTCGGCCACATAGTTCCACCCGGCGTAGAGCTGTGACCACATCAGATTCTGCACCCAGACGGCGGGCAGCTCGGGGTCGATGCTGCCGTCCCGGTGCCCCCGATCGACCACGGCCTCGAAACCGTCGTCCCAGTCCGGCTCGTCGTCGCCCTCCAGGTCGATCTGCTCGCGGAAGATCAGCGACAGCACGTCGCCGAGCTCGAAATACTCCTGGCAGAGGCGGCGGATCTCGCCGGCGCCGGTGCCGTCGTCGGACCGGGCGCGCTCCCGGACCTCCCGGAACCGGCGGCTGACCTCCTCCTTGAGACCCGCGATCAGATCGGAGCGCTCCGGAAAGTAGCGGTGCAGGGTGGTCCGCCCGACATCCGCCGCCGCGGCCACCTCGCCGAGCGGGGCGCCCGGATTGCGGGACAACACCTCGACCGCGGCGTCCAGGATCGCCTGGCGGGTCCGGGCGCGGCTCCCGGAGGGCACAGTCGTCACGATCCGCAGAATATCACTTGCCCATCTTGGAACATCAGTGTTCCATTATGGGTATGCCAGCCACCACAAGACTGGGAACCCTTCTCGCAATCCTCCGCCCACACCGCCGCACGATGGCGCTGGGCCTGCTGCTCGGCCTGATCGGCAACGCCGCCGGGCTGGCCAGCCCGATGGTCACCAAGTGGGTGCTCGACAGCTTCAGCGGCGGCGTCGACCTGACCGGCCCGATCACCGTGCTCGCCGCGCTGGTCGTGGTCGGCGCCGTGATCACCCTCTGGCAGTGGATCCTGATGGGCACACTGGCCGAGCGGATCGTCCTGGACGCCCGCACCTCGATCATCCGGCGCTACTTCCAGGCCCGGGTGCTGCGGTTGCAGGCCCGGCCGACCGGCGAGCTGGTCACCCGGGTCACCTCCGACACCGGCCTGCTGCACGAGGCGTCCAGCAGCATCGTCGGCCTGATCAACGCCGGCATCGGCCTGATCGGCACGCTGGTGCTGATGGCGGTGCTCGACCTGACACTGCTCGCCTGCACGCTCGGCGCCGTCGTCGTGGTCGCGATGCTGATGTCAGTGCTGCTGCCCAAGATCGGGACGGCGCAGACCGCCGCCCAGGAGGCGGTCGGCAAGCTCGGCGCCAACCTCGAGGGCGCCCTCCGCGCGATCCGCACCGTCAAGGCGTCCCGGGCCGAGACCCGGCAGGGCGACCAGATCGTCGGCAACGCGCGCGACGCCGCCCGGCACAGCGTCCACGCCGCCCGGATCGCCGCCGCGGTCTGGACCGTCGCCTCGGCCGGCATCAACATCTCGGTCATCGTGGTCCTGGCGATCGGCGCCTGGCGGGCCGACGCCGGGCTGCTCGAGGTGTCCAGCCTGGTGGCCTTCCTGCTGTATGTGTTCCAGCTGATGGGCCCGATCAGCGAGCTGACCCAGAACCTGACCGCGCTGCAGGCCGGGATCGCCGCGGCCGGGCGGATCAACGAGCTGGAGACCCTCGAACTGGAGCCGGACCTGGCCGACGCTCCCGCATCAGCTTCAGCATCGGCCGGTGACGGCGCGGTGCTGTCGCTGCGGGGTGTCACCGCGCGATACGGTCCGGACGCCCCGCGCGTGCTGCACGGCCTCGACCTGGAGATCCCGCGGCTCGGGCACACCGCTGTCGTCGGCCCGTCCGGCGCCGGCAAGACCACCCTGTTCTCGCTGCTCCTGCGCTTCCTCGAACCGGAGAGCGGCCAGATCATGCTGGACGGCCGGCCCTACACCGAGTGGAGTCACCGGGATGTGCGCGGCCGGCTCGCCTACGTCGAGCAGGAGACCCCGGTGGTCCCCGGCACGGTCGGTGACAACGTGCGGTTCACCCATCCCGACGCGACCGACGACGAGGTTCGCGCCGCGCTCAGCGCCGTCCGCCTCGACGAGCTGGACCAGGCGCTGCCCGCGACCGATGTCTCCGGTGGTCAGCGGCAGCGGATCGCGCTGGCCCGGGCGCTGCTGCGCACCCCGGAGGTGCTGCTGCTGGACGAGGCGACCGCGCAGGTCGACGGGCTGACCGAGGCGGCCGTGCAGGACTGCATCCGGCAGCACGCCCGGCGCGGGGCGGTGGTGACGATCGCCCACCGGCTGTCGACGGTCCTGGACGCCGACCGGATCGTGGTCGTGGAGGACGGGCGGATCCGCGCCCAGGGCACACACACCGAACTGTTCGAGACCGACGAGCTGTACCGGAGCCTGGTCGAGGCACTACGGATCCAGCCGGACTTCACCAAACAGGACCCACGGGCCTCCGACTCGATCAGGTTGCCCGAGATCCAGCCGACCATGCCCGGCGTGTAGACGACATCCAGCCCGAAGAGCAGGCCGAGCTGCCAGTCGGCCCAGAGCGGGATCCGCGTCCGGCCCCGGGTGTTGAAGGACATGATCCAGGCTGCGGCCTGACCGCACTGTTCATGCGATTGCAAGTTCTGCAAGGACTTGCAATCGCATCGACAATCGTTAGGCTTCGTCGCGTGAACTCATCCTCATGGAGAGCCATCTTTCCGCTCGGCAAGTTCTTGCTGGCCGTGCTCGTCGGCGCGGTCGGTGTGCTAGCGCTCGTCATGCCGGCGTCCGCGTCACCGCCGCCGCCCACCTCGCTCGGTGGGCTCGACCTGGGCGCCTACTGCCGGTCCGTCGGCTACACGGACGCCACACTGAGCGGGCCGACCGCCTACGACTGGCATTGTGTGCGCGACGGTGGTGAGCGGGGTGACGTGGCATTCGACGCGGCATGCCGGTGGACGTACGGCAGCGAACACGCCGTCGACCGGATCGCCGACTTCCACGATCCCCGTTCGGTGACTTGCTGGCTGGTTCAGCAGGACGTGGTCACCCCCGACTTCACGAAATACTGCACCGACTCGGGCTACAGCGACGCGGCCCTGCTGGGCGACACGGTCTACGACTGGCATTGCGTGCAGTACAGCCGGGCCGGCCCCACCTACTACGCCATCAACGTGGCCGCGGCCTGCACGGCCCTGACCCACGGCTACGCCAGACTGGACCGTTTCACCGACTTCCACAACGCCACCACCTGGCAGTGCCGCGTCTGACAGCCCTTCCAGCACCGCCCTTCGCACGGCCGGCCCCGCGTTCACGGCCGTGGCCGGGAGACACCCCCGGTCACGGCCGTCAGAACCTCGGACCGGTGCGCGTCGGCTACCGCCAGATGGCCGGCGCCGGGCAGCACGACGATCTCGGCGGCGGCGATACGGTCGGCATACCAGCGCCCATATGTCACCGGGCACACCTCGTCGGCGTCTCCGTACCAGAGCCTGGTCTCAGCCCTGATCCTGTCCAGATCGATGTCCCATCCGGCACCGATCGCGAGAGCGTCGAAGATCGCGCCCTCGGTGCCGTCCAGCACCGCGCGCATCGCATCCGCCATGATCGAACGATAGGTCTCGTCACCGGCCAGCGGATCATCACCGAGCCACGCTCGCAGCCGCGCCTGGCCGTCGAGGGCCCGCAGGTCAGCCTGCCAGACGTTCTCGATCAGGTGGCGCATGCCGTCCCGGGCGCCCGCGAGATCACCGGCGTCCAGCCGGGCCAGGCACGCGCGTTCCTCCGGCTCGAACGAGGCGTCAGCGATCTCCCGCCACGGCCCGGCCCCGGCGACCACCGCGAGGGCACGCACCCGCTCGGGGTCGGCAGCCGCTGCCGCAACCGCGAACGGCCCACCACCCGACGACCCGACCACCCCGTACTCCTCGATCCCGAGCAGATCGGCCAGGTCAGCGATGTCAGCCCCTGCCATCGACAGCATCGGCCGCCCGACGACAGCGGTCGACCCGTCATACCCCGGACGGCTGACAGCGATCAACCGAGCCCCGGCCGCCACCGCCGCCGGATGCCACAGCCGCCCCATGATCCGCGTGTTGGGCGATCCCGGCTGAAAGAAGACCGGCACCCCCGACAGATCACCCACATCGAGAATCTCGACGACACGACCACCGGGCAACCCCAGACTCGCCTCACCGCCGAACCCGAACCCCACTCCCCCGGCCCGCCCAGAGGTGAACCCCGCTCCATAGGATCGCCCGGGGCCGGGGCCTGTTCCCCCCGCCACGCTCACCGATGCTCGCTCTTTCGGCACTTTCACCCTCGGCCACCGACGGCCCTACTCTTCGGACTCGGCGCCCGGTCCCCAGGTGCCGTCGTCGCGGACTCGGTAGGTGCGGCCGCCCATCGTCAGGATCTCCAGAGCCTCCAGGTAGGTGTCGGCCACGAACCACTCGCCAGCCTGATCCAGGTCGAAGATCCGGCCGTGCTCATCGATGGCCAGCACCGACTCGTTGTTCACCCGGCCCAACGGAAGCAGCCGCGCACCGATCACCTGGCCGAACTCGTGCAGCAGGTCAGCGGTATGCGGCGCCTCGGTGGGATCGATCTCGAAAAGGCGCGACCGCTGTGCCAGACCGGGAACCCGGCGGGCGCCCACGACCGGCCCGGTATGGCCCACTGCCTCGGCCAACGCCGGAAATGACTCATGCTGGTACTGCTGGCCGACAACTGGCAGAACCTCGTCATCCAGAGTTATTTGTGCCATTTCGGCAAGGATGCCCTCTGGTAGGTCCGTCATGGGAACTCCGCCGAGCAATTCCGAAGCGACCACATCGGAGAACCGGGAGGGATCCGGGTTGAACTTCGGCTGCGCCGTGAACCCGTGCAGCGCGCCGGTCAGGTGCCACGGCAACAAGGCCAGTTGAGTCAGCGCATAGATGCACGTCTCACACGGGTCGTTGGGTTTGCCGGCTCGCGGGTCGCCGGGGCCCTGGATCTGGAAGGTCTGGAATTGCGAGTTCCGGAACAGCACCCGCGCCTCGTCCAGCGTGATCGGCGGCTGCCTGTCTATTGCCCGTCGTCGATCCACGTCGTGCAGGGCGTCGGAGCAGGCGATCAGTTCGGCGTGCCGTTCGTGGCCGCGAACTTTCTCCTGCGGAGTCTGCTCGGCCAGCCGCTCCAGCACCAGGCGGTGATGGTTGAGCTTCTGGTCGCCCTTCGCGCCGCGTGCGGTGTAGACCCGCCCGTCCACTGTCGCGTGCGCGGCGATGCTCGGCGCCACCCGCCGGTGGATCTCGCGCCGCAGTTGCACCTCGGCATCGGCGGTCCGTGGCGGGTCGACGATGTCGGCGCGCCGTTCCCGGTACATCCGCTGCACGTTCTCCGACGGCACCGGCGGCCACGTGGACAACCGCCCGGTCTCCCGGTCGATCACCTGGACGCCACCGCCGCTCTCGATCGGCGGCGAGTCCGGCCCGGTCGGGGCGGGCGCGGTCAACCGGACGATGAAGCCGAGGTCGAACTCCTCGACCCGGGCATCGCGCGCCCGGCCGGCGAGGGTGTAGGCACGGGCCCAGGTCGCCGCGATGGCGTCGGCCTCCGCACGGGTGATCACTGCTGACTCCTCCAGGTGCCGTCGTCACGGATGCGGGCGGCCGGCAGGCCCATGACCAGCGCGATGATCGCCTCGTCGAGGGTCTCCCCGACGAACCACTCGCCGCCCTGGTCGAGCGAGAAGACACGGCCCCGCTCGTCGATCGCCAGGATCGCCTCGTCGAAGCCCTCGGTGCCGAGGGGGAACAGCCGGGCGCCGACGACCCGGCTCAGGTCGTGCAATGGGTCACCCATGCCGGCGATCGAACCCGACCCGATCTGGAACCATCGGACGCGTTGCGCCTGGCCGGGGCCGTTGCGGTCCGGCCCGGTGTCGTGGAACTGGAGGAACGCCTCACGCGCCGCCGGGAACTCCCGGACCGGATGCTCCGCGTCGGTGGGATCCTGCAGGTACGCCAGGTACCACTCGGCCCGCTCCGAGCGGCCCCAGTTCCGGGCGGCGAGTTCCCAGGCCACCTCGGCCGGGAATCGCCCCGGTTGCGGATCGTCGCCCGAGGTGAGCCGCCGGATCACGTGGTTGGCCCGGTGGACCCGGTCCGACGCCGGCATCAATCCCAGCTCCACCAGGATCGCCGAGCAGGTGGCACACGGCGGGGCCGGCTTGCCGCCGCGCGGATCACCCTCCTCGCGGATGTGGAACGTCTCGAACCCCCCGTGACTCAGCAGCACACGGGCTTCGTCGAGGCTGAGCGGCGCCAGAGCGTCGGAGGTGCGGGTCTTGTCGGCCGCATAAAGGACATCGGACACGACGAGCAGTTCAGCGTGCCGTTCGGCACCACGGATGCGGGCGGGCGGTGGGATCGCCTCCAGCAGTTGGGCGACCAGCGGGTGGTGCACCAGTTCCTGGTCACCTTTGGCGCCACGGGCACGGAACAGACGGCCGCCCAGGGTGACGTGTGCGGCCACCGATGGGCTGACCCGGCGGTGTGCCTCACGGCGAAGCTCGGCGATGGGGTCGGAGGTCCGGTGCGGGCCGATCACGGCGGGACGGCGCTCGGTGTAGAGCCGGTCCAGTTCGTCGAAAGGCGCCGGCGGCCATTGGGTCAGACGGCCGGTCTCCCGGTCGATGATGGTGGTCAGGTCCTCACCGGGCTGGGTCCTGACCTGTGGCGGCAACCGCATCCAGACCGCGAACCCGAGCGTCAGCTCGTCGACGTGCGGCGTGCACTCGTAGCCACGCCGGAACGACTGCCGGTGGGCCCACCCACCGGCGATGTCGCGTGCCTCGGCCAAGGTGATCATCAGGCCGCCCCCTTCGGTCCGTCCGTGCGAGCTTAGAGCCCTCAGCCCTCGCCAGCCGGGGGCGGGCCAGGGTTGATTTCTGCTGGTACGTTCACTCAGTCAATTCGCGAGTCCTCGGGGAGACAGCCGTGAGCAGACAGGCCGACCGCGACGCGAACCACCCACTTCGCGCGCGTTTCGACGATGTGGTGTCGCAGTACCAGCGCCTCCGGCTGGGCCTCGACGACCTGCAGGAACGCCTGTCGACGATGAATGTGACGGAGGAGTCCCCGGACGGGCTCGTCCGTGCCACCGTCGGCCCCCGCGGCCAGCTCGTCGACCTCAAGCTGGATCATGAGGTCTACCGCCGTCACGACCCGGATCAGCTGGCCCGCACCATTCTGCGGACCGTCGAGGCGGCCGTCGCCAAGACCACCGACCAGGTGCAGGAACTCGTCGGCGAGATCCTGCCCGCGGACTCCGGCGCCGCCCGTTTCATGCGCGACGGCCAGTTCGGCAGCTTGCTGGCCCGTCAGGACCGGGTGATGCGCGAGGCGGGTGACGACGGTGACCGGTGAGTTGTACCTCGATCCGCAACGTGCTGCCGCGGGCGGGCGGAAGCTGTCGATGGTAGGGGCTGACCTGGTCAGCATCAACAACAGCACAGTGGCTGACATCGCCATGACCAGCGAGGGCAGGCCGTGGGGCAACGATGACATCGGCGCGGCCTTCCAGAAGAACTATGCTCCGCTGCTCCAGCAGTTCACCGAGGCGTTCGGCAACATCGCCCGCTATGTCGAGGGCATCGGTGAGGCCGCGGTCGCAACGGTCGACGACAACATGAATGCGGACGCCCGGGCGGGCGACACGATCCAGCAGGCGTACCGGACCTGAGGCCATGACGATCCTGCCGAGTCCCATCCCTCATCCTCTCGACTTCTCCCCCTTCGATCTCCCGGGCTGGGCATACGAGGCCCTCGAATGGGCCGTCGGCTTCGACTGGCCGGAGGGCGACGAGAAACTGACCTGGGATCTCGCCGACCAGTGGTACGCCCTGGCCGATGCCATGGTCGCGCCCCGCGACGACGCCGTGACGGCCGCGCAGCAGATCATCGACGCTTACGGCGGCAGCGGCACCACGATCGACGCCTTCATCGCCGCGTGGAACCAGGTCGCCGCCGGCGGGAACGAGGCGCCGCTCAATTCGCTGATCACCTTCGCCGACGCGATGGCCGAACTGGTGTGGGAGTGCGCCAGCGACATCGAGGCCGCCAAACTCGAGGCCTGGATCGAGGTCGGCCTTTTCGTCATCGAGCTGATCGGCCTGGCCGCCACTGTCGCACTCACGCTCGGCGCGGCCTCGCCCGCAGCCGCCGGCATCATCGCGGCCACCCGTTTCGCCATCCAGCAGATCTTCAAGAAGCTCGTCGCCCAGCTCGCCAAGAAGACGATCAAACAGGGGCTCAAGGACGCCGGCAAGCGGGTCGCCAAGGACCTCACCACCAGGAGCGGACTCAAGAACCTCGGCCGGAACGCACTCCGCGAAGCCAAGGACGAGGCCCGTGAAGAGGCGATCACCAACTTCAGCGTGCAGGCGTATCAGGACGCGGTCGGGCACGGCGACTTCTCCTTCAGCGAACTGGGCATGTCGGCGCTCGGTGGCGCAGCCGGCGGTGCGGCCGCCACCGGCGCCGGGATCGGAGCGGGCGGGAAGAACGGCATCTTCCGTGGGGCCGCTGCCGAGGTGCTCGGGGAGATGGGCGGATCGGCGGTCAGCGGCCAGTTCCCGAGCTTCGAGGACCTGGCCAAAGCCGGCACGTCGGGTGCCGTCGGCACGTCGGTGTCCAACACCAACAGCGCTTTCCAAGACCTGGGCGCCAGTCTCAACGGAGGCGATCTAAAGCTCAGCGGCCCGCTTCCGGCTTCATCCGGACCATCAACATCCTCGTCCGGTACGGGTGGCGGCTCGCCGGTGCTGGATCTCTCCGGTGGGGGCGACTCCGCCTCTGCGGGTTCGCCGGCCTCCTCGTCGAGCAGCAGCGGTTCGCCGTCGTCCGCCTCTCCCGCTGGGACGTCATCCGCCCCGGCCTCGTATTCCTCGCACGGCTCGCCCTCCTCAGGTGACAGCGCCTCTCACTCCACCGTGTCCGCTGCCTCCGGGACATCTCTCTCGCCCACCGGCTCCGACAGCGGCTCTGGCCTTTCGACCTCTTCATCGTCCTCGCCGAGCGTGCCCTCCGCCTCGGACCCAGGTCCTAATTCGACGCCGCAACCCTCGTTCGACCACGGCGGCCGACCAACGAACGATGTCACTCTCTCGGCGGTCGCACCTCCGGCCGAAGCCCCGGCACAGACCAGCGGCAACACCGGTATGCCGTCATCGACATCACCCGTACACACCTCGCCTGCCGGCAGCACCTCGACCAGCGGACCGGTGGCGTTCACGCCCGGCACCGGCAACAACGGGCCCTTGGGCGGACCACCCAACCCGAACGTGTCACTCGCAGGCGGCGGTCCCTCCCCGATCACCGCCACACCGACGGCCCCTCCCACCGGCCCGACCACCATGTCGCCCACCGGCCCCAGCGTCACCACACCGCCGAACAACCCGGCACCTACCGGCGCTCCTTCGCCGGGACCGGCCCCCACGGCATCCGGCCCCACCACTTCCACACCGATCTCGGCCAACCCCGGTCCCGGTCCGGGATACGCTCCGGCAAAATCGCCGTCAATCCCCGGCACGCCGACCCCATCCGGCCCCTCGCCCATGAGCCCCGATGGGAACGTGCAAACTCCAAGACACCCGGCGAGCGCCGGGCCGTCGCCAGACCCCGCGCGCACCAACGATGTAATCACTCCCACAGGCCCGCATCGTGCACCAAACCTGATAACCCGGACTCCAGAGCAGGCAAAAGCCGAACAGGATTACCTCAGCCGGGCTACGCGCAACAAGCGGACCGTCGAGAACGATATCTGGGATCGGACGCTCCGGCCGCTGGACGCCAAGATCGCAAAAGCCCAGCAGAAACAGGCTGAGGCACGGCACGAAGCTCACCGAGCGTCACTGCGGCTCAACTTCAGCAAGCGGGACCGTTTCCGGGCTATGGAGGCCTATCACCAGCAGAAGGAGCAGGACGCTCAGCGGGAACGCTCGCAGGCCATCAACGATCTGCGAAGCCCACACAGGATCAATCTCGTCGGGCCAGATCATCAGATCGCCAATGACGAGTCGCTGTCCATATACGCCGACCGCCCCATCTGGCACAACGACCAGTCCGCGCTGACCGGCACCACCAACCCGCCCAACATCCGGACGACACGGCCGTACCTCAAATGGGGTGGCCTCCGCAGACCGCTCCCCATGCACCAGGAAGACCTGGAACGGATTTTCCCCTACGACCAGAACGGGCGGCCGCTGCGGGCTGCGGATCCCCGTCTTCCCTATCTGCGGCTGATGAACGACGGCGGTTCCAGCGCCGACCCGCTCCGGGGCGTCAACTGCCTGGACTGCTCGCTGTCGTTTCTGGAGACGTATGTGCACGGACGCCCGACCGTGTCCGCTCCGCGAACCGTGGACACCTACGGCTTCGGCACACCCGACGCCCTCAAGGGCGAGAACCTGGGGCATCACCGAGCCGAAACGGCTACCGGTAGCGGTTTCACCAGTGTCACGCCGCGATGGTTCGCCAACTCCGGCCGGCCCGAGGCCGACATCAAAGCCGACGTCGACGCCGGTTTCCAGATGATCATCGACACCTTGCGAATGGGTGGTCACGGATCCACGGCGATCATCATCAACATTTGGCACAATAATTCCGCCCACGCCTGGAACGCCGTCAACCACAACGGTGACATCATCTTCGTCGACCCGCAGACCGGCGAATTCTTCGACCACACCACCATGGCGCACTCCGCCATCAATCCGCAGTTCAGCACCCTCTACGGTCACACCGGTGTCGCGAACGACTCCAATGTCGTCGAGTTGAACGCGCTGATGGTCGATGGCCAGGGCAATCCGATGTCGGTGCCGAATACGCCGTCTTCGCACTACAGCCAGTATTTGACCCCGCCTCCTCCACCGCTGGCGTGGCAGCGACAGCAGCAGGCCCGATTCCAGCAGCAGACGGCCCCGTTGCCTCCGCCGCCGCCATTGCCCCCGCCGCCACCCGCCCCGGGTCCGCCGGTCACCCCGCAGCCAGCCCCGATTCCGCCGGTGGAGACGCGACCGGATCCGGCGCCGACGGTCAATACCGCGCCGTCGCCTGAAAACGACACGCCGCAGTCCGAGCGGTTCGACCCGCTGTCGGTGCTGGATCCGGATTCGATGCGGTCCCAGCCCGCGAACGACCCATTGTCGGTGCTGGATCCCTCGCCTCGGCCGGCGCCGGAGAACGACGTCGAACTCGCGGTCACCACCCCGGACGTGCCCGCCCCGCAGCCGCCGCCGATGGATCGGGAGGCCGAACAGCGCGCGAAAGCCGACTACCACTTCGAACTCGACAGCAAACGCCGCAATTTCGACACCGAGATCCGCGAGCAGAAAGCGCGGGATCTGCGCACCGAGGCCGGGGCGAGAATCGACGAGGCGGACGGTCTGGCTCAGACGTACCGAATCGATGGTGCTCTGGGTGACCCGGCGGAGACCGCGAGGCGCGAGCAGGACCGCATCCGGATGTACGCCGAGGCGGAGGAGCTGCGGCAACAGGCGTCCGACATCGAACGTGGCGGCCCGATCGGCGATGTGGAACTGACCGGCGCGGATTGGGAGAGGGTCAACGAGACGTGGGCGGCCACCACGCCCGGACCGGTGGAGACGGGTGACCGTTCGGCGTTGGCCGGCGACGACGGCCCGCGTTCGGTCGACACCACTCGCCGCTATAACGAGCGGGGTGGCCTGCGCCCGCCGTTGCGGATTCACCAGACCGACCTGGAGCGGGCGATGCCCCGTGACGAGCACGGCAATGTGATCCGTCTGGCGGATCCGCGCGACGGCGACTGGTTCGGCCTGCAGAACGACGGCGGCCCGGAAGCCGACCCGACGAGATCGAACAATTGCGGCGACAATGTGTTGTCGTTCTACGACTCGTACATGCATGCCCGCCCGCGCGTTTCCGCCCCGAGAACGTTCGACGGCTACCACCGCGGTGACGTCACCAGCCCGATCGACCCGGAGAAGGGCGTCACCCGACGAATCGAGCGTACGACCGGGGCGGAGTTCGAAGGCCTCACCGATGTGGGCGACCTGTCTCCGGACGACGCCCGCACCGAGATCCGGATGGCCGAGAGCCGCCTGCATCATCATCTGCTGGGCACGGGCCACGGTTCGTTCGCGTTCATCACTACGCAGGACCAGGCCGGCCGAACCCACGTCCATACAGCGGTGAACCAGAACGGCACGATCCTCTACCTGGACCCCCAGACGAGATCGGTCCGAGAGAATTCCCCGCTCTACACGAACACGGGCCGCGACGTGGCCCCCGACGTGGTTCGCATGGACGCCCTGACGTTGGACGGCCTGAACCGCCCCCGCCCCCTCCACACCGGCGACGCCCCACACATCGCCATCGACCCTTCCGGCGGTAACCCCGAGAAGGAAAGGCTCAAACGGTTCCCGGACATCTCTCATCTGGAAGGGGCAGACCCGGACGATGTACTGGACGCAATTCCCGATCATTGGACCGTGAGAGACCCGAGCAAGATGCCTACGCATGGCGGAATCTGCTTTGAGAATCCGAAGGCCAAAGGACAGATGATCATTCTTGAAATGGGATGGGACAACTTTGACGACCCCTCCCACCAAGGACCATACCTACGGGTTTCAGACGGCAGATCGAGGGCTTATAGGATTCTGTTGAAGGGAAACCCGGGTCTCATTGTAGATGACACGTAGAACGTGAGAACAACATGACTGAAGAGAACGACAGCAACGTGCCGAATCAATTAGAAAAAAATCTCTTATGGCTCGGATACGAAGAATACACGGGACTTTGGCAAGTCGTAATCGAGGTAAGCGATGAAACCGAACCGGAAACTGGTGAAAGCCAACGAGATCTTGCCCGAAATCTCATACAAAAACTACTCGATCGCGGCTGGATCGAGATCTATCTCAGCGACGGCCCCCTAGGCGATGGCAAAATCATGCTGATTCCATTAGAGGAACGACAAAATTTCCTAGACAGCGAAAGAAGCTGGAACCTCGACGAGGAGGACGAGCAGTCTGTATGGTTTGCCACCACCGACGAAGGAATTACAGCCTACCGGCGGCGATAGCGAGGAGAATCAATGGAAATATCCTGCCTTCCTGAGCCGTTCCGATCCCGCGCCATGGAGTTGACCGAACGTCCTCCGATGGAGAAGGTAAGATCGCTATTCCGCGCACATGTCGACGACTCCTCGACCTTGGAGGAGGTCCGGGAGGAGTTTCGGTCGGCGGCACGATTCGAGACTTTCTTCCTGCGGCAGGCTCTTGTCGCGTTGGAGACGATCCTGACCGAGCCACATCCTTCTGGAACACTGCTCCGGCTCGCAGCGGGCGACGCCAACTGGGATATGGACCAGGACCCGACCGACCGCGGCGCATCCGTCTTTCTTCGCGGGATCGCCGAGATGCTTCGTGCGGCCATCGAGGAAGCCGAAGGAGCTTCCGGACAGTGATCGGAAACGGGACGTGTCGGGGTGGCGGTGAAAGTGAGCCGGTATGAGCGTCAGTACCGGCATCCGAACTGGGTTTCGCCATCGCTCTGCTGGCTGCGGTCCTTCCCGGGTCGACCGGATTCAGCCCGGACCGGATCGCCGGGCACACGCCCGTCGACTGGCAACGGTTCGATCTTGAAACGCGCGACATGGATGACATCGAGGACGACCTGCTGAGTCGCTGCGCCGACATGACCGGGCCGCTCATCGTCGTCAACGATCCCAGTTACGACTCCAGCCTGCAAAGGACTTCGGTGAGCGGGTCGGCTCGTACATGATGGATGGCCACGTCATCATCGTCTCGCCCGTCACGGGGCTTGTCGTGATGGTGATGGATGACGGGATCATTGCGAAGGTTCAGGGCCGGCCGGCCCTGGCGATGTTGTGAATCAGGTGAAGTCGGATGTGTCTGCTCTGGCTGCGGGACGACCCGGATCAGGAGCGGCTCGCTGTCGCGCTGGCCGGGGTGTATTCGGTTCCGGTGGAGTCTGTCGACGTCTGCGGCAATCGGGTCGCTGACCGGAATTGGCGGGCGCCGGTTCTGTGCACCGTCACTCCGCTCGGCGGGGATCTGCGTCAGCATCTGGACATCTATCTCGCACCCGAGGCCGGTGAGCGGCCCTCATACGAGGTAATGGCCGCGGACCTGGCCGGACGACTGGGTAGCGCGGTCGCCTACCAGTCCGCCCCATCGTGGCCGGACGCGTTCTGGCTGGTCGGGCCAGACGGCAAACGGACACGGGCGGTCATCCACGACGACGAAGTGGACGAAGAGAAGGATCTCGTCCTGTGTCGCATCACGGCTGCCGAATATGCCGTCGACGGGATTCCGGGGATTCCAATAATGCCGATTCCCGAGGTCATCCCCGAGTATCGGATGCCGACACCGCTCGCCGATCGCGTACGAGGGGATCGGGAGATCGTCGGGGCGCTGGCCGCCTGGGAGAGTCTGGTGACCCGGCTGGAGCGGGGCTGGCCGCCGGACGGCTGGTATCCGGCCGACTACTACCGTGACCACCTGGGGTATCGCGACGAACTGACCGGCCTGGAGGGCAACCAGGTGCTGGCGATTCTGGACCGCCGCTTCACCGACGCCACCGTCGACGACGGGGGCCGGGCGCTGGCGGCACGGAGCGGACCGGTCCCGGACCGCTGGTGGTGGCACCGGATCACCCGGCCGCTCCCCTGGGACGGCACACCTGGTGAGAAATCGTGAAGTATGCGGATCTGCCCGAGCCGCTCCGGAACCGGCTCGAGGAAATGCTGACCTTGCCTCCGATCGACAGCGTCACGGCACTGCTCAGTGGCCGCGTCCAGGACACCGTCAGCCTCGACGAGGTCAGGCGCAGCTTCGCGTCGGGCGCCAGCCAGAGCATCATCATTCCCCACCAGTACGCGGACCTGGTACGCATCCTGACCGAGCCACAGCCCCCGGGCACCCTGCACTGGCTGGTCGAGGGTGTGATCGGCTGGGGCATCGACCACGATCCGAGCGATCGCGGCGCCGCCGTGGTTCTCTGGGAGATCGCCGGCCTGCTGCGCGAGGAGTTGGAGAAGGTGGGACGGCTGAACGACTTCTACTGGCCGGACATCGGATAGGCGCGGGTCTCGGTGGCTTTGACGGCAACCCAGAGGCGGCGGCCCGGGGACAGGTCCAGTTGGGCGGCGGCGGCCGGGGTGATGTCGGCGGCTACCGATACCGGGCCGTCCAGGCGTACCCGCAGATTGTCTCCGTGGTGTTGGATGTCGGCCAGGACGGCCGGCCAGGTGTTGCGGGGGCTGCCGGACGGCTGCTCCGGGTGCAGCGCCACCGCCGACGGGGAAAAAGCCACAAAAGCCTCGCCCGAGACCGTGTCGGTGCTGGTCAGGGTGAAGCCGTCGGCGACTGTCACGGTGTGGCCGGCGCCGGTGCCGCGGTACAGGTTCAGGCCGACGAGCCGCGCCACGTAGTCGGTGCGGGGGCGGGCCGTGATGGTCGCCGCGTCCCCCTCCTGCACCACCCGCCCCTGCTCGACGATGACGAGGCGGTCGGCCAGTACCAGGGCATCCAGCGGATCATGGGTGACGAGAAGTGTGGCGCCGGGATGGTCGGCCAGGTGATGCCGCAGCTCACCGCGGGTCTCCAGCCGGGTGCGGGCGTCCAGGGCGGCCAGCGGCTCGTCCAGCAGCAGCAACTGCGGGTCGACGGCCAGCGCGCGCGCCAGCGCCACCCGCTGCGCCTGCCCACCGGACAGCTGTCGCGGTTTCCGGGCGCCGTGTTCGCCGAGGCCGACACGCTCCAGCCAGCGGGAGGCGATCGCGTGCGCCGATTTGCGGTCCATTCCGTGGCGGCGCGGGCCGAAAGCGACGTTGTCTCTGGCGGACAGGTGCGGGAACAGCAGGTAGTCCTGGAAGACCACACCGATCGGGCGTTTCTCCGGCGGTGTGGCCGACAGATCTTTTCCGTCTACACGAAGGTGACCACCGGTCAGATCGGTGAGGCCGGCCAGCGTACGCAATGCGGTGGTTTTCCCGGCGCCGTTGGGACCGAGAAGCGCGACCGTCTCGCCCGCCGCGATGCGCAGGTTGATGTCCAGGGTGAACGCGCCGCGGGTGGCGACCAGATGCGCGTCGAGCAGCGGGGTCACGGCGCGGTCAGCCAGCGGTCGCGCAGTCCGGCCAGAATGGCGACCGAGACGACCAGCAGAATCAGGCTGAGCACTACCGCTCCCTCCAGATCGCCGCTCTCCATCGTCTGATAGACGGCGAGCGGCATGGTCTGAGTGATGCCCGGATAATTGCCGGCGAAGGTGATGGTGGCCCCGAATTCGCCGAGTGCCCGCGCCCAGCACAGCACCGCGCCGGCCGCGATTCCGGGAGCGACGAGCGGCAATGTGACATGGGTGAATGTGGTCCAGCGGGTGGCCCCTAGGGTGGCGGCGGCCTCCTCGAAACGGCTGTCGGCGCCGCGCAGCGCACCCTCGACGGCGATCACCAGGAACGGCAGCGCCACGAACGACTCGGCGATCACCACACCGGTGGTGGTGAACGGCAGGGTGATCCCGAACGTCTCGTCGAGCCACTGCCCGACCAGGCCGCGGCGGCCGAGGGCGAGCAGCAGGGCGATGCCGCCGACCACCGGTGGCAGCACCAGCGGCACGGTGATCAGGGCGCGGACCAGCCGCCGGCCCGGGAACTCGACCCGGGCCAGCAGCCATGCCAGCGGCACCCCGAGGAAGAGGCACAACACCGTCGCCAGGGTGGAGGTGAGCAGGGACAGTTTGAGGGCTTCGACGACCCCGGGCTCGGCCAGCCGGGCCGGCAGGGTCGCCCACGGCGTGCGCACCAGCAACCCGGCCAGGGGCAGGACCAGGAAGATCAAACCCAGAATCGCGGGAATCAGCAGAGGTACGGGTACACGAGCCGTTTTCATGATCAGGGGGCCTGGAATCCCGCTTCGGTGAGGACCTCGACGCCGTCGGCGGAGAGCACGTAGTCGATGAACTTCTGCGCGCCGGCCGGGTTCGCGGCGTTCTTCAGCACCACGATCGGGTAGTCGTTGATCGCTTTCGCCGACTCGGGGAACTCGACCGCGTCCACGTCGGCCGCGGACGCCTTGGCGTCGGTGCGGTAGACAAGTGCCGCGTCCACCTCGCCCAGCTTGACCTTGGACAGGGCCGCCTTCACGTCCTGCTCCAGGGTGACCGGGGTGAGCTTGACGGAGGACGCCTCCAGAGCCGTCTTGGCGGCCGCGCCACAGGGCACCGCCTCGGCGCAGAGGGCCACCTTGAGGTCGGGCTTCGTCAGGTCGGCGAGGGCGGCGACGCCCTTCGGGTTGCCCTTGGCGACCGCGATGACCAGCTGGTTCTTGACAAAGGTGGTGGGGGAACCGGCTCCGGCGACGGATTCCATGTTCTTCGGGGAGGCCGAGGCGAACACGTCGGCGGGTGCGCCCTCGTTGATCTGGGTGGCCAGGGCCGAGCTGCCCGCGAAGTTGAAGACGACCTTGGTGCCGGGGTTGGCGCTCTCGAAACTCTCACCGATCGTGGTGAACGACTCGGTGAGTGAGGCGGCGGCGAAAACACTGATCGACGACGGGGCCGCCGGCTCGTCACCACATGCGGTGAGCGCCAGCAGAGCCGCCAGCCCTGTCGCTGCCAGCCGGAATCTTTTCAACTGGTCCTCCCCTTGACGAGCTCCACGACGACCGTGGTCGATTTGATCACTGCCACGGCGACCGAGCCGACCTGGAGGTCCAGCTCGTCGACGGCTTCCCGGCTCATCAGCGACACCACCCGGAACGGCCCGCACTGGATGTCGACCTGAGCCATGACGGTGTCCTTGACCACGGCGGTCACGATGCCCCGCAGCCGGTTGCGCGCCGACACCTCGTCCGACCGCTCGTCCGGGTCGTTGCCCTTGGCCCGCACGAACGCGGCCAGCTCGGGCCCGTCGATCACCCGGTGGCCGCCCTCGTCCCGGCCCGCGGGCAGGCGACCCGCGTCGATCCAGCGGCGCACCGTGTCCGCACTGACACCGAGCAGTTCCGCGGCCTCACCGATCCGAAACACCGTCACGCCGGAAACTCTAACTGTCCCGCAGGTGCGAGCGGAAGAAGCCTCGATCGTTTGCAGATTCGGCTCTCTATCCCCGATGGCGCCGCAGATGCATGATGAGTCCATGGATCGCTGGTCTCTCGTGCTCGATCATCTCGCGAGCGCCCTGCCGTACCACGGAAGATTGGTCCTGATCGACGGCCGGGCGGTGGGACCTGGCGGTCCGGGTCCGCACCGGGCCCGGTCATCGCGTCGACGACGCGCACGTGGTGATGGATCTGCACGACCCGGAGTGGCCGGTGATCCGGCACATGGATCCGGTGCTGGTGCCCGGTGATCGCTGGTACCGGACCGAGTCCCGGGCGTTCTTCGCCACCCGCGCCGCCACCTGGGACGTCAAATTCGGATCAGACCTTCCCGCGTACGCGTCCGCGATAGCCGAGTCGGGTCTGGTGGTGGGCGGCACCGCCGTGGACGTGGGCTGTGGCACCGGGCGCGCACTGCCGGCGTTGCGGGCCGCGGTCGGGCCGGCCGGCACGGTGCTCGGCGCCGATCACACACCGCAGATGCTGGCCGAGGCGTCGGTGCGGGCCCGGCAGAACGGCGCATTCCTGATGCTCGCCGACGTCCGGCATCTGCCGTTGCCGGGCCGGAGCGTGGACGCGGTGTTCGCTGCCGGGCTGCTCAACCACCTGCCGAACCCGGCTAACGGTCTGCGGGAGCTGGCCCGGATCACCCGGCCGGGCGGGCGGCTGGTGCTGTTCCACCCGTCCGGCCGGGCGGTGCTGGCCGCCCGGCACGGCAGACGGTTGCGCGATGACGAGCCGCTCGCCGAGCCGGTGCTCCGGGTGTCGACCGCGGAGACCGGCTGGGAGCTGCTGCGATACGAGGACGGACCGTCCCGGTTCTATGCGGTGGCGGTCCGCGGGTGAGACGGGGCAGCGGCATGCTGATGGGACACCGCGGGCTGTGGCAGGGCGGCGGCGAGACGATCGGCCTGGGCGCGGATCTCCGGGATGGCCGTCGACTCCCACACGTGGCCCTTGCGCAGCGGGCCGATCAGCCAGAGCCCCGGTGCCGCCCGGCCGTCCGGATCGGTGTCGATGCCGAGGCCGTGCGGGCCGGTGCGGACCAGTCCGTCCGCGATCAGATCGGCCAGCAGCGGGCCGGCCGAGCCGGGCAGCGGGCCGGGACCGGTGCAGGTGATCACCGCGCCGTACCGCTTCGGGGCCTCCCCGTCGACGTGCACGAGCAGGCCGCCACGCGGGTCCGGCTCGATCGCGGTGATCCGCCCGGAGCGGGTCAGCAGGGCTCCGGTCTCGCGGAGTTCGGTGACGCGGGCCGCGACCGGCGGGGCCATCCGGTGCCGGTGGACCTCCCAGTAGCGCTGGGCGTGCCGCAGGAACCGCTGCTGCGCCCCGGCGTCGAGGCCGGCCCAGAGGCGGTCGGCCCGGGTGCGTACGAAATCGATGACAGCGGTCCAGTGGGCGCCGTCGGCGACCGCCTGCCGCAACCGGCGGATCAGCGGCGCGAGGGTCGCCGACTCGGGCAGGTCGAGGTGGACGGCGGGCGCCGGGACGGCCGGGTGGGCCCGGGGCAGCAGGCCGCGGCGGGACAGGGCCTCGATCGGCGCGTGCCGCGGATCCCGGGTGAGTGTGAGCGCGACGTCGATCGCGGTCAGCCCGGTGCCGAGCAGGAGGACCGGCTGGTCGGCGGGCACCGCGTCGAGCGCACCGGGCGCCCACGGGTCGGCCACGAACGCGACGTCGTTGCGGGCCTCCGCGGTGACCACCGCGGGCACACTCGGGGGCGGGTTGCCGAGGGCCAGGATCAGGTGCTCGGCACGGATCTCACTGTCCGTGTCGTCGCTGATGACGTATCCGGCGCCCGCACGGCGTACCGCAATCGCGGTGGCCCGGTGGTGGGCCGACCGGGGGCCGGCCGCGTCGGCGAGATAGTCGCCGTAGACCGGCCGGGGCAGGAAGCTCGCCGGGCCGGCCTCGATGCCGCGCTCGTGGCACCAGCGCGACAGGTGGTGCGGATCGGCGGCATCGACGCTCATCGCGGCGGCACGGGAGTTGAGCAGGTGCCATTCCTCGGCGGGGCCGTAGGCGACACCGCGGCCGAGCTGGTTCTCCGGGGAGATGACGACTGTCCGCCATGCGGAATTCCTCGATATCGCTCGCGCGGCGAGCACACCGGCGGCGCCTCCGCCGATGATCGCGACAGTGCCGGGCTCATGTCCGGTTCGTTCGGCGGCGACCGAATCACGGACGACGGCGCTGGTCACCGTGGTGCCTCCGTGTTCAGTGGCCGCTTGGTACAGCAAGTTGGCATCGCACACTCCCTTGGGCCGAACCTCGGACCAGCAAACCATATATCCCGTCGGGTTTATAGGTTATCCGGCTGCGAATTCCACTGTTCACCGGCCCTGGTATGACTTCCGCGTGGAGATGAACGAATACCAGCGGGCGGCACTGCGGACCGCCGCCCCGCGCGACAAGAGCAACGAGGTGTTCCACCTGCTGCTCGGCCTCGTGGGCGAGACGGGCGAGCTCGCCGAGAAGGCGAAGAAGATCGTGCGCGACAAGGGCGGCGACTTCGCCCAGTGGGACACCGAGGACCTGAAGAAGGAACTCGGTGACATCCTCTGGTATCTCACCATCCTCGCCGACCATTTCGGGCTGACCCTCGACGAGGTGGCGACGACGAACGTGGCGAAGCTAGCCGACCGGCAGGCCCGTGGCGTCCTCGGCGGCAGCGGCGACGACCGCTAGCCAGGCCTCAGTTCTTGTGGCGATTTCCGGCTCGGATCGAGCCGGAAATCGCCACACGAACCGGCCTACGCCGCGCCGGTGACGGCCGACCGGCCCTTGCCGGTCGCCTGACCCGGGCGGTACGTCAGCACCTGCGGCCCGGCCTCGGTGATCGCCACGGTGTGCTCGGAGTGCGCGGTGCGGCAGCCGTTCGCGGACCGGATGGTCCAGCCGTCCTTGTCGAACTTGATCTTGTCAGTGGTGGCACAGAACCACGGCTCGATCGCGATGGTCAGGCCGGGCTGGAGCTTCATGCCCCGGTTCGGCCGGCCGTCGTTGGGGATGTGCGGGGCCTCGTGCATGGTCCGGCCCAGGCCGTGGCCGCCGAACTCGCCGTTGATGCCGTACCCGTAGCGCCGGGCCACATCGCCGATCGCCGCCGAGATGTCACCCAGCTTGCCGCCGACCACCGCCGCGGCGATCCCGGCCTCCAGGGCGACCTCGGTGCACTCGATCAGCACCAGGTCGGCCGGGTCGGGCGTGCCGACAACCACCGAGAACGCCGAGTCGGTGACCCAGCCGTCGATGCCGACCGCCATGTCGACGCTGAGCAGGTCGCCGTCGCGCAGCACGTAGTCGTGCGGGAGCCCGTGCAGCACCGCGTCGTTGACCGACAGGCACAGCACGTTGCGGAACGGGCCGCGGCCGAACGACGGCTCGTAGTCCCAGTAGCAGGACTCGGCGCCGCGCTCCTTGATCCGGCGCCGGGCATACTTCTCCAGGTCCATCAGGTTGACGCCGACGTCGGCGATCCCCTTCAGCTCACCGAGCAGCTCGCCGACGAAATGGCCGGTCACGGCCATCCGCCCGATCTCCTCCGGGGACTTCAACTCGATCACGACGGTTCCTTCCTCTCCAGACCGGTATAGTTATACCACCGCGTCCGGCAGGATATCCTCCTCCCATGGTTCGCCCACCGCTCACCCCTGAACAGATCGCCGCCGGCCAGCGCCTCGGCGCCGCGCTCCGGTCGGCGCGGGGCACCCGGGGCCTCGCCGAGGTGGCGGTCGAGGCCGGCATCTCCCCGGAGACACTGCGCAAGATCGAGGGCGGACGGCTGCCCTCCCCCGCCTTCGGCACCGTGGTCTGCCTGGCCGGTGTGCTGGGCATCCCGGTCACCACTCTGGCCGAGGTCTGGCTCGCCGACAGCGAAATGCTCCAGGCGTCCTGACGCCGGTTCAGCGCGGCGTGTTCGGCCCGCCCGGTAGAACGAGAAGGCCGGATTGGCCGGATGCCCGATTCATCCCCAGACCTCCTCGGCGGTCTCGGCGATCAGGCGGAGTTTGGCGACCTGTTCGTCGTAGGTGAGGGTGTTGCCCTCGACCGTGGAGGAGAAACCGCACTGCGGGGAGAGGCAGAGCTGGTCGAGCGGGACGTAACGGGCCGCCTCGTCGATACGGCGTTTCAGATCGTCCTTCGACTCCAGTTCGCCGCGTTTGGTGGTGACCAGGCCGAGCACCACGGTCTTTCCCGGGGGCACGAACCGCAGTGGGGCGAAACCGCCGGACCGGTCGTCGTCGTACTCCAGGAAGAAACCGTCCACCGCCAATTCGCTGAACAGCGCCTCGGCGACGAAATCGTAGCCGCCCTCGGCCGCCCAGGAGGACCGGAAATTGCCCCGGCACATGTGCGTGGTGACGTTCAGCCCGGCGGGCCGGCCGGCGATCGCGGCGTTGATCTGGCGAATGTAGCGCAGATGCTGATGCTCGGCGTCGTCGCCACGCTCGGTGAGCAGCTGTCGCTGGGCGGGGTCGTTCAGATAGGCCAGGCTGGTGTCGTCGAGCTGGAGGTAGCGGCACCCTAGCGCGGCCACCCGCTCGATCTGCTCGGCGTACGCCGCGCTCAGATCGGACCAGAAGACCTCCTGGTCGGGGTAGACCGCCGGATCGATGGCGGCCCGGCCACCCCGGTAGTGGACCATGCTCGGCGACGGGATGGTCAGTTTCGCGGTGGTCCCGGGAGCCACCTCACCGGCCAGGAACGCGAAGTCGGTCCCGAAGATCGTCTCGCCGAGGGTGATCGGACCGTCGACCGCGAGCGCCGCCGACTCGAAATCCAGCTCGCCTTTCTCGTTGCGGAAATGTACCTGGATCTTCTCGTCGGTGGGACGGATCCCGCCGAGCCGGTAGATGAAGTCCATGTGCCACGAGGTGCGCCGGAATTCGCCGTCGGTGGCCGCGCGCAGGCCGATATCCTGCTGCATCCGGATCACGTCACGAATGGCGTCGTCCTCAACGGCCCGTAACTGCTCGGCGGTGATCCGGCTCTCCCTGGCGCGCAACAGCCGGGGCGGGCGCAACAGGCTGCCGACGTGGTCGGCCCGGAACGGAGGTTGGTCACGGAACGTCATTGGCGCGGCCTCCTCGGGTAAGGGATCACCCATCAACCTACGCCTATCGATCAGTCGCGGCCTGGAGGTCGAGGACGAATCGGGAACCACCCGCTGGATTCGGTTCGTAGCGGATGTCGCCGTGATTGGCGTGCGCCAGCCCGCGCACGATGTAGAGGCCGAGACCGGTGCCGTTGACGCTTCGCGCGTCCCGGTCGGCTCGGGTGAGCCGGTCGAAGAGCCAGTCGCGGAACTCCTCCGGAACGCCCGGTCCGTGATCCTCGACGGCGATCCGGATCCGCCGGCCGGCCGCGACGATCCGGATCGCGGTCGCGCCCCCGCCGTACTTGGCGGCGTTGGTCAGCAGGTTGGCCAGGATCTGCTGGAGATGCCCGGGGTGCGCGACCACCCGCCGGTCCTCCCCCAGCACCGGGACGCTCGCGTCGAGAAGGGACAGGGCACGGCCGATCTCGGTACGCACCGACAGCGCCTGCCGATCGGCCCGGATCGTGCCGGACTCGATGGTGACCATCGCCAGCACCTCCTGGACGATGTCGTCGAGCCGCCCGGCCTGCCGGTAGATCGCGTCGATGGCGCGCGCCCGGCGCTCGTCGGTGAGGCGCGGCCAGTCGTCGACGAGCACTTCGGCGTGCCCCCGGATCGCGGTCAGCGGGTTGCCGATCTCGTGGCCGAGCATCCCGATGATGTCGAGTTTGAGCTGGTTGGCGGCCTCCAGCTCGCTGGCCCGGTCGGCGAGGGCGACGGCCGCGTCGTCCCGGGCGCGTTCGGCGGCCCGGCGGCCGGACACGTCGGTGACGACGGCGATCAGATGTTTGGGGCGGTCGGCGTTGTCGCGTACCAGCGAAACGGTTGCTTCGGCGTCGATCCAGCGACCGTCGGCGTGCCGCAGCCGGCTCTGATGGGTGTAGGCGTCGGCCTCTCCGGCGAACAGCCCGGCCATCAGACCGGTGTGCTCGATCTGGTCGTCCGGGTGGAGCAGGTCGGCGTTGTCGAGATGGGTGATCTCCTCGATGGTCCGGCCGAGCATCGCGGCGTACGCCGGGTTCACCGCCAGCAGGTGCCCGTCGAGGCCCTGGATGACCTGCCCGACGGCCGAGTTGGTGAACTGGCCCCGGAACCGCTGTTCACTCTCGGCCAGCGCGAGTTCGGCGGCACGGGCCGCCGTCACATCGGTGTTGATCTCCAGGATCTGCGGGCCGCCGTCGTCCGGCTGGTGCAGGACCTGCCGGCTGAGCACGGTGACGGTCCGGCCGTCGGCGGTCAGATGGTCGATCTGCCCCTCCCACCGGCCGTCGCGCAGCATCACCGCGGCATGGTCGTCGCCGGTCATGCCGTCCGGGAACGCGGTGGCCAGCAACTGGTGGGTGATCTTGCCCTGGACGGCGGCGAGCGGCCACCCGTACAGGCCGGTGGCGCCGTGGTTCCACCACCGGATCGTCCCGTCGAGTTCGCGGACGATCACCGCGGCCGGGATCAGCTCCAGGGTGCGGGCGTGCCGGCGCAGTTCGGCGTCGGCGGCGCGCCGGGCGGTGACGTCCTCGACCTGGTCCACCACATACCACGGGGTGCCGTCCGGTCCGTGCACCACCGCGCTGCGCACCGACACCCCGATCGGGTGGCCGTCGCGGTGCCGGTAGCGGCGCTCCGGCCCGGACTCGGCGGAGATCTCCAGGTCGGCGGCGGTCATCCCGGTCAGTTCCGCCGCCGAATACCCGGTGATCGCCGTCATCGCCGGGTTGACCTGCAGGTAGCGGCCGGTCTCGCCGGGTCGCAGGCTAGACAGGGCGATCCCCAGCGGCGAGTTGTCGAAGGTCAGCCGGAACCGGTTCTCGCTCACCTCCAGCTCGGCCAGGGCCCGGGTGCGCTGGGCGGTGTCGTCGGCGTGCCGCATCGCCGAGCTGAGACTGTCGGCGAGCAGTGCCAGCTGCTGTTCGTCGGCGTCGTCGAAGGCGCCCGGCCGGGACGAGGCCACCTTCAGCACACCGATGCCGACCGTGCCCAGGTGCAGTGGGGCGATCAGCATCGAGCCGGCGTCGTTCTGCCACTGCACCACGGTGTCGGCGAGCAGGGCGCGGCCGGAGGCGGAACCGGCCAACGGCGTACGGCCGCCGCCTCCGGTCCGCAGGCCGCCCGCGGTGGCGACGTCGACGAGATCCGCGCCGTCGACCAGTTCGACCGCCGCGCCCTCGGCCGCCGCGAACAGGTCGACGGCACGTTCGGTGACCACCCGGACCGTGGCGTCCCGGTCGGCGGCCACCGCCAGGACCTCACGCTGGACCGCGAGAGTGTGCCGCAGCCGCTGCAACTGCCGGTCCGCCGCGGCCCGCGCCTCCCGCTCGGCGGTCATGTCGAGCAACTGGATGACCGCGCCGGTCACCCCGTCGTCGTCGGTGATCACCGAGGTCGCCGACATCGCCGACAGGTGGGTGCCGTCCCGCCGCACCAGCACCGACTCCCGTACACCCCGGGTCTGGGTTCCGCTCTCCAGGACCTCCAGCGCCTGCTCCAGCTCCTCCGGCGGCCGGGTGGTGATGTCCCACAGCCGCAGCGCGACCGTCTCCGAAGGTGTGTAATCGAGCAGCCGGCAGAACGCCGGATTGGCCATCAGGATCCGGCCGCGGTCGTTGCCGTGCACCCCGACCACGATCTTGGCGATCGGGCTGTGATCGAACACCTCGGCGAACTGCCGCTCACTGCGGGCCAGCTGGTGCAGAGCGGTCATCACCGCGGCCCGCTCCCGTTCCAGCGAGCGCAGCGCGGAGTTCGAGCGTTCCAGCGATTCATCGCGGGCCGCGATGTCGTCGGCGTGCCGCAAAGCCGCGCCGAGCGTGTCGGCGAGCAGCGTGAGCTGCTGTTCATCGGATTCGGTGAACGCTCCCGCCCGGCTGCTGCCCACCATCAGCACCCCGGCCGCCACACCGCCGGGCGCCCGCATCGGCGCGGACAACAACGAGAGCGTGCCACCGTCGTCCGGCGTGACCGGCTCCCCGGCCGGCCGCACCCGCGCCCACTCCCCGGCGGGCAACACCGGCAACACCCGATCCACGATCAAACCCAGCATCGCCGTACGGTCGTGGGCCACCGCCGCGATCTCCCGCTGCACCGCGATCGTGCCCCGCAACCGCTCGGTCTCCCGGTTGGTGGCCGCGGTCACGTCCACGATCTGCGCCAGGATCTGCACCGCGATCCCCGGGCCACCCCGCAACGCGGTCAGGTTGAGCAGGCAGGTCAGCTCCTGACCGTCCTTGTGCAGAAACCGGCGCCGCTCCCGGTAGTCATCGCGCTCGGCGGCTACCAGCTCGTTCAGCGCGACGATCAGCCGGTCCCGTTCCGCCGGGTGGATCAACGCCGGCAACGGCGCCGAGGACAGCTCCGGGCCGGTGTAGCCGAACAGCGCCGACACCGCCGGGTTCGAGCGCAGCCAGTCACCGTCCGGCCCCAGCACCGCCATCGCGATCGGCGATGAATCGATCATCGTGCGGAAGCGGGCCTCACTCTGGGCGAGCGCCTTCCGGCCGCTGCAGTCGATGATCTCCCCGACTGCGTACGCTCGTCCGGCCCCGTCGCTGACCAGCACCGTCTGGGCGCGTACCCAGATCGGGGTCCCGTCACTGCGCAACAGCACCCGCTCCATGCTGATCTCGCGGACCTTGCCGCCGGCCAGCGAAGCGATGATCGTGTTCACCGCGGGCACGTCCTCGTCCGGCACCAGCCCACGCCAGGAACGGCCGATCAGCTGATCACGGCGGTACCCGAGCAGCGCACAGAAGGCCTCGTTGACCTCGGCCAGCGTGCCGGCCTCGCCGGGGGTCAGGCTCGTGACGGCCTTCGGCACCGGACTGCGCGCGAAGGCCTCCGCCAGGACCGGGCGGTCGACGAGCGGCTCGAGAAATCCGACACCCACACTCACCTGATCGGCCGACCGTCCCGGTTCGTGAGCGCGTGGCCGCCCGGCCGGTGGCCGCCTGTTCACTCTTCTCCGCGCTGTTCACTCTTCTCCGCGGCGCGGCCGATGATCGCGCCGCTCCCTTACGGCGGGAGCCGTTACCGACTGCGGATCCGGCGGGGCAGCCGTGACTACATCCGGGACGTCGACCGCCCGGACCGCCCGGCCCGCCACCGACTTGGACGCCGACGACCACACCGCCGACGTCGCTTATCCGAACGGCGAGGTGACAGCCCTGTCGCTGACCGACGGCACAGTCAAGTCCGCTGGCGCGCCTGCCACTCGTACGGCTCCCCCGTCCCCCTTCTTCGCGAAACCTCCGACGGCCGGATCCTGGACTGCTCAGTCCCCCGACCCACCCTTTCCGATCGCCTTCGCCAGCACCGAACCGCACGTCAGCGCACTGATCCGGCTCCTCATCACCGGCCGGCCCCGTTTCGTCGCCGAGTGGGCCGGCCCGTCCGCGCTTCTCAGCCCTCGGTCATCGGCTGGCCTACTTCCAGGCGGGGCCATGTGGACAGGTCGGCGAGCAGCTGCCGGTCGTGGGTGGCGATCACCACGGCCGCCGGGGTGCCGAGCAGGGCCTCGGTCAGTTCGTCGACCAGCGCGGACGACAGGTGATTCGTCGGCTCATCGAAGATCAACAGGTCGGGTCGTTCCGCCAGCCGCAACGCCAGGTCCAGCCTTCGTTGCTGCCCTTGAGAGAGCAACCGCACCGGCGTACGCAGCGCCTCGGCGTCGAGCAGGCCCATCGTGCCCCGCCCGGCGAGCAGACGGTGCGCGGTGGTGTCGGCCGGCCATTCCGGGACCTCCTGCGCGACCAGCGCCACCCGCGTCTCCGCCGACCGGTGCACCGACCCGGACCCCGGTTCCAGACACCCCGCCAACACGGAGAGCAGCGTGGACTTACCGGTCCCGTTGGCCCCGGTCACGAGCAGCCGGTCTCCTCCGGTGAGCGCGAGGGTCACCGGGGTGTCCAGGCGCCCCGGGACGCGTACCCCCTCGGCGCTCAACAACGGCACCCCCTTGCGGGTGTCCAGCTCCGGCCATCGCAGCGCCGGCGGCGGCGCCGGAACCGTGATCCGATGGGCCTCCAGCGCCTCCTTCTCCCGGTTCAGCGCCTGCACTACCCCGGGTGTGTGCGACTGGCGTTTGTGCTTGTCAACCCCCTTGTCCGGCCGCCATCCGGTGGTGAGCCGGGCCCGAGCCCGGTCCACCGCCGCCGACAACCGCACGTGTTCGGCCCGCTGTTCGGCATAGCCCTGCTCCCAGGAGGCCCGATCCCGCAGCCGTCCGGCCTGCCATTCGTCGTACCCGCCCGCATACACCCGCGCCCTCCCGTCCTGACTGGGATCCAGATCGAGGAACTGCCGCGCGACATCCCGCAACAACTGCCGGTCGTGGCTGACCACGGCCAGCCCACCCGCATGCTCCCGGAGACGGCCGGTCAGGAACGCCAGCCCACCGGCATCGAGATGGTTGGTCGGCTCGTCGAGCAGCAGGATGTCGTGGTGCGCCCCGAGCAGGCACGCCAACCGAACCCGGTACCTCTGCCCCACCGACAACGTCCGCAACTCCCGATCCCGGTCGGTGCAGGCGTCGAGCGCCTCCAGTGCCACGTCGACCCGGCGCTCGGCATCCCAGGCGTCCAGCCGCGTCACGGTCTCCAGCGCCGCCGCATACCACTCGTCAACATCGCGGCACCCGGTCGTCCCACCAGCGGCCACCACGTCCTCACGGCGCCCCACCGGCCCACCGCCGCCCAGCCCATCCCCCGCCATCCCACCACCGGCCATCACGCCCTGACGGCGCCCCGCCGACCCGCCGCTGCCCGGCACGTCTCCGGGATCCCCCGTGGGATGGTGACCGGCGGCCAGAGCCAGCGTGGCTTCGTCCAGGTCCGCCAGGGCCGACAGCGAGTCGGCCAGGGCGGCGTCGGTGAGGGTGCCCACCGTGTCACCGGGAGCGGCTTGCAGCGCCTGGGCCGCCAGCCCGATGGTTCCGGACCGGTGCACCGACCCCTCGTCAGGAATCAGCAGTCCGGCCAGGACGTGCAGCAGTGTCGTCTTGCCCCGGCCGTTCTCGCCGACGACGGCGAGACGGGTGCCGGGTGAAACAGTGACGGAGACCTGGTCGAGGACCAGACGCGCTCCGAGTCGGACAGAGACGTTATCGGCACGCAGGTGCGCAAAAGACATGATCGGGAAGCTCCGCAGCTCGAAATGAGCCGGGAAGCCTTGTGGGCCGCCCGGCAGGACCGAGACGGCGGGGCAAAACCGCAGGTAGCGCCGCCGTCAGCGGCTGCTGCGGATCCTGAAGAACGCGAACGCCTTGAACATGGCGGCAACGTTAGCGGCCCGCCGGAACCCTCGCCAACCCATTTTCAGATGTTCTTATCATCCAGATGTTGGGTGTATCGTTTCCGGCATGGTCCGACTGACACGAGCACAGCAGCAGGCCCGCACCCGTGCGACGGTGCTGGGCGCGGCGGCAGCGGAGTTCGCCGAGCACGGTTATGCCGACGCGAAGATCGACCGCATCGCATCGCGCGTCGATCTGACCCGGGGCGCCGTCTATTCGAACTTCCCGAGCAAGCGATCGCTCTACCTGGCGGTTCTGCTGGACTCGTGGCCACACGCCCCACACGGGAGCGTCGAGGCCCTGCACACCGATGCCGCCAGTGCCTCGGAGGCGTTCGCGCGGACCTGGCTGGAGCGCCTGCCACTCGCTGCCGACGACGCGGCGACGGCCCGGCTGCGCTCCGGCTCGGTGACCGGGGTCTTCGACGACGACAACGGCCGGGCGGTGCTCGGTGAGCTGACCCGTCTCGAGGCGCTGATGCTCGCGCTGTCGCTGGAGTCCTGTCCGCCGTCAGCGGCTCGCCGGGTGCGCGTCGCCGAGCTGATCCTCACCATGCTGCACGGCGCCGACCATCTGGCCGGGGCCGCTCCCGGCTTCGGTGATCCCTTCGACGTGGCGCGGGCCTGCGGTCACCTGGCCGGGCTCGATCTGGCCGACACCTGGGATCCGCCCCATCTCGGTTTCATCAAGGCCGCCGAGCTGTGCGACGACCCCTGGCCGGAGCCGGAGGACGGCATCGTCGTCGTCCTGGGCGCCGCGCGTCTCAGCGCTGCCGAGGAGGCGGTTCGTGCCGCGGCACCGGGCGAGCGGGTGACGATCGCCGTGGTGACCGACAGCCCCACCGAGACCGGTGCGCTGGTCCGGTTGCGGATCACCGGTCTCGCCGCCTGCCTGCGCCGGACGTTCCCGGCGGCCGCCGCTCCCCCGGTCCACGTCGACCTCGACGAGGGGCCCGCACTGGCCACCGCCATCGGCGCGGCGATCGCCGACGACACCGAGGCGGCCGTCCGGGTCCGCGCCGGCCGGGTCCTGGCTCGCGCCCGGGGCCGGGGTGCGGGCCACGCCGTCGCCGTCGCCATCCCACCGGCCGACACTTCCACGGGGAGGGACCCGTCATGACAGATCTTCTGGTGCTGCACACCTTGCGCTGCATGGGCTACACCGACCTGGAGCGGATCGCCGGCGTCACCGGGATCCTCCCTGGCGAGGTGGAGTCGCGGCTGATCGACCTGGCGATCGACGGCCTGGTGACGAAGGTCCCCGGACCGTTCGGCGGCTGGGGCCTGACCGAGGAGGGCAAGACCGAGGATGCCCGTCTGATCGCCGAGGAGTTGTCCGCCTCGGGCGCCCGCCCCTCTATGGTCGAGGCGTTCGAGCAGTTCATGGTCCTCAATCCCGAGCTTCTGGATCTCTGCTCGGCCTGGCATCTCCGCATGGTGAACGGGGTGGCTTCGCCTAATGATCACCAGGATTCCGCGTATGACGGCCGGATTCTCGTCCGCTTCACCGACCTGGACAGGCGGGCCGTCCCGGTCTGCTCGGCACTGACGACCGCGCTGCCCCGCTTCGTTTCCTACCGCCCTCGGCTGGCGACAGCGCTGGCGCGGGCAGAGTCGGGTGCGATGGAGCACCTGGCCGAGACCACAACGTCGTATCACGCGGTGTGGTTCCAGCTCCACGAGGATCTGCTGGTCACGTTGGGCATGCCGCGATGAGGTTCATCCATCCGCTGATCCCGGCCCCGATCCCCGGCGCGGCCGGTTCCGATGCCTCTGGTCCGCCCGCACTCGACCTGATCGGGGCCAAGGCTGATGGCTTGATCACCCTGATGAGCCTGGGCCTGCCGGTCCCGGCCGGCTTTGTGATCTCCACCGAGGCTTGCCGCGCGTTCCTTCGCGACGGCCGGCTCCCGGAGAGCCTGGATGCCGAGCTGACGGCTGCTCTCGCGACGTTGCAGTCCGGCCGAGATCAGGCCACCGACCCCTCGCCACCGCTGCTGGTGTCCGTCCGGTCCGGCGCGGCCGTCTCCATGCCCGGCATGATGGACACCGTCCTCAATGTGACCACCGCAAACGTGACCACCGCGCCCCCAGTTGAGACCGCACCTAAGTCAGAGACCACAGACGAGACCGGAACCACCGCCGTGCCCGACGATCACGTTGGGCCCGACGATCACGTTGGGCCCGACGATCACGTTGGGCCCGACGATCACGTTGGGCCCGACGATCACGTTGGGCCCGACGATCACGTTGCGCCCGACGATCAGAACTGTTCGGCGGACCCGGCTGACTCCGCCGACCTGGTCCGGCGCGCCGTGCGGGAGGTTTTCGCCTCCTGGAACACCCCTCGGGCCGTCGCCTACCGGGAGTTGCACGACATACCCCATGATCTCGGCACTGCGGTGATCGTGCAGGTCATGGTCCTCGGTGATCGTGACTCCCACAGCGGGAGCGGGGTCGCCTTCAGCCGTGATCCGAGCACTGGCGCGAACGTCCCGTTTGGGGATGTGCTCTTCGGGAGTCAGGGCGGGGACGTGGTCTCCGGCCGGTTCCCGACCCGGCCACTGGCTGAGCTGGCCGACCGGGAGCCAGCGGTCTGGGCGGCACTGCTCGCGGCGCTGTCCCGGCTGGAGCGGCACTATCGGGACGTCTGCCATGTCGAGTTCACCTACGAATCCGGACGACTGTGGTTTCTTCAGGTCCGGCCGGGCGGGCTGTCCGGGCGTGCGGCGGTCCGGGCCGCTGTCGACCTCGCCGACGAGGGGATCACCGATCGTGAAACCGCACTCACCCGGGTGACGCCGTGGCAACTGCGCGCCGCCCGGATTCCACGGATCCGGCTGGACGGCGACATCACGATCGTCGGGCGCGGGATCGGCGCCAGCCCGGGCGCGGCGGACGGCCGGATCGCGGTGACCGCCGACCAGGCCGCCCGGATGGCCACCACCGGGCCGGTGATCCTGGTCCGGCCACACACCTCTCCGCTGGACGTTCACGGCATGGCAGCAGCGGCCGGCATCGTCACCACGGTCGGCGGTCCCACCAGCCATGCCGCGGTGGTGGCCCGTTCCCTGGGGCGCCCAGCCGTCGTCGGGGCCACCTCGCTCCGCGTCGACACGGCGACCGGTTGTGTCGACTCTCCGGCCGGTCCCCTGGCCGAGGGCACGTGGATAACCATCGACGGGACGGGCGGCGAGATCGTTCTCGGTCGGCCGGAGATCATGTCGGGGGAAGCCGATCCGCACCTGGCCCGCCTCCTCTCCTGGGCGGCCGCATCACTGGCGTGAACGGCGATCAGGCTGGTTGGGACAATCGTGTTCACCGATGATCTGCCTATTGGCGAATCGCCGGCTGCGATGTCTTCGGTCGAGGGCGTCGACGGCATCAAGGTTCCGAAAGGATCTGAGGGTTACACCGTGGATGTCCATCACTGTGGCCGGATCGACGACCCAGGTTGTCCGGGCCGTGGAACGCCATGTTGTGGATGAACTGGACGACCGTGATCGTGCTGTTGTCCGAGCGGCCCTCGGTGAGGATGTAGCCACCGGAATGGCACCCGAGGTCGCCACGGCACTGGGCGAAGACGACGGCCACGTCCTCGTCCGTGGAGTTCCTGGTCTACGCCTTCCTGCCGTGCATCTGGCGAACACCGTGACGACGCGAGATGGCCGCGCCCCAGCGAAGGGCTGGGCAGGCGACCGGCCAGGCAGGCGACCGGCCGGGCGGGCAGGCGACCGGCCGGGCAGGCAGGCGACCGGCCGGGCGGGCAGGCGACCGGCCGGGCGGGCAGGCGACCGGCCGGGCGAACAACTTCGCGGAGGGGGTGCCGGGTGCTAGCCGGGTTCTCGCTGACGTATCAGGTCGATGAGGGCGGCCATGGCTACCAGGGACAGGGTCAGGATCGCGAGCCAATGGCCGTATGCGAGGGAGAAGGAGTCGTTCAACAGGTTGTAGTGCTCCCAAGCTCGTGGGTCTCGGCCTGGTGGGATGCGGCCGATAGAGGTCGCCGCCGTGTCCACCGCGGCGGATCGGGCCAGGAGGGTGGCGCCGGCCAGGACGATGGCGGCGGCTACCGCGAAGCCCGCGGTCAATGCCGGGCGCCAGATACGGGACGGTGACGCTGACGCGGCCAGTGACGCCAGCATCAGCGTCACCGCCAGCCACGCCACCGGCTGCGGTGGAACGGTGGGTGGTGTCGGGGTGCCCAGCAGGTCCCGCACGCCCTCGGCGTCCAGGCGGCGCATCGGTTCCTTGTCCGAGTCCTGGGTGAAGTCCAGGTCCGGGCGGCCACCGGCGAGGAGGTCCAGGCCGGTCCAGGTGATCTTCCACTGCATCCGGGGCTGTTCCGGGGCGGTGCACGAACCGGTCACGAACGGCAGTAGCAGGCACAGGCCGGCCAGGACCAGACCGGTCGCTCTTGACCGTGTCCCTAGGACATGGTTTCTCATGGGTCGCGCCGTCCCTGTGGTCGAGCCGAAACCTGGAGCGAGAGATGTTCAAGCAGTGGCGGCGTCGCCGCGCGATCGAGCGGGTGCGGGCCGGAAACGGTCGGCCGCTGAAACGATTCCGCTGGTGGCAGCCGTTGAGTCGATCGCTGATGTATCTGCCTGCCGATGCCCCGGGGCGGCCGGCTGAGTATGCCGTCGACGTGCGGCACATGCGTTCCGAGAACGATATGGGAGAGACCGGGGCGCATCTCTACCGGGACGGTTATCAATACGCCCGGTCGGTGGTTCCGGCCGTCTTCCCGATCGAGGGTGGCGCGATCGAGGTGGCCACCACCACGTTCGGCTTGCGGCGCTGTCACTACGTCGCCGACGACGGTACGGAGCGGCAGCTCGTCCCGGACCCGCGCTCCGGTGAGGGGCGACGTGCCCGCCTCGATCGGGACCATCCGGTCCTCAGCCGCTGGATCGGCGTCGTCTCGGTCATCCTGCTCCTCGTCGCCCTGCTGCTCGGGCTGCCGGCACTCGTCGAATCGCTGTCCCGGATCCCGCCGGTGGCCGAGCGCTGGGGCACCTTCACCTCACCCCTCGACCTGCCGGTCTGGTCCACGGTGGTCATCGGCCTCGTCGCAGCGGTCGCCAGCACCGAACGGGCGCTGCGCCTGCGTTACAGCGCCTGGCTGGACGAGAACTGACCCCCGCCTCCATGAGAGGCATCGATCGGGCGGCACTCCGGCTGGCCAGGATAGCCGCCGCGCCCAGCCGCACGCTGCCCCGCTCGACACCCGAACACGCGGCGGGCAGGACAGCGAACGGAAGCGGCGAGAGGCAGCGCAGCAGGCCGGGACCGGGGCGGGAACAGCAGAGACTGAACAGCGAACGGGAGCGGTAGGCGGCCGAGCGGTTAGCGACCGAGAGGCGGGCGCCGATAGGGTGCTCGTGTGTCGGGGCGGGCTGTGGATTCTGGTGGGAGCGCTCAGCGGGGCTCGGTACGCGTACACCGTCAGTGATGAGATCTCCTTGTTGTTCGATCCTGGATTCTGGATGTTCGGGCGCAAGCTGGAGAAGCTGGTCTCCGTGTCGGCGGGGCTGGCCAGTGCCGGGTTCACCCTGGAGAGCGGGATCCTGGGTCATTTCGACTCGCGGGTCTGGATCGGGGCCACCGTCGAGGATGTCGCCGACTACTTCCAGTGGCGGCAGGCGGACGCCGGGCGGTCGGCGCTGCACGGCTGGTGTTACTGGACGCTTCGGCAGGACGGGGCGACGAGGCAGCGGGCCACCGAGGCGCTGAGCGGGTTGAGCACGGCGGGCAAGAACGAACTGCTGCACCGGAGCGGTGTCAATTTCAGTGCCGTTCCGGCCTGGCAGCGGCGCGGGATCGGGTTGTGGGGTGACCGGGTGGAATGGGAGTTGCCGATGCGCCGGGAGTACCGGGAACTGGTCGTGCGGCTCGCGGGCTGGCGGGCGGAATCTACGATCGGGGCGTGATCGATTTTTCCAGCCCGTCTGTCTTCAAGCTCACCCCGGTCGACCCGGGATCGGTGTACCAGCAGGTCGCACCCCTGTTGATCAACGGGGAGCAGTTGTTGTACGCGTTCAAGACCACCCGGGATTTCGTGGCGTTCACCAACAAGCGGCTGATCGCGGCGAACATTCAGGGGATGACCGGTAAGAAGGTGGATTTCACCTCTCTGCCGTACAACAAGATTCAGGCGTTCTCGATCGAGACGGCCGGTAATTTCGACCGGGACGCCGAGTTGGAGTTGTGGTTCAGCGGGCTCGGCAAGGTGCGCCTGGAGTTCAAGGCCAGTTCGGATATCCGCCAGCTCGGGCAGATGATCGCCACCTATGTCCTTTAATCGAGGGAAGACCATCGAACGAGGGAAGACCATCGGGCTGCTCGGCGGAATGAGCTGGCAGTCGACCGCCGAGTACTACCGCATTCTCAACGAACTGACCGCGGAACGGCTGGGCGGGTTGCATTCGGCGCGCTGCGTCATCCATTCCGTCGACTTCGCGGAGATCGAGACCCTCCAGTCCGAGGGCCGGTGGGATGAGGCGGGCGCGCTGCTGGGCGAGGCGGCGCGGAGTCTGGAGGCGGCCGGCGCCGACTTCGTGGTGTTGTGCACGAACACGATGCACAAGGTGGCCGATGACATCCAGCAGGCGATCGGCGTTCCGCTGCTGCATCTGGGCGACACCACGGCCGAGGCGGTGAAACGGCGGGGCATCGCGACGGTCGGCCTGCTGGGCACCCGGTTCACCATGTCCGAGGAGTTCTATCGGGGCCGGATGGCCGCGCACGGGCTGCGGGTGCTGGTCCCGGACGCCGACGGCCGGCGGATCGTCAACGACGTCATCTACGACGAGTTGTGTCTGGGGATCGTCAGACCGGAGTCGCGTGTGGCGTACCGGCAGGTCATTCAGCGCCTGATCGACGCGGGGGCGGAGGGGATCGTCTACGGCTGCACCGAGATCGAGCTGCTGGTGGATCAGAGTGACAGTAGTGTTCCGGTCTTCCCGACGACACGGTTGCACTGTGAGGCCGCCGTCGCAACGGCTCTGGCCGGTTCCGGGGTTTTCGGCGACTGGCCGTGACTGGATCACTACGCTCGCAAACATGAAAAAGTGCCTGGTGTGCGCGGCCACTACCGTTATGGCCGTCGCCGGTGTCACCGGCCCGGCGTACGCCGCCCCGCAGACCCTGACGTTGAACAGCTCCTTCGGCGTGAGCGGTGGTGGGAACACGCTCGTCGGCACCGTTCCGGCCTCGGCGCCGAACACGTTCGCGGCCGGCAGTGTGCCGGTGGTCCAGTTCCAGTCCGGGAGTTGCGCCAATCAGTCGAAGCCGGTCGCCCCGATCGTGGCCGGACCGGGCGGAACCCTGACCGCGGGCGCGGTGACCGTACGCCCCAACGACGTGACCCGCATCTCCGGTACGAAGGTGGCCTTCAAGGTGCCGTCCCGCTCGTACCCGGAACTCGACTCGAACGGCAGTCCCAGCACCGTCAACACCGACGGCCTGGCGCTGGTGAGTGGCCAGACGTCGGCGAAGTGGTCGGTCTGTCTGTACGACACCGACACGCCGGGCGGTTCGCTGCTGGCGTCGACCACGTACAACCTGGTCCAGAAGCCGACAATCACCGGTGTCACCCCGGCGGCCAGCCCGGCCGGCGGCGGGACGACGGTCACGGTGACCGGTAGCGGGTTCCAGTCGGCCACGGTGGGCGGGCCGCCGATCACCGCCTCGATCGGCGGGTCGCCGCTGACCAACATCAAGGTGGCGGCGAACGGTTCCAGCTTCACCGCGACGACCGGGCCGCGGGCCGCCGGGAGCAATCTGTTCCTGACCGTCAACGCCGCCGGCGGTACGGTGGTCAGCTCCGACCCGGACAACGACCCGACCACGTACGAGTCGCCGGTGCTGTTCGAATACAGCAACGGCATCACCGTCACCCCGTCGCTGACGCCCGGCGGCAGCACCGTCACGCTGGACATCGTGGGTGCCGGTTTCTCGTCGCTCACGTTCGACGCCAACGGTGGCCCGACCAGCGCCAACGCGCACGTCTTCCTGGTCCGCGGCGCCTACGTGGCGGCCGGCAACCGGGGTGTGGCCGAGTGCACCGGCGTCGTGGTGATCGCCGACACCGAGCTGATCTGCACCCTGGATCTGTCGGGTGGTTCGCTGAACCCGGTGACCAGTGCGGCGGCGCCGTCGGTGGCGGTGCCGGACGGGGCGTACACGGTGACGGTCGTCAAGAACGGCTCGACGAGCGTGGGTTCGGACGCCGAGCCGTCCATCGTCAGCAGCGGCTCGACGTTCACGGTGGGGCCCTACTGATTCTCCGGAGTCGATCGAGGACCACCGCCCGTACGGGCGGTGGTCCTCAATTGGCTGTGGGCAGCGTCAGCGTGAAGGTGCTGCCGCCGGGGTCGCCGGGCCGGAAGCCCGCGCTGCCGTGGTTGGCCTCGGCCAGCCCGCGCACGATGTAGAGCCCCAGCCCGGTCCCCTTGATGGTCATGCTGGTGTCCGGGTTGCGGGTGTACCTGTCGAACAGTTGCGGGCGCAGTTCCTCGGGGATGCCCGGCCCGTCGTCGTGCACCGCGATGGTGGCGAACTCACCGTCCCGGCGTACGGTGATGGCGGTGGCGCCCCCGGCGTACTTGGTGGCGTTGGTGCAGTAATTGGTGACGATCTGCTGCAGGTGGCTGGGGTGCACCAGCACGGTCAGCCCGGCCGGGCAGTCGACCGGGACGGTCAGTTCCAGGCCGGCGACCGCGTCGGCGAGCGCCTGCGCGACGTCCACCGGCTCGGGTTCGACGCTGAGCTGCCCGGCGTCCAGGATGCACATGGTCAGGATCTCGGCGCGCAGCAGTTCCAGCTTGCGGGCCGACCGGGCGATCACGTCGACCGCTTTGCGCTGCGGGCCGGCGAAGTTGTCGCTGTCACCGAGCAGGAGTTCGGCGTACCCGGTGATGGTGTTGAGGGGTGTCCCGATCTCGTGCGAGAGCATCCCCATCAGGTCCATCTTCATCGCGTTGGCGGCGGCGAGCTGGATGTTGCTGTCCTGGAGTTCGGTGTTGCGCTGGGCGAGCTGGGCGTCGGCGAGGTCGCGTTCGCGTTCGGCGGCCAGGCGGGCGGTGACGTCCTGGATCACGGCGATGAAGCCGACCGGCTGGCCGTCGCTGTCGCGGACCAGGGACATGCCGACCTCGGCGTCGACGATGCCGCCGTCCGCGTGCAGCATCCGCAGGCTGCGGTCCATCGGCAGGTCCTGGGTGAACAGCAAAGCGGCGGCGCGCTGGTTGCCGGCCCGCTCGTCGGGGTGGGTGATGTCGTCGAAGGTCATCGTCTCCAGCTCGCCGACCTGCCGGCCGAGCATGTTCGCCAGGGCCGGATTGACCTGCTGGAAGACCCCGTTCATGCCGATCGTGGCCTGGCCGACGGTGGCCAGCGCGAACTGGGTGCGCAGCCGCTGCTCACTGTCCGCCTGCTGACGCTCGGCCTGTTTGCGGGCGGTGACGTCGACGTTGACCTCGAGGATGGCCATCGGGGCACCGTCCTCGTCCCGCTGTACCGCCTGATGGGACAGCACGATGATGCGGCTGCCGTCGCTGCGCAGGTGGCTCAGCTCGCCGTGCCACTCGCCCTCGTCGGTGAGCGCCCGGTCGACCAGGGTGCGCAGCACCGGGAACCGGGTGTCGAGCAGCCGGTGGGTGGGGCAGCCGACGGCGGCCTCGGCGCTCCAGCCGTAGGTGGTCTCGGCCCCGCGGTTCCACCAGGTGATCCGGTCGTCCAGATCGCGGACGATCACCGCGGTCGGGGCGAGGTCGAGCAGTTCGGCCTGCTGGCGCAGCCGGGCGTGGTCGTGATGACGCTGGGTGACATCACTGACGACACCGTCGATGTGCAGGAAGCCGTCCTCGCGGCGTGGGAAGGCCCGGCACCACAGCCAGCGGGTCACCCCGTCGAAGCCGACGAAACGGCACTCCGTCTCGGCCGGCTGTTCGGACATCAGGGTGCCGAAGAAGCTCTGGAACGAGTCCTGGTCGTCGGGGTGCACCATGCCGGCCATGAACATCAGGTCGCCGCTGTCCGGGACGGGGCCGCCGAAGACGCCGGCGTTCGGGCTGTCGTACACCCGGTGCACCTCGCCCTCCGGGGTGACCCGGGCGGTGAACAGGTAGTCGGCCAGGTTCGACACGATCCGGTCGAACTCGCGCCGGGCCCGGCTCAGTTCGAGTTCGAGTTCCTCGGCGTGCCGGCGGTGCACGTACTGCCCGATGCAGGCGGCCACCGTGTCCAGGGTGGCCATCAGGTCCGGGTCGAGTTCGGTGTCGCGCCGGTCGAAGACGGCCAGCACGCCGACCACGTCGGTGCCGTTGCGGACCGGGACGGCGGCGGCGGTGCGCAGACCGGACTGGCGGGCCGCCTCGGCGCGCTGCCCGCCGTGGCTCGGCACGTCCGAGATCCAGCGCCCGGTGCCCGCGTCCCACTCCTCGCCGACCACGCCCTGACCGCGCACGATGGTGCTGAAGCCGGTCATCCGGGCGGTCACCTCCGGGTCCCGGGACCACACCGCGAGACGTTCCAGATCAACGCCTTCGGCGTCCAGGTGCCAATATTCGGCGTACGGCCAATGCAGGGTCTCCCCCACCGCCGCCACCACCGCCGCCGTCGCCTGCTCGACGTTGGGCGCGGTGGCCAGCGCGTCGGCCACCGAGTACTCCAGGCTGCGCAACCGCTCGTTGTGCCGGGCCGCGGTCAGGTCCCGCACGAACATGTACGCTTCCGGCCCGCCCGGCTGGCTCAGCACGGTCAGCGAGAACTCCACCGGGAACCGCCGGCCGCCGCCGCGCTGGATCGCCTGGAACGCGATCCGCCGCCCGGCCGCCGCGGTCTGCGCCCCGGTCCGCGACATCCATGTCAGGTACGCCTCCCGGTCCTCGGGGGCGATCACCAGCTCGCTGAAGACCCGGCCGACGGCTTCCGCCTCGGTCCAGCCGAACATCCGCTCGGCCTCCCGGTTCCAGGAGGTGACCAGCCCGGCCGGGTCGGTGGAGAGGAACGCGTCCAGGGTGCTGTCCAGGATCTGCTGGATCAGGTCGGCGGCACGGGACGCCTCGTGCGCGCTGATCCGGGCGGCGATCTCGGCGGTGGCCGCGACGGCCAGGTCCTCCATCGCGGCGACGTCGCCCTCGGTCCACGGCTGCGGTTCGGTGCCGGCCGCGCACAGGGTGCCGAGGATGTGCCCGTCCGGCGACCGCAGCGGCACCCCCAGGTAGGAGATCGCCTGGTAGTCGGCGATCGCCGGGCTGTCGCGCAGCAGCGGGTGTTCGCGGGCGTCCGGAACCACCAGGGTCCGGCCGCTCTGCACCACGTATTTGCAGTACGAGTGGGTCAGCGGGGTCTCCCGGACCTCCGCCGTGGCGCCCGGTCCCCCGCTGCTGACGAAGCACTGCCGGTCCTGTTCGACAAGAGACACCAGGGTCACCCGGCCGCCGACCAGACGGGACGCCAGCGCGGTGATCCGGTCCAGAACCGGCGAGCTGGGCAGGTCGATCAGCCCGGTCGCGGCCACCGCGGCGAGCCGTGCGGGGTCCGAGACGGCCTCGGTCACGGCGCGGGACGGGACGGCTATCTTCATCGAGTCCCCCATCGGCCGCGAGCGCGCCGATCTGAGTTGGGAGAATCGCGGCGTGAACACCCCATGGCTATCTTCCGAGCAGCTGGCGGCATGGGTGCGCTTCATCGGTGTGGTCGAACTGCTCCCGGGCGTTCTCGACAGCCAGTTGCGCCGTGACGCCCAGCTGACCCACTTCGACTACTACGTGCTGGCGCAACTGTCCGAGGTCGAGGATCACACGCTGCGGATGACCGCGCTGGCCGAGCGCACCGCGGCGACGCTGGCCCGGCTCTCGCACGTGGTGCAGCGGCTGGAGGCCCGTGGCCTGGTGGACCGTTTCCCCTGTCCCCAGGATCGCCGGGCGACCAATGCCCGGTTGACCGAGGCGGGCTGGGCCAAGGTCCAGGAGAGTGCGCCAGGGCACGTCGACACCGTTCGTGAGTACGTGGTGGATGTGCTGACCCCGGAGCAGCTGGCCCAGCTGGGGTCGATCAGTGACGCGCTGTTGCGCAAGCTCGATCCGGGGAACGGGCGGGCTGAGATCTACCGCCGCTACGACCCGGTGTGACATCCCCCATACGGTTGAAACTTCAATTGTTGTTGCCACAAGCGAATCCCGTCGCAATAGTTGTCACTTCAACTATCGACTGTGAAGGACGGATTCGTGACCAACAGCATCCCCCGTGACGTAGCCCTGCTGATCGCCCGCGTCGTCGTCGGCGTGGTCTTCATCGCCCACGGTTGGCAGAAGTTCAACGAATGGGGCCTGGTGGGCACCGGCGCGTCCTTCGACCAGATGGGTGTCCCGCTGCCCACGGTGAGCGCCTGGTTCGCCGCGATCGTCGAGCTGGCCGGCGGGATCGCCCTGGTCGCCGGGGTCGCCGTGCCGCTGGTCTCGCTGCTGCTGTTCGTGAACATGCTCGGCGCGTTCCTGATCGTGCACGCCACCAACGGCGTCTTCGTCGGTGACGGCGGCTTCGAACTGGTCGCCACCCTGGGCGCGGCCGCCCTGCTGTTCGCCGCGCTGGGCGCCGGCCGCTACAGCGTGGACCGCTTCCTGGCCCCGCGCCTGCCCGCCCAGCTGACCCGCCAGACCGTCAACGCCTGACGCCGGCTCGGTGTTCGTGTGGCCCGTTGGGGGG